>CAZHZP010000132.1:0-6973 GCA_964537165.1 uncultured Roseivirgaceae bacterium | reverse complement strand
GACAGCCCGGCATCCGGCTTCCCTCTTCCCACATTTATTCCATAAAATACCTCCCATTAAACATGGCCCTGGAGAGGCTGTCCTCTTGGCTGTTTTTGTGGTCATTGACACAGTTGAGGCACAACAAGCCGTTCTCATTGTACACCCAGTGATTTTTGGTATTCACATCCTTCATTTTATAGCCATTGGAATATATGGTTCCTTCCAAAATAGGCAGAATCGACTTGTCCATGACAAAAGGAGTGTTGTAGGGGATGCGCAGGGTCTGGTGAAGGTCCTGTCCCCTGAATTTCGATTCAGGAGTGAATTCCAGCGAGCGGTTGAAGGTCAGCACGGTGTCTTCAAGCAGATAGTCATACCTTACTTCAGAAGCATTCCTAATGGCATCATCGTGGTTACGGCCCTTGGAGCGGAATTCCTGTACCAAGGTGAAGGAGGAGTCCGGTGTACCTTCCAGGGTAACCGAGATCAACCCCAAATCCTCATTGGGAGAATTACCTTGCGAATGGATGACCAGGGTTCCTTCCCGCACTTCTAAAACTTCCTCTTGGACGTGAATTGCTTCTTCCTTAAACTGATTTACCACTCGGGGTACCTGAAAAGCGCAGATCATCAGACTTAGCAACCATAATCCAAAGGTCACCAAGCCGAACCTGGCGTCAATCAGGCTTCTCTTGATCAAGACACTGATACCCAGTAAGGTCATCACGATGCCGGGTATCAGGATGGCTACGGCAACGGCAACAACTAACCAGAGGGGCAGCAATTCGGAAATTGCATCAAAGGGTATGGGGCCAAAAATATAGCTCCAATCCTCGTTGTTGAACAGCTCCCAATACACCCCCAGTAAAAGAAGGGGAGTAAGGATGACGATCATCCCAATGAAGAAAATGATCAGGCCGAAGACGACTCTTACTACTTCTAAGAGAAACCGACCAAAAGGCCCCAGGGCTTTACCGATGCCATTGATGACCTCTCCGAGGAACCTGAACGGGGCAAGGACTATTTTTCTGCCCTGGGATTCTTTCTTGGGGAACTCAGGGTTCAGGTTTTCTTGAATGGTGCTTTCTATATTGCTCAAGGTAATGGCTCCGCCTTTCATTTCTATCCGTTCAGTAATGGATTTGGCAACAGGCGTGATGATCCAAAGAATCAGGTAGATGACAAAGCCCGACCCACCAGCAAAAACAAGCCCCACAAAGGCCAACCTGATCCATAGTACGTCTACATCAAAGTAGGCAGAAAGTCCGCTGCTGACCCCGCCTATGACGCGGTCGTCGGGGTTCCGAAATAATTTCTTGATGTTCTTGTCTTCGGGTTCCTCATAAGATACCGGGAGAATGATCCAAAGCAAGACATAGGCAAAAGCAGTCCACCAGCCGAAGGAAAAATGGAAATCCGCATCCCAGGGAAAGAAATAGAAATTGCTTGGCCCGATATTGAACCCGCCACTAAATAACAGCAGGATCGTGATTAACCTTGTCCAAAGTGGATCAATGGCCAGGTAATGGGCAAATCCCGCACATACGCCCCCCAGTATTTTCCTGTTGGGAAGCCTTGCCAGTTTTTTATAACCCTTTGCCGTCTCCTGGTCGGGCGGTGTGATGTATTTATAGAAGTCGTTTTCTTCGTGGGTATCTTCCCTGAATGTTGCGGGATTCGGTTCAAGATCCTTTTCGCCGGCCTTGAAATCAGCGATGGTTCCCATTTTTTCGATCAGGTTCGATACGTTTTCCGCAGTGATGACCTGTTTGTTGTTTTTAAGGTAGCTGAGGAAAATCTCGGCGATGCGGTTTTCTATATCGGTAATAATCTCCTGATTGTCCTGATAATGGGAGAAATGCTTGTTGATGGCATCCAGGTAGGCCTTTAGCGTAGTGTATCCATCTTCCTCTATGTGGAACAGGATGCCGCTTATATTGATGCTTAATGTCTTCTTCATGACTTGATATTAGAGGTAATTAGATTGACGGATTGTTGGAGAGAGGCCCAGGTATTGTCCAGTTCTCCGAGAAACTGGCTTCCCGAGGGGGTGATGGAGTAATACTTTCGGGGAGGTCCCGATTCGGATTCCACCCATTTGTAGGAGACCAGGGAAGCATTTTTCAACCTGTTCAATAAAGGGTACAAAGTGCCTTCCACCACAATGAGTTGAGCCTCGGTCAGCTCTTCGATCATGTCCGTCGCATACACTTCTCCCCGTGCAATAATATGCAAAATGCAGAATTCTAATATTCCCTTCCGCATTTGTACTTGTGTGTTGGATGCTTTCATCGTATCGAATTTGTCTTTATATGCCAGGCATAGGTGTGAGTTGATTGGTCACATATGGCCTGCGGGAAGTTCTATTAAAAAAACAGTACCAAAGTTATAGCCATTACCTTGTAATAAAAGATTCTGGGTTTACAATATGCGCTTCATTAGGCACATATGGCCTTGGCGGGGCTTTGACGGCGCTAACTGTTGGTTTTTTAACGGTGAGGTGAGCTGGAAAATGAGAGATTTTTTTCTTTCAGACCCTCAGAAAATGCGGCGCCTTTGGGCGGTGAGTGTGATTGGACCGAACAGCTGCCTGTTCATTAACGGACGTAGCCTATGGTCTTATTGCAGGCCATTGGGGCCACCAGTCCCTGCTTTTAGTGCTGCCACTGACAGCATTGAGTTTCATCGTGCCATTGTGAAAGGAACATTTACTGATGTCGTCAGATTGTTTTTCCATTATTTTTTATTTTACGGGTATTTTTTTCTCACCGCTTTCATCTGGGGCGGAAGGCCAAATGTATGTTGGTATAGTGGAAAATAACAATTGATAATTTCGATGTAATTATAGATGGAATCTATTGTGAAATTCGACTTGATCGAATCTAGTTATGCATGGCGCTAAGAATGAAGGCCTAGCCGCGCATCTCTTATCTTTTTTGAAGGATGTTTTCCCGGAGGATTATTTTACCTACGGCGACCTTTTACTCCATTTTTTATTTATTTTGCAGCGTGAAAACAGGTCATTATATGGGGATTAGGATGTTTTTTTTGGGGATCATGTTTTTTTTGATCTATTTCCCGGTTAAACCCCAATCCATTGCTCCCAAATACTCCAATGAATTTATGAATATCGGGGTGGGGGCAAGGGCCTTGTCGATGGGAAGGGCGCAGGTTTCTTCCGTTAAAGATGTCACTGCCGCCTATTGGAACCCCGCGGGATTGTTGGGGATTGATCATCAGTACGAGTTCTCGCTGATGCATGCGGAATATTTTGCCGGCATCGCCAAATTCGACTATGCGGCCTTTTCCACCAATATTTATGAGGACAATCAAGTCGCTGTGTCCCTGATCCGGTTTGGGGTGGATGACATACCTGATACCCGCTTTTTGTATGATGCCAACGGCGCGCTCAACTACGACAACATCCAATTTTTCAATGCTGCGGACTATGCGCTGCTACTTTCCTATGCCCGGGATATCAGCGATGTAGTTAAGCTGGGGATGAATGCCAAGATTATTCATCGTAATGTAGGGAAATTCGCCTCTGCCTGGGGCTTTGGCCTGGATGCAGGCGGCATTTTTTTGCTGGAGCAGTGGCGGGTCGGCGTGATGCTGCGGGACATTACGACCACTTTCAATGCTTGGTCCCACAATGCGGAATTGGTCAGGGAAATCTATGCCCAAACAGACAATGTGGTTCCCGTAAACTCCCTTGAATTGACGCTTCCTCAGGCCATCCTCAGTGTGACCCGGGATTTTGAACTCAGTGAAGACTTTTCCTTGCAGACAGTGCTTGATCTGAACCTGACTTTTGATGGAAAGAGGAATACGGTAGCGAGTTCTGACGCCGTAAGTATTGACCCTAAGGCAGGGATTGAAGTAGGTTACAAAAATATCGTCTATTTGCGTGGCGGAGCAGGCAATATCCAAAGGCTAAAAGATTTCGACGCCACTACTTACACTTCTTTTCAACCTAGCTTCGGGCTGGGCTTGTTGTTGAACGAGCGGTTTTATATTGATTACGCCTTGACCGACATAGGCAGTGTATCAGAAACGCCCTATTCACATGTTTTTAGTTTAAAATTCAAAGTCAATCCCCTGAAAAGCGGGTTCAGGCTGTATAAGGGATGGAGAGAAAATTGAAATTGGCCATGAGACGACTTTTTACTGCGATGCTGTTCTTTTTTTCCTTCCAGGGTATCGCTCAGGAAGCTTGGATAGATTATTCCCGTGACTATTATAAAATCCCTACGGCCAAGGATGGCGTGTATCAGCTAAGTTACACCGCGCTTTCTGCCTCCGGAATCAATATGAACCTGTTAGATCCCAGGGAGATCCGGGTATTTCACCGGGGAGAGGAAATAGCAGTACATATAGACGGGCAAGAAGATGGGCAGTTCAATACCACCGACTATGTGGAATTTGTCGGAAAGCGAAACGATGCCACACTGGATGCGCAGCTGTATGGTGATGTGGCGATGATCCCCAACCCCTATTACAATACCCACAGCGATACCACTGCCTATTTTCTTACCGTGACACCGGGTCAAAGGGGCAGAAGAATAGCCCTCCATGAACCCTCTCCCAACAACCTTCCCCCGTTTGGTGATTATCAGACGGAACATCTGGAGATCTATGCTGACCAGTATAGCCTCGGCAAGGCGTACACCGCAGGTACCAGACTGTCCACCTATGATGTGGGGCAGGGGTGGATGGGGCCGGTGATCACCCGTGGCAGCCATCGAGATCATCCACTGAATGATTTGGGCCCTGTCTCTCCTTCGGCAGAAGCGGCCATTACCCTCGGGTTGGTGGGCAGGTCGGAGACTTCCCACTTGGTTGCTATCCGGGTAGGCCCGTCCGCGGGTAGATTGAGGGAGATAGGACAGTACGCTTTTCCGGATTTTGAATATTTAAAAATAGAAGAAAGGGTGTTGGCCTCTGATTTTGGAGCTAATGGGGAACTGCTAATAAGGGTCTCCCCTCTAGGCGTAGATGGTGCAGTGGACAACGTTTCCGTAAGCTACATCAAGGTTAACTATGAGAAGATGGTTGCTGCAGGGGATTTTGAGCACGAAGTCTTTATTTTTCCCGAGGGAGAAGGCCGATTGGAAATCAGCGATATTTATGCGGATTATGTCGCTTATGACATTGGTGATTTTAACAATCCCGTTAAAGCCGCTGTTTCGAGGGTGGCGAATCACTTGGCCGTCTCTGTCGGTAAAGTGGGTGCCCCCTCAAAAGTCCTGGTGCAGCAAACCAGCGACATTGTTCGGGTTAACCTGATGGAAAAAGTCCGCTTTAGAAATGTGCTCCAACAGCCCTCGGATTATATCATCATTTCCAATGAACTGTTGCGCCAGCCCTCCCCTTCCTATGGGGATCCGGTGACGGCTTATGCGGCATACCGGGCTTCGGCTCCCGGGGGAGGATTTGATACCCTGACGGTGAATGTCCAGGACCTTTACAATCAATTTTCTCATGGGGAAAAATCCCCCCTGGCCATCTTTGAATTTCTCAGGCATTACGCAGCAAGGCATCAGCCGGAATACCTGTTGTTGGTCGGCCGGTCGTATGGCATCTATAACACCCGGAGGGTGAGCGGCGTGAATTATACTTACCGGAACAATCCGGCTGCCTTTAGCTTTCAGGATTTGTTGCCTCCCGCAGGTTATCCTTATGCCGATAACGACTATGCGTTGGGGTTGAATCCAAGCGATCCTGATGGCCAATCTATCGCGGTGGGTAGGATCCCGGCCCGGACGCCGGCAGAAGTCGGCTATTACCTGGACAAGGTCAAGGAAAAGGATGCACTGGGGGTGCAGGAAGATTGGCAAAAGAACCTTGTCCATCTTAGCGGGGGCAGGTCGGCTTTTGAGCTGGAACGGTTTTTCAATTTCCTCAACGGCTTTAAAGACATCGCCGAGGACATTTATCTCGGAGGCGAAGTCAAAACCATCCGAAAACGCTCCAACGAGGTGGTGGAAATGATCAATATTTCCGAGGAGGTCAATGCGGGGACAAGCTTGGTGACCTTCTTCGGGCATTCGGCGCCTGCTACCACCGATATAGATATAGGCTTTGTCAGTGTCAACGAACTGGGCTATGACAACAAGGGAAAATACCCCGTTCTGCTCCTGAACGGTTGTGATGCCGGTAATGCATTTGGTGATGCCTATACCTTCGGTGAAGATTGGATACTCACGCCTGATAGGGGCGCGTCAAATTACATGGCCCATTCCAGCATAGGCGTGGATACCTATTTAAGAAGGTACTCAGAGTCATTTTATATCAAGGCTTTTTCTGATTCCTCTTTGATCCATCAGTCTGTTGGCAAGGTGAAAATAGAAGCAGAAAGGCTGTTTTATTCCAGATACGGCTTCAATGCGGTGAACAGGTCCCACGTCAGCCAGATGATTATGCTGGGGGATCCGGCGGTGAGGATGTTCCCTGCGGACAAAGCGGATTATGCGATCCGGGCGGAAGATGTTTACCTCAATAGCTTCAACGGCGCACCTTTAAACAGCCTTTCTGATTCCTTAGATCTCTCTTTTGTAATCAGAAATATCGGCAGGGCGGATCTGGATTCGATCAGTATCAACATCTCCCGACAGCTTCCTGATGGTACGCTAGTCACCTACGATCCCTTTACAATTGCTCCAGTGTTTCGAAGGGATACCCTTTCTTTTACAGTTCCCAATACAGGGATCAACTCCTTTGGGGAAAATATCTTCAGTATCACTGTCAATCAGGAAAGACGGGTAGAGGAATTGACTTACATGAACAATGCGGTGAGTGTGGGAAAACACCTGCAATCGAGCGGTACCATGAACCTCGTGCCCATGGACTTCGCCATCGTCAGAGACCGGCAGGTCAAACTGGTGGCGCAGATCCCGGGGATGTCCACGGAAGATCGCAATATCGTGATCCAGATCGACTCTGTGGCGGATTTTTCAAGCCCAGGAAGAAAGGAAAGCCGCATTACGACCTC
>CAZHZP010000131.1:0-6977 GCA_964537165.1 uncultured Roseivirgaceae bacterium | reverse complement strand
GACCACCGGACCATTGCCTGTGCAAAAAACAGGGGCATTCTGATCGATCACTCGGGAAGGCAGATCAGTCCAGCGGACATCGAGGAATTTGACTATATCCTTGTCATGGATGACTCCAATCTAAAAAATGTACGTAGCCTGATGGAGCGGTCAAACCAGAGCCATCCCCATCTGTATCTGATGAGAGAATTCCAGCCTGATGCTGCCCATACGGATGTGCCTGATCCTTATTTTGGGGACGCAGCAGGTTTCGAAGCGGTATATGATATCCTTGACGAGTCTATCGACCACCTGATCGATAAAATCATCCAGGACCAGGGCTGGTAAAATAAAAAAGCAGCAGGCCATCTTAGGTCCTGCTGCTGACAAAGCTTGTTATTCTGTAGCGGAGTTATCGTCCTTCTCTTCCTTGGGCGCCTCCTCTTTTTTCTGAAGCAGCTCAGGGTCGAATTGCCGGATGATTCTGTACCAGTTGATCAGTTTTTTGATATCAGAGACATAGACCCTGCTGTCATCGTATTCCGGCAGGATATGCTTCAAAAAAGCATGGTATTCATCATTGTCCGCGTCAGAGGCCAGTCCGGTGTCCCCCTGGAATTCCGATTCTATCATTCTCATCACCTCCTCCAGAGGGGCTGCGCCTTCTTCGGTCAAGGTGTAAATGGAGATCTCGCTCAAGATGGAAACTCTGTGGTTGCCGCCTACTACCAGCTTGGCTTTTTTATCATCCATCGATTCGAGGATGACGCCGCTTCGGCTGGGTTTGAGGATTTTGTATAATCCCGGCTTTCCTGCTACAGTTGCTATTTCTTTAAATTCCATTGCTGTCTTTTTAAAATGAAGGGCAAATATAAATCTTATGCCTTAAAGCCCAAGTTGCCCTTATTGTTCCTTATAAAATTGTTCTGTATTTTCTTCGATAAAGTTTATTAACTCCTCCTTACCCTCCGATGTTTCAGAAGAGGTGATAAAATATAGCGGCGCTTCTTCAAAAATTTCCTCCGAAGCTTTTAAAAATTTCGAGACATTGGATTTGACCTTACTCCTTGCAAGCTTATCCGCTTTGGTGAATACGAGGACAATGGGCACCTCGTTTTCCGCGCACCAGAGGATAAATTCAAGATCTATTTTTTGGGGAGGAAGGCGGCTGTCGATCAGCACACAGGTGGCGACCAGGTTTTCGCGATGGGTCAGGTAGCCTTTGATCATGCCTTCCCAGCCGGCTTTGACACTTTTTCCGACTTTGGCGTAGCCGTAACCGGGCAAATCCACCATATACCACCGTTCGTCAATCCCGAAATGGTTGATCAGCTGGGTTTTGCCGGGAGTTCCGGAGGTTTTTGCCAGGTTTTTATTGTTGGTCAGCATATTGATCAGGGAGCTCTTTCCCACATTGGAGCGGCCAATAAAGGCAAATTCCGGCTGGTGGGGCGAGGGGCATTTCTTATAATCGGTGTTACTGATAAGGAATTCGGCCTTTTTAATCATGTGCTTTCCGTCAAGGTTCAATTACCGCAAAGATAGGGCTTTCCATTTATAATCGGCTTTCATTAACTGCCCGACATTTTTCCAATGCCGGCATTTTTAGTAATATTGTGCAACCATAGAAGAGTAAAAATGTCAATAGTACCCTATAAGGATCGGAACGAGGGCAAGAAAGAGCAGGTTGCCAACATGTTTAACAACATCAGCAAGAACTATGACCTCCTGAACCATGTCCTGAGTATGGGTATCGATGTACTCTGGAGAAAAAAAGCCATCAAAATGCTCCAAGAGGACCAGCCCAAACTGATCCTGGATATCGCCACCGGTACCGGCGACTTCGCCATCGAAGCCTTGGCGCTAAATCCGGACAAGGTGATCGGGGTGGACATTTCGGAAGGGATGCTGGAAGAGGGAAAGAAAAAAATGAAAAAGAAAAAGCTGGATCACCTGATCGAGCTTCAATTAGGGGATTCCGAAAAGTTATTGTTTCCCGAAAATAATTTTGATGCCGTCATCGTTTCTTTCGGTGTAAGAAATTTCGAAAACCTGGAAAAAGGCCTGTCCGACATGTACCGTGTGCTGAAACCGGGAGGCAAAACCGTAATCGTGGAATTTTCACAACCTGAAAAATTCCCGATGAAACAAGGGTATAATTTCTACTTTAAATATATCCTGCCGCAAATCGGGAAATTGGTTTCCAAAGATAGTGACGCTTACACGTATCTGCCGGAATCCGTACAGGCATTCCCCTATGGTAAGGAATTTGTAAGCATATTGGAAAAGGTCGGCTTTAAAAACACAACATGCAAATCACTCACTTTTGGAATAAGCTCCATCTACGTGGGAGAAAAATAGGGTTGCTCTTATTTTTCTCTTTATTGTTTTCCGAGGGCTTTGCCCAGAGGCAATGGAGTATCTTTAACTCCTCGGGTGGCGATAATCAGACGTTTTCTTACGGTTTTTTTCTGGCAGGCCATACCAGTTCCTTTCGGGTAAAATATGCAGATGCCTTCCTTGATCCGGAAGTTCCCGCCAGCAATAATATCCGCTCCATCATGCCCGCTTATTCCCCCGGTTTTGCTTTGGGCTTCCTGCTGACCACCAGAGTGCATGACCAGGTCAACCTGTTGATCACCCCAAAAGTGGGATTTTATGAGTACAGGACAGATGTGCAGTTTTATCCCACGGGCAACACAGGCAGTGGCTTAGACCAAACAGACGGCACAGTATTTATGGACCAGGCCCCGCTGACCTTCCTTACCGAGGAGACACTGGTAGAACTACCCATTCTCTTTAAATACAAATCGCACCGCTTCAACAATACCCGGATGTTTTTTGTCGGCGGGGTCAATCCCCAGATCCGTACCAAGAAGCAAGATGAAGCGGATGAGGACGACATCGTCTTAACCGGAAAAGACCTGGCGGTGGAACTGGGGATGGGCTTTGATCTGTATTTTAAATACTTCAAATTCTCGCCTGAAATAAGATTCTCCCACGGTCTGCGCAACCTTTACCGTCCTGAAGCCACGGACGCCAGGATCGCTTCAGCCTTATCGGACGTCAGAAAGAAATCCATCACCATTTATCTGAATTTTCAGTAGATAAAAGCAACTATAGCGGCATCTTGTATTCTGACAAGCGGGTGCCATGGATAGCCAGGATACTGTATTCATTATTGCTGCCAGAGTAGCTGATGTCGATTTTTTCATAGCCACTGATCGGCCTGGTATTCAACAACTGGCCTTGAAGGTTGTAGAGATAGATAAATTCCTGCACCTTGTCGATCACGACAAAAATATTCTTATCCCCACCGAAGGAGAAATATTGAAATTCTATGTTTTCCGAAAAGATGTCCTTTTCGAAAAGAGGCTGCTCTTCAGCATCTAAAACAGAAATCTTGTTGTATTCATGGAGAACAAACAGGTGGTTGTCCTGCGACTGGTCACTGACCAGCTGGAAGCGGGTATCACGGTCAGGGCGCATCAATTGGTTCCTATAGGTCACTTCGCCGTTAAAATTAACTTTCACCACTTCACCGGCTCGGTTGATGGTGACCAGTTGTGTGCCTGCAGCCTGGTTGCTTCCGATAATCGCATAGCCTGTGGCAACGTCCTCGCCCAGCTTGACCGGATTACCTGAACGGAGCGCTCCTTTACGGTTGGTCAGGTATAATTCTCCGGAGGTAGTAACGGCAATCATAAAATCACCTACCCGTGGAATCCGATAATGCGCAGGAGCCGTCGCCAGCGCACCGGAAGTATATTTTGGTGACCAGCCTTCAAGTGCTTCGCCTGTTTTGTCAAAGAGAAACAGGCTGCCAAACTCAGTGGCAACAAAATACCGGTATTCCAAATCCTTATCATAATCAACAAGATTCAGGTAATGGATACGCTCTCCCGAAGGTACCTGGATAGGATAACCGGGAAGCAGGGCTCCCAACCGGTCAAACCCATAAATAGCTTCATCCGTAGCGAAAAGCAGTTGTAGCTTTCCGTTCTTATAGTAGTCAATCTGAAAGACCTCACCGGTGATCTTTCCCTGCACGGATTGCCTGAAGACGATGTCTCCATCATCGGTCACCAGATGAACCTGATGGCTCTCATCCTGTACCAGGTATTCTTTACTGCGGTCGTTGAAATTCTGCAAGGTCTGTGGCCCATAGATCAGCCGCTGATCAAACTGCACCGCCATATTTTCTGCCAGGACGATATCGGTTACGGGCTTGATGGCATCCAATCGGTATTGGGTTTCGATTTGCGTATCGCTGCCCTTTTGTTTTAATACCAGCCATTCTATGGATTTAAGCTGGGGTGCATATTTCTGAAAAAAGACCTCCCACTCAGGAGATGCGGCATTGATGATTTCGGTCCATAGCCGGGGAACATTGATCAGGAAATCATAACCTGACTCCGGCGAAGCATACTCCAAAAACTGTTTATGGTAGATTGACTTTCCCCAGGTATTGTCATTGTACATGTCATCCAAAAAACTCCTCACGGCCTTCATGCTGTTACCCATGACGATCATGTTGTCATATGCCGTGACATAGGTCTGCGGGAAGCCTGTAAACTGCCCGTCAAAAACATGGGCGGGAAATTCCTCCGTCCCGATGCCAAAAATGCGTTTCCCCAGATAAACGTCCTGTTCCAGCTGTTCCGCATCTTTGCCGACAAGGGTCCAATTGAATTCTTTGAGCAAATCTATTTGCTTGTCCGCATCCGATGTCTTCATTAAGAGAACACGCTCCTTCACAGCCGCGCCGCTTTCTTCAAACACCATATAACCGATTTCGCCCGTCAAGCGCCTAAAAAACTGGTCCTCTGAAAAAAAGCCCTGCATATCTCCTTTCAGGGTGTTTTTAACCTCAAAGGCCAGATTGGGCAATGCCTGAATCTGGAATGGGTCTATGACGTTATACCGATGAAAAACGGCTGTCCTGTTGGAAACATAGTTGCTAAAAGGATCTTGCTTGTTATTTCCATTGCCCTTGATGTTTATTTTATTCCCATCAGCAAAAAAGGAGGTTCCTTCAAATACCGCCTTGTTGTCCGCAAACTTTAATTCCAGATTTGCTGCCAACCTGTTTTTTGCGAAGTAGTCCAGTTCTTTGCGTGCATTGCCCCCGCTGATCCCTTCAATAAATTTTGCTATTCCGACGCTATTCAACCGCACTGTCCCCAGTCCGCCAGACCCTGGCTGGTCTGCATACAGGGCAGAAGAAGAGGCTTTAAAACCTGCCAGCTCCCGGGATTGGGAGTGCCTGATGGCATCCTCCAGAAGAAAGGAAGAATAGCTTCCCAACAGCAGGTTGCCTACCAAGGCATAGGACAAGGCACTGCCGTCGCCGGGATGCTGGTATTCAAAGACCCTCACCCCGCTGTAGTTTCTGGACCGGATATCTCTTTCATCTATCTTTGAAGCCAGGGATTGGATAAATTCCTCGTTGCCCTTTCCGGGAAAGCCGATGGAAAACAGAAAGGCGAATTCGTTCTTTGAGGAGGAGTGAAGTGAGATGGCAAACTCAGTCCCTTTCAGGGTGGCTCCGAGCTTACCGCCTCTCCCGCTAAGGCTGTCCAAAGCCAACAAGCGGCTTTCCAGGTTTTGTAGAGAGGGGATATCCCTAAGCCTTTCCCACAGAGGCTGACTGACCAGCTGGTTCCAGGTATTGACGGGGTCTGTTGTTTCGAACACGAGAATAGCTTCCGCGGGAATCACATCGGCAGCATGAAGGCGTTTGTTTAACAGGAAATTTGTAGTTAAAAAGTAAGCCGCCCCGCCCAAAAATATTACCAATAAGAGGACCAATAAATTCTTAATGACTTTCACCGCAGAAAATTTATATTAAACGTTGGGAGTTTAAAGGTAATGCAGCCGGACTAAAGTAAAAAACATAAAGCCGGCGACAGGAAGATTTTTTCCTCCTGACACCGACTTTATCTCACTTCCTGAAAAAATATTTCTAGGGGACTATTTGTCGGAAATATTGTCCAACACCGACATCACCTCTTTAACGTGGGACCTGGACACTTCCAATAGTTCTTTTTCTTCTGCGTTTAGATCCAGTTCAATGACTTTCTCTATACCGTTTTTGCCTAAGATCACTGGAACGCCCAAATAACAGTCGTCGATACCGTACTCGCCTTCAAGCTTGATGCATACCGGGAACACCCTTTTTTGGTTTTTGACAATGGCTTCTACCATTTGGGCAGCGGCAGCACCTGGCGCATACCAGGCGGAGGTACCCATCAGTTTCACCAGTTCCCCACCGCCAAATTTGGTTCTTTCAATGATGGCATCCAGTTTTTCTTTTCCGATCAGTTCGGTAACAGGGATACCAGCTACTGTAGTATATCTTGGAAGAGGAACCATGGTGTCACCGTGGCCACCCAAAAGGATCGCCTGGATTTCCTTTGGAGAAATATCCAGTTCCTCCGCCAAAAATGCCCTGTAGCGAGCTGTATCGAGTATACCCGCCATCCCGATTACTTTGTTTCTGGATAGGTTAGAAGTAATGTGGGCTTGGTAAGTCATTACGTCAAGTGGATTAGAGACGATAATGATGATCGCATCCGGCGAATGTTTCACCACATTTTCGGTCACGGACTTAACGATTCCCGCATTGGTTTCGATCAAGTCATCCCGGGTCATACCCGGCTTGCGGGGCAGTCCGGAAGTGATGACGACCACATCGGAATTGGCGGTTTTTGAGTAGTCGTTGGTGCTTCCTACGGTTCTGCTATCATAGGAATTGATAGGCGCTTTTTGCCAAATATCCAGTGCCTTTCCTTCGGCGACCCCTTCTTTAATATCTACCAGCACGATTTCTTCTGCAATTTCCCGGTATGCCAGCACGTCAGCACAGGTCGCGCCTACGTTACCGGCTCCTACTACAGTTACTTTAGTCATGAAATATAAAATTTAATATGAGGAAAATTTTGATTTGAATGTGTGCAAAGATATTAAAAGAAGCCAGCTTTCAGAAACAAAGATCG
>CAZHZP010000130.1:0-7085 GCA_964537165.1 uncultured Roseivirgaceae bacterium | reverse complement strand
CTCTCCTTAAAATGCCTTTCCACACAGTTCATCTCCATTGGCGGAAGAAACTCGCCATCGGGCAAATGAGGGATTCCGTCCCTGTTTCCACTGATGCCTACAAATTTCTCCACGTAGGAATACCAGGGGGCTAGATCATCATATCTAATCGGCCAGTCAATGGCGATTCCTTCTTTGGCGTTGGCCTCAAAATCCAAATCGCTCCAGCGCTGCGTCCATCTCCCCCATATCAATGATTTCCCCCCGACCTGATAACCACGGATCCAGTGAAAAGGCTTAATCTGTTCATAGGGATGCTCCTTGTCTTTCACAAAAAAATGCTGGGTACCGTCGTTGAAGGCATAGCAACTGCTGGCGACGGGGTTTTCCTCCAGTGTCTGGAGGCTAAGCTGTCCTCTGTGTTTAAATTCCCATATGTTTTTCGTAGCCGTAGGATAGTCCTTGATATGTTCTACGTTCCTACCCCGCTCCAATACCAAAGTCTTTAGTCCCTTTTCGCAAAGCTCTTTGGCCGCCCATCCGCCGGTGATTCCCGAGCCAATGACAATGGCATCATAAGTATTTTCTTTTACTCCTCTGTTATTCAGGTTAGGCGAAACAAGAGGTTCTGCTTTATTGTTTTTATCCATTCCAATCACCATCCAAAAACGTTTCTTACATATTCCCTGCTCTTCTTCCAATCCTCTTTCACTTCACCTTCGGGAGGCGTTTCAAATGCCAGTTCTACTGCGGCCCTTCCATTGAAATTCGCCTTTTTCAGCGCATCGGCAATAGCAGGGAAATCCGTTACGCCTTCCCCTACTGCACGTGTCCATCTGCCATCCGCTCCTTGGTCCCGGATATGCAAATACACCATCCTGTCCCCGTAAGTGTTGATAAACCACACCGGATCCACTCCCCCGCGGATCAACCAGTTAAGGTCCGGCCCTAAGGGGATTTCGGGAATTCTCTCCAGAATTCCTTTGAAGTCATGGAGGTTGTTTTCCACTTCGAAGGTATGATTGTGAAGATTGGGCTGAATTTTATTTTTCTTGCATATTGTCAATAGCCGCTTGAGCAGATCCGCCTGGTCATCCAATTCCTTTTCGGTTTTGATACGACCCGCATCGCCTACTGTTATCCCGAAGGTGATTCCTTCCAACTGGTGCAGCCGCTCCAACACCAATTCAGCATCTTCCAGGATTTCCTGATGCCGGGTTCTATCCCACATATCCCCGTAATAAGAGGTGCCGGTGACGGGTATTTTATATTTTTCAATCAGCTCCGGTAGGCGGTTCATCGCATCTCCGTTGCGGAGGTTAGCCTCCATAAGCTCAACACCTTGATACCCGGCATATTTAAAATCACCAAAAACCTGATCCAAAACTGGGGTGCAGTCCCAGTCGGGCGGGAACTTGCTGGCGTAGACCCACACATGGCCGCTAAGGAGGACTTGATTGTCCAACACGGGACGACTGGATACGCTATGTGGAACTAGGGTACCGGTCATCGCTGCACCGGCTATACAAGCGGATGATTTTAAAAATCCCCTTCTTGATAAGATGCTGTTCATTTATTGTCGATTATAATAATTTTGTATCAATATAAAATTTTAGGCCCACAAAACATAGGGCGGCCTTTTTAGTGTCTCTCGACGGTTGTAGATCTCCCAGCGGATCAAAACCGAAAAGGGAACCGCCGGTGGACTCACTGGCAGTTCCTTTCCATATTGCCTACTAATTGTACCCCGGGTTTTGTTGCAATGCCGGATTAGCCGTCAGGATATTGGTGGGGATAGGGAAAATTTCACGGTAAGCTTCGCTTTGGGATTTTTCCCACCTTGCCTCCGTGTATTTTCCGAAGCGGATCAAATCCTCCCTTCTTTTGGCCTCATAGGAAAATTCCCTACCTCTTTCATCCAGCAATTCATCCAGCGTCAACGTAGCCGTGGTATAGAGGGCGTCAGGATCGCCAGGAGCAAAGCTTCTCGCTCTAACCTCATTGACCAAGTTGACGGCCTCGGCATTGGCCGTGCCCCCATTAAGTCGCATAATTGCTTCGGCTTTGATAAACAGTATTTCGGAAAGACGCAACAACACAAAGTCATTGTTCATGCTCCATATCATCCCGTTTTCAATTTCATACTTCTTGTTGCGCACACCTTCTCCATAACCGCCATTGGGGTTCATCAACATCTGTATTTCCGGGTGAATAACCAGTTGCTCCCCGTCCTGATCCCACCATCCCCCTACAGGTTGGGTTTGTTCTTCATCGTACCATTGTGGTCCGACTATCCATTGGTTGATCCGTAGATCATTTTCTTTGAACAGTCTAAAAAACGCTTCGGGAGTGACTGTTTTTCCCCATGGATAATCAGGGAACTCATATACATCCATCATGGCCCCAGGGAGATTCTGAGCTGACATATTGAATCCAGGGGCAAAGTTGAAATCATAAGGAACCACAAAGATGTTTTCATTGCTATGCTGGTTATTGACCTTGAAAGGCGCATCCCAGGTAGCATCCAAAGTGTATTTGCCGGAATTAATCACAAGATCTGCTGCGGCAATGGCGTCTTCCCAACGTGGTGTACCTGTATAAACTTCCGCATTGAGGTATAGCCTGGCCAATAAGGCGTTTGCCGCACTTTTGGTAAAGTGGCCGTACCAATTGCCCTCGCCTTTTTCTCCCAACATGTCCCTGTTTTGTAGGATTTCGTTTTCAATCCATGCAAAAACCTCCGCCCGGGGCCGGTTGGTGGGATTCGATTCGGACAGGCTTTCTGTGACGGGAATATTGCCATAAGCATCCATCGCAAAATAATAGTACAGCGCCCTTAGCATTTTAACTTCTGCGGTCATTTGTTCTTTAGAAATGGGCAAAGTGAAATTGTTGAAATCCAAATTTTCTAAAACGCCCAGGAACTGGTTACAATACCCGACTCCCTGGAAGTAGTTGTACCAATTCCACTCCAGCCAGTCCAGGCTGGATGTCCAAGTATGTTGGTGGAATTGGATCCATCGGCCGTTTTCAAAGCCCTGGTTATTTTTGACCGTAGCCACCGCCTCATCGGTACCAAAGGTTACCAACGACCAGTGCATGTCATACATCATAAACTGCAGGAAGCTATAGGGCTGGGAGTAGGCCGCCAAAACCTGATCGGTGGTTTGGTAATAGTTGGCCGTAGTGGTGGAACTGTACACATTTTCATCCAGATCGTTACAGGCAGTAGCCCCCGTCATGAAGGCAATGATGATCAAACCGATCGATCTTTTGTATATCTTACGTAATTGGCTTTTCATGGCTTTTGGTGTTAAAATTGAGCGGATAGTCCTAAGGTAAATGTCCTGGTGCGTGGGTAATAAGAATCGTTAAACTCTATCCCCGCTCCACTAAAGGGATTGATGGCCAATTCCGGATCCATGCCCGAGAAGTCGCTTAGCACTGCCAGGTTCAGGCCGGATGCATACACCCGCAGGTTTTTGAAAGGAAAGGTATAGCCGACGGTAAGGTTGTCGAGCTTTACATAATTGCCACTTTCCAAATAATAGTCAGAAAATAGCGCCTGATCAGTTACCGGATTGTCCAAGGCGCTTACCAACAGGTTGGTGGAGGTAAAGGTGTTGGTGTTGTCATGGAAGATCCTCTTGGCATTTAATGCCTTGAACCCCAAGGCTCCCCGTATCAACAGGGAGGCGTCAAATCGGCCTACCATCAAAGTGTTTGTCAAACCGAAGTTATACTTGGGTATGCTGTTGCCCAAATAATGAAAGTCGTCGTCTCCAATTTCCCCTTTAGGCACCGCAACGTTATCCTTGTCATAAAACAACCATTGTCCCGCTTCATCAAATCCGGCGAATTTTCTTCCATAGAAGACCGCTACAGGTTGCCCCGGAGCCAAACGTTGTACGTCGCCACCGTAGCCCAAGCCGATCCCGGAGATGTTCTGGGCAGAACCTTGGAACTGGTCACTGGACACGGAAATAATTTCATTGATGTTTTGGGCACCTACAAAGGTGACGTCCCATCTCAAGTTCTCTTTGTTTAAAACTCTTGCTTCTAAAAGCAGTTCGACTCCCTGGTTCATCATTTCCCCGGCATTGGCAAATATTTGCGGATAGATATTCGGAGGCATCTGGGCGGTAAAGTTTCCTATCAGATCCCTGATCCTTCTGTCGTAAAAATCGATCGATCCATTCAACCAACTGTTTTCAAATAAGCTGAAGTCAAGCCCGACGTTCCATTCCGATTTGGTTTCCCATTTCAAGGAAGCGTTGGGGTTGATATCGGGGCCATAGGAAAGCACCCAGCTTGGATTGTCGGGAGTGCCGTAATAAGCATGCTGTGTGCCCCATGGGAAAGGCCCCACGGTCGCTAACGATTGATAGGGGCTTAATGCGTCTTGGTTGCCGGTCACGCCATATCCCGCACGTAGCTTCAGGGCCTTGACCAGGGATGAATTTTGGAGGAAACCCTCCTTGGTCAACATCCAGCCTCCGGAGATCCCTGCAAATGTTCCCCATTTATTGGCTGCTCCCAGTACTGAGGCACCCTCCCGCCTGACGCTGACATTGAAAAGGTATTTCTCCTCATAATCATAAAGAAGACGCCCGAAGTAGGCAACGATCGTTCTCTCATTCGCAAAGCTGTTGATAAAGACCCCTCCTCGTACCGCGCCGGGAGTTAAATTATGCAATGCGGATCCCGCCCCAAGGTTATAATACAGAAAAGCATTGGTGTTAAAGTTGTTGTTGCCTGCGCCGAAACCTTCGTTGAAGATGTTTTGGTACGAGTATCCCGCTAACAGGTTGAAGTTGTGTTCATCAAATTTCGTTTGATAGTCTATAAGCCCTTCAAATATGTTGTTGGTAGTCGTATTTTGGTTTCTTGATGCCTGGCCCATAATACCACTTTGCCTCATGTAGAGCAGGTTGCTGTCTGTATAGGAACCTGAGAGGTAATCCTGGACAGTAAAGGAATAGGTAGCCATGGCCGACAGATTGGGGAGAAAATTATAAGTGGCATTCACTGTTCCCAAAATTCTCTTTTCCTTGCTGTCATTGGTATTGTAAAGGGTGTTAGCCACTGGGTTCCATTGGCTGCCCTGGCCTATATGTGGGGCCTCAAAGAAGGTTCCATCAGGATTCCTCACGGGAAAGGTTGGGTTCATATTCAATGCCTGCCCAAACCCGTAGTATTCTGCAAAGCTCTTGGTGTCAAAGGAATTGGTCAAGCCTGCCGAAAAATCCAGCTTGTCATCCAGCGCTTTGGTATGCAGCCTAAAAGAGCCGTTGACAAACCTTCTGGATGAGGCAAGATCCATTCCCTCAAAGTCTTGAAAATTGACCGAGGCAAAATAGTCCGTCTTTCCCCTACCTCCGCTTACAGAAAGATTATGTCCTTGACTGACAGGGAAATCCCGAAGCAGCTCATTAAACCAGTCGGTGTCATGACCCTGGTCATTCGCCTCAAGCCCGTTATCTGCAGCAAAACGTTTGTACTGTTCGGCATTCAACACATCGTACTTCTTGGCGATCCGCTCCGTTGAGGTATATCCGCTGTAGGAGATCCTCGCCGGGCCTTCCGTGCCTCTTTTAGTGGTGACGAGGATCACGCCTCCGGTTGCCCTGGAGCCGTATATGGCGGCCGCGGAGCCATCCTTAAGCACATCTATGGAAGCGATGTCCTGTGGGGCGATGGTTTTGAGATCTCCTCCCGGAACACCATCGATCACGATGAGCGGCTGTGCGCTTCCCTCCCTGGAGACGGCACCCCGCAAGGAAAAGTCAGCGGTGGAGTTGGGATCCGCCCCGTTGGGCCGTGTGATGGCTAGACCCGCTACCTTTCCCGTAATCAGATTCATGGGATCCACCATCATCCCCGGGTTGAAGTCCTCCGCCTTGATGGTGGCGATGGATCCGGTGACCGTTTCGCGCGTTTGGGTGCCATAACCTATCACCACAACTTCTCCCAAGGAGGTCATATCGGCCATTAATGCGACGTTTAGATTTGTCCGGTTTCCAACAGTAACTTGTTGTCGTTCATACCCGATAAATGAGAACACCAAAATGGCGTTGCTGCCCGATACCTGAAGGGTATAGTTGCCGTCTAAGTCTGTTACAGTGCCTATTCCCGATCCTTCTTCGATAATATTGACGCCGGGTAACGGCTCCCCAGTAGAGCCGTCCGTAACTGTACCGCTAACCTGTTGCTGTGAAAATGCTTGGTGATGCACGAGCAACGCCAGCAGAATCAACAGAAAACTCATTTTGTTTAGTTGAATTACTTTCATATTTGGATTTATTGAATGGATAATTTTTCGATAAGAAACCCGGGTGGTTCCGGACAAAATGCCTAGACCTAATGCAGAACTTTTAACCATCTTGTCGCATATCCCTCCATGGGTATTTTCATAGGTGAAGCACTACCTCTCCGTCGGAATTTTTGATCGTTCAAGACATCTTCAAACTGCAGCTTTTTAGAGGCTGAGAAGATGGGGATCTGGGTAACATCAACATTGGCCTCAACAGGCGCATCTGCCATATTGATGACGATAATGAAATCCTCCCCATCCACCCAGCGATGAAAGGCAGCCATGCTCCCTTCATTAGTTACAGGGAGGCTTCTCATGTGCGGGCTTCTGAGTGCAGGATGTTTTTTATGGATGTTGATGAGCTTTTGATAAAATGTATAAAGACCCCTATCATCCAGAGACTGAATAGTACTGTCCCTATAAAACACTTCTTTGGTTCCATACGGATGCCCCAAGAAGCCTATTTCTTGCCCGTTGTACAACATCGGAATCCCAGGTAAAGCGAAAAGCAGTGCCGCAGCCATCTTCGTCCGATCCAGCCCATGGGCTTTAATAAATCGCGGGAGGTCATTGTTTTCGAGAAAACGCAGTTGCCGATGTACGTTATCCCCGTGATCTGATAATGCTTTAGATAGCATTTCCCCTCTTTCACTGACTTGGGGATGATTAAAAATGGTATGGCTCTCTTTAAGATCATATTCATATTCCCAGGACCATTGGGAGACCCAGCTTGTGTCAGCAGTCCAATCGTACGCCGCATCAAAGCCGAGTTCGAACACAGCGGGGTCTGCGC
>CAZHZP010000129.1:0-7257 GCA_964537165.1 uncultured Roseivirgaceae bacterium | reverse complement strand
AAAGAGTATTAAAAGCTACCAGAGGTTATTTCGGAAGAGGTAGCAACGTATGGACTGTAGCCAAAAACAAGTATGAGAAAGGCTTACAGTATGCATACAGGGACAGAAAAGTCAAAAAGAGAGAGTTCAGGAGCTTGTGGATCCAGAGGATCAACGCCGGGGCTAGATTGCATGGCTTCTCTTATTCCCAATTGATGGGCTTGCTTAAAAAAGCCGGTATTGAGCTCAACAGGAAAGTATTGGCGGATTTGGCCATGAACCATCCTGAGGCATTCAAAGCTGTGGTTGAAAAAGTAAAGTAAGAATGCACTGCCTACTTTATAATGAAAGCCCTCGAAAGAGGGCTTTTTTGTTTTTTTTACAAGAAACCGTCCTGTAAGAATAGGGCCTCGCTCCGTATAGGTCCTGTATCGGTTCGAAAATTGTGATTGGAACCAAATGAAGACCTGTTCGCTTTAAGGAGCAGGATAAAATAAATTTGAAGGGAGGTGCCATGAGTTTAAAAATAATCGGAAACCACGAGGAGAACACCATCGCACAAGCGAAAAATGTGTTGGCTAAAGGTGCGGATAAGGTGGTGCTTTGTGCGGACGGGCATCTTGGCTATGGACATCCCATCGGGGGAGTGGCCGCTTATCAGGACAAGATATCCATTTCAGGGGTGGGTTTTGACATTGCTTGTGGCAATATGGCGGTTAAACTACCGGTACTTGCTGACGAGATTAAGGATTGGAAAGCCATTGGCCGTGAGATCAGCCGCTCCGTCTCCTTCGGGATGGGCAGGGTCAACAATACCCCTGTAGAGGCGGCGTTTTTGGACACACAGGCTAACTGGAACAACGAAGCATTGGCGGGACTTAAAGATATAGCGGCCGCCCAGCTGGGTACTGTAGGCTCCGGCAACCACTACGTGGATGTTTTTAGGGATCAAGAGGGCTTTGTATGGATTGGGGTGCATTTTGGTTCAAGGGGGCTTGGACATAAGGCAACGACGCATTTTTTGAAAAAAATGGGGGCCAAAGACGGCATGGATGTAGATCCCTGTCTGGTAGATATGGGGTCGGATATCGGACAAAGCTATTTTGAAGCCATGACATTGGGTGGGCGATATGCCTATGCGGGCCGGGAATGGGTGTGCGGAAGGGTTGCAGAGATCATTCAAGGCAACACGGAGTTTCTGGATGAAGTCCATAACCACCATAATTTTGCCTTTATAGAAGAGCACGATGGCGAAAAATATTTTGTCGTGCGTAAGGGGTCAACCCCTGCTTTCCCCGGCCAGCGAAGTTTTATAGGATCCAACATGAATGATGACAGTGTGATCGTGAGAGGTTTGGATACACCTGAGGCCAAAGAAAATCTCTATTCCACCATACATGGCGCCGGGAGGATCATGTCCCGTACCAAAGCTGCCGGTAAATTTAAAGGCTGGGGCCGGAGGCGGGTACAGGTAAGCCCGGGGTTGATTGACGAGGAAGAGATGCGCCGTACGGCAGCTGCCAAAGGTGTGTTTTTATTTGGCGGCGGGGCAGACGAGGCTCCTGGATGCTACAGAAAACTGGATGAAGTTTTGAGTCACCACCAGGATAGCATCAGGGTGGAAACCCGGTTGACCCCTCTTGTGGTTTGTATGGCAGGGAATGATATAAGGGATCCCTACAGGGATTAACTCGCTAAGGCCGGTGTTTTTGCGGTTAATAGCAGTTTTATGGTAGCAAATCGTGGTTAGACATATCTCTTGTCAATCTTTTTTCCTGGGGCAATTCGGTAGAGAAAGGCTTTAAATGGTAGCCCTGCGGGTGCAGGCTGTGTCCTTTTACGGCTCTAAGCAGAAGGGGCGAAATCCGGTTGGTTATTGTTGTTTGGCAGCCAGGTTTGCTCATTCCGAGGAATCAAGTTTTAGGAAATCGCTAAGTGTAGGTTTTAATGCCAAAAGGGAGTATATTGCCTTTATGGAGGTCAGTTGTTCTATGGTATCCTTTGAGAGGGAGACGGTTAGGCTGTATCAAAAAAGTTTTGGTTTAGAGAAATCTTTTAAAAATCGTCATATGTGGTACAAAAATAAAAAAGGCTATAACATTTCTATGTTACAGCCTTTTGAGTTGGTAGCGAGGAGCAGGATCGAACTGCCGACCTCAGGGTTATGAATCCTGCGCTCTAACCATCTGAGCTACCTCGCCTTGAAATCAGATTCCTCTCTACATGATGTACCAGAGGCGGCAGCTTCTCTGCCAATTGGAGTGCAAATATGTTGGGTTAATTGGTGAAATGCAAGTTAACACAGCGAAAAAACACAGTTAAATATCAAAAGAAATATCCGAGCAATGGTGAAGAATAAATTTGTCGCTGATTATCAAATCAATACTTCGAGGAAAACTATTTATCCTTTTTTAAGTACCCCCAGTGGCTTATCCCAGTGGTTTGCCGATGATGTAACCATCAATGAAGACAAAGTCTACAATTTTGTTTACGACGGGGAGGATCATTTTGCCAGGGCTGTTGTCATGAGGAATAACCATACTGTCAAGTTTGAGTTTTTTGATCCGCACCTCGGTGTGGATGAGGAAGATCCCGACCGTTCCTATATTGAGTTCCGGTTGGATGAAAACGAACTGACCCAGACTTTTTTCCTGCGGGTGATAGACTATAGCGATACCTACAATGATGAAGAGCAAGAGTCTATCTGGGAAGGACTGATCGGGACGCTTAAGGAAATCATCGGGGGATAAAATCAGCATAACATAGAAATTTTACAGTTAATATTACAACCTTTGTAGAATCGATAAGTTAGAAGAAATGCAGGGCGGTAGCACTTCATGAAAAAATTAGACAAACTGATTTTAGGGTCCTTTATAGGGCCATTTTTATTGACGTTTATTGTCGTGGACTTTATCCTCCTCACGGTAAACATGCTGAAGTATTTCGACGAGATATTCGGTAAGGGGCTGGCTTTTGGCGTGTATATGGAGCTGATCAGCTATTTTGTGGTCAGTATATCCCCTATGGCTTTGCCTTTGGCCGTGTTGCTCTCCTCCTTGATGACCTTCGGTAATTTGGGCGAGCATTTTGAATTGACCGCTATCAAAAGCAGCGGGATTTCCCTGCTCCGGGCCCTGCTGCCTATAGGCATCTTTGTGGTGGCGCTGACATTTTTGGCTTTCCTTTCCAACAACTACCTTGTCCCAAAGGTTAACCTAAAGACTTTTAGCCTGCTGTGGGATATCAGGATGAAGTCTCCCGCCCTGGATATCAAGGAAGGGGTCTTCTACAACGGTATCCCGAATTATAGCATCAAGGTGAACAAAAAACTGGATGAGGTCAGGCTGTATGATATCCTGATTTATGACCATACCAACGGAACGGGTAACAACACCGTAATAACGGCTGACTCGGGAAGAATGGAGCCTTTCTTTAACGACAGGTATATGACCTTGGTACTATACAACGGTAACAGTTATCAGGAAGGCGATACCAGAAGAGGGCAGCAGGAAAAACCAACTACCTTCGACCGGACCCAGTTTACCGAGAACCAGATCGTGTTCAGTTTGGACGCCTTTGAAATGAACAGGACACCCGAAAACCAATGGTCGAACAACCGCTCTATTAAAAACATCGCCCAACTGAAGGACGATCTTGACTCCATGGACAGAGAACATAACCAGTGGGTGTATTATAACTATACCAATACGGGGTCTACTTATTCTTTCTTCACGCGGGACCGTAAAATTGAGGTGCCCCAGGACGTGTTGGGTAAGAAGCAGGTTTATGATTCGCTTCAAAACTTAAAGCTTCAACAGGAATACCAGGCTAGAAATGATTCTATGGCGCGGGTGGCGGCGGAGGCCCAAGCTGTAACCGGCTCGCCAGCTACGAGAGACACCATAACGGACCGGGCCCCGCCAGCCGTCGCTGTGGAACCTGATGCCGTATCTACGGATACCCTCACCGAAGCCCCGCCCGCGCTGGATGCGGAAATAGATACAGTAAAGAACAAGATCAGGGAGGTGCTGAAGGATACGCTTAGGGAGAAAATGCTCCAAAGCTTAAGTCAGAACAAAGCAACGGTCTCGACAGAAGCGCCGGCTGCTCCGGAGCTTGTGCTTAGTCCCCAACAATCGGCCCGCCTGGATTCTATTGTGGGCGAAAGAGAGTTCCAGAGCCGGGCAGCCTCTATTGCTTTGAACACCGCCAGGACCTTAAAAAACAATTTTTCCACCAATTTGATACGATTGGATGGTTTTGAGAGGGAGTCCCGCAGATGGGAGATTGCCTGGTACCAGAAGTACACCCAGGCTTTTGCCTGCATGGTGATGTTTATGATCGGTGCGCCGCTGGGGGCTATTATTAAGAAAGGCGGGTTGGGAATGCCTGTGTTGATCTCGATTATCTTTTTTATTGTCTACTACATGCTGACCATCACCGGTGAGAAATGGGCCAAGGAGGGGGTTACTGATCCTTTGCTCGGCACGGTGTTTTCTGTGACGGCCTTACTTCCTTTTGGGTTCTTTTTCCTTCGGCAGGCCCGGAAAGACGCGCGGTTGTTCGAGGCTGATTTTTATCACGGTTTTGTGGAAAAAATCCGGGCGTTCATCCAGAAGTGGAAAAAGAAAAGTTAAAAGCGGCTTTTATTATTAGAAATAATAATTCTATCTTTGTACCTGTTTTAAAAAATAATTAATTGACTAAGCATGTATTTGACTACAGAGAAAAAAGTTGAGTTGTTTAAAAATCATGGTAGGTTAAAGGCGGAAACAGACACAGGTTCTCCTGAGTCTCAGATTGCATTGTTCACCTTTAGAATCAAGCATCTTACCGAGCATTTAAAAACCAACAAGAAAGATCACTCATCAAGATTGGGCCTTTTGAAATTAGTAGGAAAGCGAAGAAGCCTTCTGAACTATTTGGTGAAAAAGGACATCGAAAGGTACAGGGCAATCATTGCCGACCTAGAAATACGAAAATAAACTTCAAGTAAGGTTCTTCGTTTGCAAGAACCTTACTTTTTTGTTGCTCCCAGCATTATTTTTTAAAACAGTTTAGGTTTTATTTTAATACAAATTTATGTTACCAAACGTCGTATCGAAAACCATCACCCTCGAAGATGGAAGGGAAATCACCATCGAAACCGGGGCTCTTGCCAAACAGGCTGATGGGTCAGTAGTAGTGAAAATGGGGAAGGCCATGTTGCTTGCTACGGTGGTTTCCAAAAGAGAAGCCGGAGAGGATGTCGATTTCCTCCCCTTATCCGTTGATTACCAGGAAAAATTTGCTTCTTCCGGTAAAATACCCGGTGGATTTTTGAAAAGAGAAGGAAGGCTTTCCGATTATGAAATATTGATCAGCAGGATTGTGGACCGTGCTATCCGGCCGATTTTCCCTAATGATTACCATGCAGATACCCAAGTGGGGATTACCTTGATCTCTGCGGATGAAGAAGTGTTGCCGGATTGTCTTGCTGGCTTGGCGGCCTCCGCTGCCCTTGCAGTTTCTGATATCCCTTTCAATGGGCCTATTTCTGAAGTAAGGGTGGCCAAGATTGACGGTGACTATAAGGTTAACCCCACCCCCAAGCAGCTGGCGAGCGCTACCATGGAGCTTATAGTAGCTGGCTCCAAGGAATTTATTCTGATGGTGGAAGGTGAAGGCAACGAGGTGTCGGAAGACGAAATGGTAGAAGCCATCCAGTTTGCCCATGAAGAGATCAAAAGACACTGCGACATCCAGATCGAACTGACCAAAGAGGTTGGCAAGGAAACCAAACGAGCGTATTCCCACGAAAAGGAAGATCTAGCGTTGTATGAAAAAATGCGTGCCGAGCTTTATGATCAATGCTATCAGGTCGTAGCGCTACAGATAGCTAACAAGTCGGAACGTTCTAATCGAATTAAAGAGATCAAAGAGGCCTTTAAGGCCGGACTGGGAGAGGCCCATGGATTTGAAGAAAGCCTGATCGGCCCCTATTTCGACAAGATTCATAAAGAAGCTGCCCGGAATCTCACCCTAGAGGAAAAGAAAAGACTGGACGGCAGGAAAACCGACGAAATCAGGCCGATTTGGTCGGTGGTGGATTATTTACCGTCGGCTCACGGTTCAGCAGTATTTACCAGGGGCGAGACCCAGTCGTTGACTACCTGTACCTTGGGTACCAAAATGGACGAACAGATGATCGACGGAGCGGTTCATTCCGGATATAACAAGTTTTTCCTCCACTATAATTTCCCTGGCTTTTCCACTGGTGAAGTAAAACCGAACCGTGGCCCCGGTAGACGGGAAGTAGGACATGGAAACCTGGCCATGAGGGCGCTGAAAAAGGTGCTTCCTCCAGAGAATGAAAATCCCTATACTATCCGCATCGTTTCGGATATTTTGGAATCCAACGGTTCTTCTTCCATGGCGACTGTGTGTGCAGGTTCTTTGGCACTGATGGATGCGGGGATTCAGATCAAAGCTCCGGTGACCGGTATTGCTATGGGGATGATCTCTGATGCCAAAACAGGCCGATATGCTATCCTTTCCGATATTCTTGGAGACGAGGACCATCTGGGGGATATGGATTTTAAAGTCACCGGAACAGAAAAGGGCATCACTGCCTGCCAAATGGACTTGAAGGTAGAAGGGTTGGACTATGCGGTATTGAAGGAAGCCTTGTATCAGGCCAAAGAAGGACGACTTCATATTTTAAATGAGATCACCCAGACCCTGGCGCAGCCAAGGCCTGAACTGAAACCGCATACCCCTAGGTCTTTCAACATTAACATTCCGAAGGAGCTGATCGGAGCAGTCATTGGGCCGGGCGGCAAAGTGATCCAGGAAATCCAAAAAGACACCGGAGCCACTATTGTTATCGAGGAAAAGGACAACATGGGTAAAATCAATATCTTCTCCAACGACCAAAATTCTATGAATGCTGCGATTGCCCGTATCAAAGGTATCGTGGCCCAGCCTGAGATAGGGGAAGTATACACCGGTAAGGTCAAGAACATCATGCCTTTTGGTGCCTTTGTTGAATTCATGCCGGGTAAAGACGGACTCCTCCACATCTCCGAAATCAAATGGGAGAGACTGGAAAACATGGAAGGTGTGCTGGAGCCCGGTGAAGAAATAACCGTTAAGCTAATTGATGTAGATAAGAAAACCGGCAAATTTAAGCTGTCCAGGAAGGTTTTGTTGCCCAAGCCCGGCAAGCCTGAGAAAAAAGACTAAAGCCTTTTTTAAACATTTATTATATTTTGAACTTATTTTCTGACTACTTCTGTT
>CAZHZP010000128.1:0-7267 GCA_964537165.1 uncultured Roseivirgaceae bacterium | reverse complement strand
ATGTCGATACAGTTGAATCAACTTAAGCAAACTCTCTTTCCCACTTTAAGAAGCTTTGATAACCTACTCCTTTTGCGTCCGTGAATTTCTTTTTGTTTTTGCTTCCGGACTGGCGGAATTCTTCTACCAAGCTTCTTTTTTCCTCTTCAGACAGTCTTGCTCTGGACGAAGGACGGGAGCCGGTATTTGCGCCAGAAAGGCTGACCAATTCGGACAACAAGTTTCTAACAGCGCTTTGGCTAATGTCTAAACCGATATTGGCAAGTAGTTCTTGTGCTTTTACTCTACCATCTACAGGTCGAACAAAAACTCTTTGGTTCATTGCTTTCTCTAAAGACAACAAATTGCCGTTTTCGTCTTCATAAGTGACTTTATCGTCTTTAAGGTAATTTACCGCTTCTTTAAGCGTGTCCATAATGTTATTTGTTCCCATTGAATAGTATGATTTAGTGAAATACTAAAGTAGGTAAATAACATTTATGGTCAAAATTATATCAATTCTACTACAATTATTTTATTGCCATATAGGTCTCGACAAAGAAAGTATGTACTAATCACGGCAGTTGTTATTGATGATGGTGAGCGATTATGACGTTGTGGTTATTGTAGCGCTTCCGCTTTATCCAAGGAGTTGTTGATGTCCAGTTTTACCTTTTCCACCAAGGTTTTTTGTTCTTGTAAATAAGCATTAAACTCATCATCGGTCATTTCTCCCTGCTCCGGTTCGAACTGTCGCATCCATACAAACATACCTTCATAGGCGGCATCAAGGTCAACGGCGGTCTTGCGTAGGTGTTGGATCAATACGCTTTGTGCTACGCTATCTTCAGATGCCAGTTGATCTGCTTTTTGGTTGAGATCTTTCTGTAGTGATTTTAGTTGGCCCATACGGGGCATAACTTCATCATGGATGGCAATGACTTCCTCTTTAAGCTGTACATTTTTCGACTCGCAAGCCCAGCATACAACGACGGCAATTAAAGCCCAAAAGGTGTTTTTGATATTCATGAAAAGGCGTTTTTGATAGTTGCTATTTTAGCAAGATAACAAGAATACTTTATTTCTGGTGTTTTAGATGACTTTTCCAGTGATAGGTATGCAAGCCAATCAATAAGAACGAGGTGCCTGCTGACAGGTAAATCATGCCGGCCCAAAGGTCATGTAATAAAATACTTAATGAAAAAATAAATATAGTGATCCAAAAGGCTAATTTTATGGCCGGAATCGGGGTCTTTCGGGCTGAGGCCCATGCGGCCACGGTGCCTAATACTATAAATAGATAATCCAATGTATGCCAATGTCCGCTGATTGAAAAGCTGAAAAGATAGCCTACCGACAGCAAAACCGGGAAGGCCAGACAATGTAGCAAACACAGGATAGAACTGGTGATCCCGAGAAAATCCGATTTGAACATGCCTATCCGTTTTATATTTTGCAACATGATTGCAAATGTAGTGATAATTTAAAAATATCCATTATGATGATCAAGCCTTTTTGTTTTTCTATAGATCAGGTCGTGGCCGCCCGGGAAGCGTCTATTCATCCTTTGGATATCGGACTGATCAGGGGTTATGCAATTTTTGATTTTTTTAGGACGGTTAATTTCCGCCCGCTTTTTTTGGAAGCCTATCTGGAACGCTTTATCACATCGGCGCAAAAGACACATCTACCGCTTGATCTGAATAAGAGGGAGCTTGAAGGGATCATCTTTACACTGATAGAAAGAAATGAACTGGAGCAAGGGGGCATCAGGATGTTGTTGACCGGAGGGGTATCTGACAATGCCTTTTCTCCCGCCTCCGGAAGTCTGTTTATCTTTTGTGAAGAACTGAACATGCCTGCGGCACAGAAATACGAACAGGGGGTGAAGCTATTAAGTGAGGAGTATGTCAGGCCTTTGCCGACTATCAAAACCACGAATTATAGTCTGCCGGTGTGGCTAAGTGCCGGATGGAAGGAACAGGCCGCAGAGGACGTGATTTATCATTTTAGGGGACTGGTTTCAGAGAGCTCGAGGAGCAATATTTTTATGGTGAAAAATGGGCAGATCGCCACGCCCAAATCCAGTATCCTGATAGGCGTTACGAGACAGCGGGTGCTGGCTTTAGCGGATCAGGTACAGGAGCGGGATATTTCTCTTACCGAAATATTGAATGCGGATGAGGTATTTATGACCAGCACTACCAAAAGGATTTTGCCGGTGACCCAGATCGACGGGACGCTTATCAGAGACGGCAAGCCGGGGCCGGTAACCCAAAACTTGATAGAAAGGTTTAAACAGCTTGAACAGGATCAGCAGGGCGTAGAATAACTCCGATAACTGCTCTGGTCTTCCGTCTCCGGGGTTCGTTCTTCCCCCTAATTCTCCAGCAATTCCCCGTCGTGCAGGATATACATCAACTTCTCCGGGTCTTTGGCGTTGAGGGTTAATTTGCCCTTAACCCTCACCCTTTTGGAAGTATATTTAATGGGCTCTTTGAGCATGACCTCCATCACCGTTTCTGGGCCTCCAGACCCGCAAAAAAAGCATTCCGCAAGAGGAAGGGAAGATAAGATGATATGTTCCGGCTTAAACATGCCTTCAAAGGGAATAATATAACCGTCAGCTGTCACTACCTTTCCCTCCAGCGCTTGGATCTGGGCGCTGAATTCAGGTACGTAGAGCTCGCCGTATTCGTCTTCACTTATTTTATAAGAAACCCCGGAAAGATCCTTCCACACATTGCCTTGCTGGGCCATGGCGACCACTGCGGTAAAGAACATGAAGAAGCTCAGGCCGATTGTTTTAATTGTCATGCTATGTTTTGTCTTGATCATTTTGTCAGTTGCTTTGAAATATCGGTGTTATAGGCTTGCCAAGCAGGGAGAAGGGCGGCGATGATGCCTACCGCCACGGCATACCCCACGATCACAAGCTCTTTTTGAAGAAAGACCATGGCGGACATACCGGCCAAGCTCCCCTGTTCATTGCTGATAACCAGAAAATACAGAAAAAGGTGTCCAATACCTATCCCGACAAGGGCGCCCAGGAGCGTGAGGATCACACCTTCAAGCACGATGTGAAAGAAGACCTGACCCCTGGAAGCGCCCAGGGTCCGCATAACAGCCAGATCATATTTTCTTTCTTTTAGAGAATTATACAGCGCAATCAGTATGCTTAATCCGGCAATGACAATGATCACCACAGCCAAGCCCTGCACAAAGGTGACCCCAACGCCCAATAGCTCAAATAGCCGGGAGATTTCAAAGATAGGGGAGGCTGCCTGAAGGGAACTCCTGCTGTTGATAAACCGGGGCAATTGAACGGCTGCCATGGGACTGCTGTATTGCACCAATAAAGAAGTGATTTCCCGGGCTTCATCCGTCTCAGGCAAACCGGTAGAGGCCACCTGTTTGCCCATTTTGGCAGGATCGTGCTCCTCGTCATGGGTGTACCACACCGACTCGATACTGGTCATGATCAATCGATCGACGACCGTACCCTTCTTTTCCAGTACCCCCTTGACCTGGTAGGGATGCTCTTCATGCTCATGGCTGCTGCTGCCGATGCCATGGGAGCCCAGGAAGTGGTCCCCGGTTTTCAGTTGTAACTCTTGTGCCACATCATGGCCCAGCACCACATCAAAAGGAAGTTGCCAGGTCGTCCCTTCCTGAAATGAAGCCTGATAAAGCTCGAGGTAATCATGATTGGTCCCTACGATCCTAAAACCCCGGTAATTGTCACCGAGGCCTAATGGGATCACCTTTTTGATCAAGCGGTTCTTGGATATGCGTCCTGCCTCCTCCAAACTGATATTCCCCGTGGGAAAATCAATGTGGTAAATGCCCGAGAGGATAAGTTGCAGCGGGCTTCCTTTTGCGCCGACCACCAGGTCTATCCCTTGGGCATCTCTGGTCATCTTGTCTTCAAACTGGTGCTGCACCAGCATGAGGACCGTCAGGATGGACAGCCCCAGCGCCAGCAGGAGGATGTTGAGTAAAGTGTTGAACGGCTTGGCGGTAAGGTACTTCCAGCTGAGTGTAAGCATATTCATTATTGACCTCCCATGTTGATGTGATGAGCGATATGTTCCTTGATGCGTTGGTCGTGGGTGACAATGATCAGGATCGCACGGAGTTTTTTGGCCTGACGCTGCAACAGTTGGATGACCGACCGGGCATTGTCATCATCCAAACTGGCGGTAGGTTCGTCTGCCAGGATGAGCTTTGGCGTATTGGCTAGAGCGCGTGCAATGGATACCCGCTGGGCTTCCCCCTCGCTAAGCGTGGATATCTTGGCGTTCTTTTTACCGCTGATATCTAGTTCCTCCAGCAGCTGTGCTACTTTGTCGGAGCGCGGATTATCTACAAAAAAATTCGCCAGCCGGATATTTTCCTCTACCGACAAGGGTTGCAACAAATGCGGTTTCTGGAATACAATACCGATATTTCTGCCCCTGAATTTATCCAGTGCCGCCCCGCTTAGGCCATAAATGGACACGTCCTCCACAAACACCTCTCCTTGACCGGGACGCAACAAGCCGCCTAAGATGTTCAAAATGGTGGTCTTGCCGCTCCCCGATTTTCCCAATATCAGGAGTTCGTCGCCTCCCGATAGCGTTAGATCTGGGACAGTGAATACCGCGGAATGGTCATACTGGAATCTGATGCCTTTGGTGTGTAGCATTATTTTGGTTTCTGTACAGGTATGGATACTTTAAAGGTGGTGCCTTTGCCCAGGTCACTTTCGAAGTCGATTTCACCCCCTGTCAAATCGACGCATTTTTTTACGATGGAAAGGCCCAACCCTGAGCCTTCGATAATTCCTACATTTTTAGCCCGGAAGAACCTTTCGAATATCTGGTTTTGCTCCGACTTGGCGATTCCGATTCCCGCATCCTTAATGGTGGCACGGAGCATTTCATCTTCAAACCAAAGGTTGAATTCAACCTCACCGCCGTCCTTTGAATACTTCACCGCATTCGAAAGCAGGTTTTCGAAGATCTGATAAAGACAGTCGGTATCCGAAATAATGATTTTTGGAAGTTTTTCGAAGCTCGCCCTAATCGTTGCGCCGTTGTCAATCCCTGCCTTTACTACATCGACCACTTCTTTGAAAAAAGCGGAAGTGTAAATTTTGGTCGGCTTGTAATTCATCTTTTCCGCATCGGCTTTGCCAAAAAAGAGGATACTGGTCAGCAGGCTGTTCAGGTTTCTTGCGGAGTTTTCGATCTTAGTGGAGTGTTTTACGATTTTTGCCTTTAGCGGATGGTCTTTCTCTGCATATAATTTCAGAAGCTGTGCCGAACTTAATATGGAAGTCAGCGGCGTTTTAAAGCCATGGCTGACGTTCTGCACAATCCTGGATTTGAGTTCGCTCAGCTCTCTTTCTTTCTCCAGTGCTTTTTGAAGTTCTTTGTTGGCCTCGTTGAGGTCGGCCGTACGCTGCTTCACTTTCTCTTCGAGTTCATTGTTGAGGTTCTGAAGCTCTTTTTCTTTTCTGTCTTTAAAGGTAGCGAGTTCCAGTGCCATATTGAGCTCCCTGATATTAAAAGGCTTGATGACATAGGCGCTTGGATTGGTGCCGGCGACTTTTTTCAGGGTTTCGGAGTCCGAACTCGCCGTAAGGTAGATCACCGGAATATCAAACTTCTCGTTGATGATTTCCGTGGTTTTGATGCCATCCAGCTTTCCCGCCAGGTTGATATCCATCATGACGATGTCCGCCTTGTTGTTTTCCAGGATTTCTAAGGCCTTTTCTCCGGAATCCGCTGTTCCGATGATTTGATGTTCATTTTTCTCAAGTGCTTTCTTTAGCAAAAGTGCTGAAACGGTGTCGTCTTCAGTGATCAGGATTTTAAGTGAAAACATGGATGGTTGGTTTTTATGAGCATAACTGTGGTCACCCTCCGATAAGGGGGAGGCTGATGTTTACATGGGTTCCTTCCCCTTTCTTACTGTCAATATTGATTTCACCGGAAAGCAGGTCTACCAGTTTTTTGGTGATGGTCAGGCCGATGCCGGACCCTTCGAACTCCCGGCTGTAACCGAAGCTCTCCTGTTCAAACGGGGTAAACAACCTGTTGAGGTAGTCCTCGCTGATACCGATGCCGTCGTCCTGTACAGAAAGGCGGAGGTGCTGATGGTCACTTTTCAGTGTGATTCGGATGAGCCCCTTATCAGAGTATTTGATGGCATTTTCCACAACATTGGTAACGATCAATTCAAAATACCTTCTATCTATGTTTGCTACCAAAGGTTTGGTTTCCTGTTTCAGGGTCAGCAAAAGTCCTTTTTTAATGGCTAAAGACCTGTACGGAATCAATATCAAAGAAATAAAGTCGTTGATGTTGGTTTTTTCCAACTTAACATCCATTTTATTGGCCGTCAAGCGGGACATGTTCAAGATGTTATTGATGGTATTGAGGAGTCTTTCCCCGCTTAGCATGATGATTTCCAGTTGTTCCACCAGTTCCCTGTTATGGCTATGTTGTAAAATAAGGTTGGCAGTGCTGCCCAAAATGCCATTGAGCGGGGTCCGGACTTCATGGCTCATATTGGAAAGGAAATTACTCTTGAGTTTTCTGGCTTCGTCCACCTGTTGTTTCACTTCCATCGATCCATAGCTGCTTTTCACCTGGGTAGGAATATCGAGGAAGACCAATAAAACATTCTTCTGGTCACGACGGCCGTCCGCTACCCAGCTCGCAAAAACCCCGAATTCTCTTGAAGAGGATTCGCAAGATACACGGAGATCCATAAAAACACCCTTTTTTTCGACCTCATGTAGTTGGGGAAGTAGCAGGGAATGGTATAAGTCCCCGAATGCTGAAGAAGGAAAGAGGTCTCGCACATTGCTTGGAGCGTTTGATTCCGGTATGCTCTCTGCTAATTGCATAAGATAAGGGTTGATCATCAGTACCTTCCCCGTTTCATCCGCCAGTAACAAGCCCATGGAGGAATTGTTCCAGAGACTTCGGTAATACCCACCGGGCAAATGCTCTCCCTCACTTTGAGTCTGAGGGCGTCTTCTATGGATTCTATATCGGTTCCAAATGAAAGATGTCAATATACCCGCACCAAAGCCCAACAGTAGAACAGGGATGATCAACCTCATTTGAAGATAGTCCATGTATATGTTCATTTTATTTTATCCCACCCGTACGATAAAATTAGAAAAAGAAACGGACACTCTAAATAAAATCAAGAATGTTTGCCATTTCTTTTTGACCAAGGGCTTATTCTCTTATTTTTGTGTTAAATTTTAAAAATCGCATTATGAGTGTTT
>CAZHZP010000127.1:0-7380 GCA_964537165.1 uncultured Roseivirgaceae bacterium | reverse complement strand
TCATCTCGAAAGGCCCTTCCTGCCAGTGCTGAAAAGTAGTAAAGGCTTCCATTTCAACAATGCCCGTCCCATAGATATTGGAGGCGGAAGAAACTTCTTTAACCACCCTCAAAATGTCCATGCCGTCCTCATTATACCTGCCATGGTTGATCCAAAACTCGCCTCTTGGAATATCCAGTCCTTTTCCCAGAGCTTTCAGAGGCTCTACGGGTACATTGTGAAGGGGAAGACCCGGCCCGCCGGCTTCACTGTTGTTTTTGAGGCCATGGGCGTTGCTGATTTCCTTAGACTTCATGTAGAAGTTCTTGATCATCAGTTCGGATAATGTTCGTTGGAAATCCGCTCTGAAACTGGATGCTTGTTGGGGGGCGTACAGGGCTTCCTCAAATAGTAGAGGCAGAAATTTGATGACCTCATAGCCGTTGATGGCTTTGAATTCCTCGGGAAGGGCAGGTGTCCAGGTAAAGCCCCTGGCCTCATAACTGGCCATATATAGGCTCTTCAAAGCCGAGTTCCGCAGATCACCCAGCACCGATTGTAGTCTCCCGATGATGTAATTGAAATGGAAAGCCGTTGATGCTGCATCAAAGTGATCTACGATAGGGCCTGCTGAATATTTGCTGGGCAGGATCAGGTTTTCGCCTGAATTGGAAGAGACGTAGCGGATGATGGTCCAGTCCCCTTCGGGTGCCGTCCATTCCAACATTTCAGTGACCGGATTAAAATATTCCGACACACTTTGGATTCTGGCCGTATCCGTATAGCCGTCCATCTCGGGTAGCGCCAATACGGCAATCTCTTCGAAGTACAACGGCTTGCCGTCCTTCCTGTATTCAATCAGGCGCTTCCTTCCCCGGGGATCGATGTCAGGTATATCAGGGAAAGGAATCTGCATGGAAGCGGTGCTCCCTCCTTTTAGGGAAACCCTCGATTGGTAAATAGATTTGGCAGCATATTGCGGTGGAATCCAATTGCCACCGGCATTCCAGCTGCTAGCCGTATTCAGGCCGACCTCCAGCCCGAGTTTCCCGGCCTCTTCCACGGCAAAACGAATGGTTTTTAGGGATTCCTCATCCAGGAAGGCAGGGCCGGTTCCAACTAAAACCGTATCCCGGGATCCAATTTCGAAAATCGTAAATCCAGCAATGCCTGCATTTTTAAAAGCCCTCAGTTCTTCCTTTAGCCTCAGCGTATCCACATGTCCCCCCAGCCACCAATGGTAAACGATGGGATAGGCCGAAGAGGGAGGGGATCGAAAGCCTTCGGAGAAATGATTGTAGACGTTTTCTTCTTGTCCTCTTACCTGGGAAGCGGTCAGGAAGAAAAGCCCCAAAAGAAGGGAAAAGAGGTGTGTTCTGGTTTTCATGGGTATAGAGGTTGAGTTCATCCTCCGGCCTCAGGATCACTGTGGAGAGGTTCTGCTTGATATCCGTAATCTTGAGACGGTATTTTTCCTCATAAATTTTAAAATGGGAGATACCGGTGGAAACCGACTGGATCTTAGGGCAAAGCCTTATAGAGATATATTTAACCTCATCTTTCAGTAAGGCTTCGTCGGCATACCTCAACTGGTGGATTTTCAGTAAACACCCTTCCATAATATCATGCTTCCGTTGATCTTGTTGGAAACGCCATGTTGAAGCGCCGTTTTTTCCAGTACGATGTTTGCGGTGCACCCCCCCGCTTCCAGACCTTCCCTAAAACCCTTCTCGTAGCATCTATGGATCCCAAAGTCCTCACCAAATGATGGCTGGGCGTACGGTTAAGCACAAATGTCCCTTTGCCTTTTGATCCTTTGCGCCCAACCTTTTGCTTCGAGCTCCAACAAATTCTTCCTGGCGTTGGTGTTGCTTCCAGCTTGATCAATTCATTTTCTGAGGGTACACGATCTCCCGGCAACAATTCCCCCGCCTTGCTCTTTCCGGTTATATTTTCGCTGATGGAAAATGAATCTGGCTTCATCTGGCTTGGGATTAAAACGAGGAATATAAACAAAAAAGGAAATCCCATCAAGTTCTTGAAGATTTTAGTATAAAATCCCTCCAACAGCCGCAAGAATCTTTTAATGCACAACAAATCCATTCACCTTGAGCCAATAGACCGGATTCTTTTGATTAGTTCCTATATTTGCCTGATGTTAATAATGAGTTAATATGGAAAACAAAGAGTTAATAGAGGGGATCAACCGGTTAAGGAAAGAAAAAAACGCCGTCATCTTGGCACATTATTACCAAGAAGAGGCCATTCAGGATATAGCCGATTACATAGGCGACAGCTTAGAGCTCTCAAGAAAAGCGGCCAGTACAAATGCGGACATCATCGTTTTTGCAGGCGTACACTTCATGGCGGAAACCGCCAAAGTATTAAATCCAGAAAAGAAAGTGCTCCTCCCTGACCTGGCGGCTGGTTGCTCTCTAGCAGACTCCTGCACGGGAGAGGGTTTTAGAAAGATCAGGGAAAAATATCCAAACCACGTAGCGGTCACCTACATCAACTGTTCCGCAGAGGTGAAAGCGTTAAGCGACCTGGTATGTACTTCTGCCAATGCCGTCAAAATCATCCAGTCCATCCCCGAGGATAAGGAGATTCTATTTGCTCCGGACAAAAACCTGGGCAAATACCTGATTCAGGAGACCGGAAGAGACATGCTCTTATGGGACGGTGCCTGTGTGGTGCATGAGGCTTTTTCTATGGAAAAACTTATGGAAATCTGGAAGGACAACCCCAAGGCCAAACTGATCGCACACCCAGAATCTGAGGCCCATGTATTGAAGGTCGCAGGCTTTGTAGGCTCTACCTCTGCCATGCTCCGCCACGTTCAGGAGGATGAGCACGACGAATTCATTGTGGGAACAGAAGCGGGAATTCTGCATCAAATGCGCCGCCTGGTACCTAATAAGACCCTTATCCCCGTTCCCTCCAACGAAAACAATACCTGTGCATGCAGCGAGTGCGCCTTTATGAAACTCAATACCATGCAAAAACTCTATGACTGCCTGCTCCATGAAACACCCGAGATTCACCTTGACGAGGAAATCGGCAAAAAAGCCCTTGTTCCGATCCTTAAAATGATGGAATTGTCCTGATACATGAAAACCGGAGTACTTATTATCGGCAACGGCATAGCGGGTCTTTCTACCGCCTTGTTCCTTGCGGAATCTTCCCCTAGCCTGTCCGTTACCCTATTGGACAAATCTCTGGAAGAGGAATGCAACACCAAATACGCCCAAGGAGGTATGGCAGCAGTCCTTGATCAGGAGAAGGATTCCTTTTCTTTCCATATTGAGGATACTTTTCTGGCGGGTCAGGGACTTTCCAAACCGGCCGTGGTCCAAAAAGTAGTTCGCAAAGCGCCGGAAATCATCCGTCATCTGGAAAATTGGGGGGTAGACTTTGACAAAAACCCCGACGGAACATTTGCCTTGGGGCTCGAGGGAGGCCATTCGCAGCATAGGATCGTACATCGTAAAGACCATACAGGGATGGAGATCCACAGCAAGCTGCTTTCCAAAATAGCTGACCATCCCCAAATCCGAAGAATAACCCACACCGCATCCGTCGATTTATTGACAACCGATTGGCAAGGAGAAATCTATTGTCAGGGGGTCACGGCTTTGGATTGGCAGGATCAACATCTCTATTCTATTTATGCTGATGTGGTTGTGCTGGCCACTGGAGGATTGGGACAACTTTTTCTACACACCACCAATCCAAAAGTAGCTACAGGAGACGGGCCAGCCATGGCTATCCGTGCCGGTGCTAAGGTCGGGGGGCTTCAATACGTGCAGTTTCATCCGACGGCCATTTATGACGAACATTCCCCAAAATCCCTATTGATCACCGAAGCCATCCGCGGTGCCGGAGCTTATGTTTTAGACCACAGCGGGGAAAGGTTCCTGTTTAAGGGAACACCAAAAGGGGAGCTGGCCACCAGGGACATTGTTTCCGGGTTGATTTTTCAGGAATTGGAAAGGTCGGGAAAACCTTATGTATTTCTGGATGCCAGACATTTGGGTCAGGAGTACCTGCTTGCCCATTTCCCACAGGTACATGAAAACTGCAGGCAATACGGTTATGATCTGGGCCACGACCTGATCCCTATCGCCCCTGCCGCCCATTACCATTGCGGAGGCATAGCAGTGGATCACAAAGGAAGAACTTCCATCAAAAATCTCTATGCCGTAGGCGAGTGCGCATCAACGGGACTTCATGGCGCCAACCGACTAGCTTCCAACTCATTGTCAGAAGCAATGGTTTTTGCTGAAACCATTGCTAAAAGTATACTTAAGGACAAGGACTGTGAAAAACCGGCATTTGACTCTGAGAAAAAGGAAGACCACATCCTGGCCGGCAACAGGTGTATCCCTTCGGAAGAGTTGAATCAAACATTATTTGACCTAAAGAGAATCATGACCGCCGCCTTGGTTAATCCAAAGGAAACTTCAATAGACGATGCGGAAGGACTGCGCTTTATTGCCGATGCCCGAAAGCGAATTGCGGAGTTGTCGGAAGGCAAAAACATGGATCTGAAGACGCTGGAGTTAAATAACTTATTGACCGTCGGAGAGCGTTTATTGCTATCAATAGAAAGAAAGGAAACGCTAAGACACCCTTCCGCATAAGGTGTGAACCTTGCCAAAGCCCGATTTCGCTTAAATTGCCCCTTTAGATTTATGTTGCTCCATTCTAATTTTTCCCATATTCAATAGGCCAACCGTTATTTACTAAAGACGCGCAAGGATTAAACTTTGACATGGGCAAGTTTTACCATTTCAGCCGCCTCGAGAAGCAATTCACGCGAGGCGTGGGCAATATTGTAAATCAATCCGGCCCGTCGGTTTTCAGCAGAAGTTTGTAGTTTCTCCATGTTTTCTTCCCAACGGTTTGCCATCTGAAGATGCGATTGCAGCTGGGTCTGGTCGGCCTGGGTGGTAAGCAAGGCTTCCACATACCCAAGGACATCGCTCACCTCCTGACAGAAAGCATGTTCTTTTCCAGATAAATCGGCATATCGGTGCACCCCAAAGGCGGAGATATAAGATAACAAGGCATGGTTCAGGTTAGTCAGATTGAAAGCCCTGTCTTCAAACTGTCGCATCTGCTTCGGCTCCAGTCTCATTCCTTTCCAGGAAGAAGCCAGGGCATTATCTGCATAATAAGCCTCCCCCCTGTTCTGAAAATAGTCTTCATCAGCAATGCCCTGGTGATACGTACTATCAAAATACCGTTTGTTTTTGGATACCGCAAGTAAAAGCAAGCCCGGCAGCTGCTTGAATTGCCAGTCCGGCCACAAAAAACGGGTCACCAAATAGGCGATAATCGCCCCGGCGAGTGTATCGATAATCCGGGGCTGCATAACGGCTATCCCCTGATCGGAAAGTATATTGAAAGAAGCCAAGGCATAGGTCGTGATAAATATCGCCGCAACAGTATAATTTTTCTTTAGCCAATAGAAAAAAAGATAGATAGAGCTGAACAGCAACAATATCTGGCCGGGGAGCGTGGGGAGCAAATGTGCCAAAGTCACGCCCAAAACAACACCCATCAGGGTGCCAAAGATCCGGTGAAACAGACGCATCCGGGTGGCGCTATAGGTTTGCTGAAATACGATCAAGGAAGTCATGAGAACCCAGGCGCCTTTTTCTAACTCGAACAACTGCATCATGCCATAACCCAATAGCCAGGCAAGACTCAACCGCACGGCAAACCGAAATCTGGGATGATCCGGAGTGAGCAGGGTTTTTAGCGTGGGTTTTTCCCGCTTGTGTGTAGTAAAGGTAGCCACCTCAATCGCCACACCGCTCAAAGCATTTTCACGGAGATTCGCTTCCAAACCTGCCAGGTTTCTCATCAACAAAGACAGCGTTCCGTAATGTAGTTGCCCTTTTTCTTCTTCCAGCATTTTCTGCACAGCAGATAGCGTCCATGTTAAGGATAGCGGGTGTTTGTAGGGCTGGTCTGTAAGCAAAGAATCCGCATATCGGTGCATGGCTTGCCCAATCTCTCTCATCAACTGCCCCAATCCCTCTAGAAGTGGGGTATTGCCCACCTCCTCGCTTAGCAAGTCGTATTTTTCATGGCTGGACATGGCCCGCTCCTGCATCTCCTGTAACAAGAACCATCTGCGATAATAAGTATCCACCAGGGAGCGGCCATTGGAGCTGCTTTCTTCTGAGTAACTGTACAGCTCATTTTTACAGCTTTCAACCTGTTGTGCCAAAGCGATGTTTTTTTGGGCAAGTTGATTTCGGATCGGCACTTGCGCTTGGGGATCGCTGGGAAAAAGACGCGCTTTAAGATGGATATATTCCGCCAGGTAATGGAATCCTTGGGCGAGCTGTTCCTTAATCAAGCGGTAAGGCCGGTTTTTTAACAGGAGAATGGACACAATGGCATAAGCGCCGGCACCAACGGTATGCAGAACGGGCGCGTAATACCATTCCTCGGCATTCCCCGCTCCCAACATGGTATACACGAAGATCAGCAGGGTTCCGAAAGTGACTCCCTGCATCCTTGCGTTAACCCCCCCTGCCAAAGTCAAAGAAAATGCGGCAACAGCGGCAAGCAACGTAAAATAAAGAGGATAGGGGAAAAGCAGTTCGACAAGGGAGCTGGTAATAAGAAAAAGTACCAATGCCATCCCCGTTGCCTTCATTTTCCCCCTAGGATGTACATCCGTCTCCCCCAGGGCCATGCCGACCACACCCATCGCCATGGTGGTACCCATATAGGAACCTTCGAACAGCAGCAATGACGGAACCACAAGGGAGACGATGGAAACCGTTACCTTCAGGGCCAGCAAGTGATTGGGGCTTTTCCAAAAGACGTTGATCCAAATTTCTCTTGATTTGGCTTTTATTCTAGTGATCCGCTTCATTGAAATTGTTTAATTAAAAAAGATCGTTTTGGCTCTTTGATGCTAATGCCACCAATATAACCACAAATCCGCACCGAAAGAAAAATCGGAACTACCGCAATCCCCATGTTTAGATGGTTAAGAATAATTGGCAACTTGAAATCTTATCTGTTAACCCGCATCGGCTGTAATGACTCTCTCTTAAATACAAAAATTACTGGATTTCGGGGATTGTCCACACCATACATCCGCAGTACATTTGTGGAATTCCCGTTGAAGGCTTGACAGTTAATAAGAACGACAGCGAGAAACACAGCATTGAAACTACATTTTATAACTTCTTAAAACAAAACTTATGAAACAAAAAACCTTTTATTTATGGCTATGCCTGGCATTTTTTACTGCTGCCTGTTCAATTGATAACCAAGATGATATAGATGATATCGGCGACATCACTACAGAGGCGTTCACAGAAGGCATTATAGAGATGGGCATGTACAGTCATGGGATAGACATTGGCCACT
>CAZHZP010000126.1:0-7437 GCA_964537165.1 uncultured Roseivirgaceae bacterium | reverse complement strand
GTAATACCTGAAGCGATGGGACTGCCCTATGAAATGGTGGAAAAACGCGGCCCGTGGTTTCCCAATACTGTACGTGCAGCCTCCGATGTAAAAAAGCTTCGTGTGGCCGACGGCGTGGATGATTTGAGTTATGTGATGGAAGCCATCAGGATCACAAAAAAAACACTGAATGGGCGGGTGCCGCTGATAGGTTTTGCCGGGGCACCTTGGACGATCTTCTCCTATATGGTGGAGGGTTCAGGGAGCAAGACTTTCTCCAAGGCCAGAGCTATGCTCTACACCCAGCCGGAAATGGCTGTTCAGCTGTTGGAGATGATTACAGAAAGCACCATCAACTATTTGAAAGCGCAGATTGCTGCAGGTGCGGATTTGATCCAGTTGTTTGACAGCTGGGCGGGTATATTGCCTCCCGATCACTATGAGGAATTCTCCTTAAAGTATATCTCTCAAATTTGCGACGCCATCAACGAAGTGCCGATAACGGTTTTTGCCAAAGGGGCGTTTTTTGCCAGGGAACAAATGGGGCGATTAAACTGCGAGACCATTGGCCTGGATTGGAATATGGAGATTGCCGCGTCCAGGAAGCTGATCGGCCAAAATAAAACTCTTCAGGGTAACCTTGACCCCGCCGCATTGTACGGATCCGAAGAGGAGGTGGAACAGGCAACGAAGAGAATGCTCGACCAGTTTAAAGGCAGCAGACACATTGCCAACCTCGGACACGGGGTTTACCCGGACATTGATCCTGAAAAGGTGAAAGTCTTTGTTGAAACAGTGAAATCCTATTCGCGGCAATAACAGCCCCATGCATGGCGGATTTGAAGAGATACCAGGTTGATGTTTTATGGACCGGCAACTCGGGCTCGGGAACATATAGTTACCGTGGCTATGAAAGGAGCCATTCGGTTCAGGTCAAGGGAAAACCGGTTATCTATGGTTCATCTGACCCGGCTTTCAGAGGGGATGCGGCAAAATATAACCCGGAAGAACTTCTGGTAGCATCCCTTTCTTCCTGTCATATGCTGTGGTATCTCCATCTCTGCGCAGAAGCCGGTATCGTGGTGATGGAGTACGTTGACCATGCGACAGGGACGATGATAGAAAGGCAGGACGGCAGCGGTTATTTTGAAGAGGTGGTTTTGAAACCGACGGTGACCGTCAGTGAAGATAAAATGATGCCCCTTGCGAAAGCGTTGCATGAGAGGGCCCACAAGAAATGCTTTATAGCCAATTCTGTAAATTTCCGGGTGCTTTACCAACCTGATATTAAAATGGCATAGCGGTCAGATTGGAATCACTTTGTCGCCGACCTGTATCGGTCCCCTAGTCAATGCAATCATATTCTGGCCAAAAAGTACTTTGCTATTGACTAGGCGGTAGGTAGCCAAAGTCTTTAGGGGCTCTTTCCCGGCCTTTCCGGTTTCCTGATCTACCGTGGTCAATACACAGCGGGCGCAGGGTTTGGTTACTTTAAAGGTACATTCCCCTATTTTGACCATTTCCCATTTGTCTTCCTCAAAGGCAATTCCTCCTGCAAACACGAAGTTGGGTCGGAATCTATTCATTGGTACCGGGTCAGCAAGTTTTTCATTGAGGTCATTCAAAGAATTTTGCCCGATGAGGAGATAGGGCATGGCATCAGCAAAGCTGACGGTCTCCTGGTTGACCGCATATTTTTCATCAATGTGCCGTTGGGTTGACGCCGGCATGTATACGAGCTGACATGAGATTCCCAGAACTTCTGAAAACCACCGACTGCTGGTGTCGCTGACGACTTGAGCCCTGATGGTGTCATCCCACACCGTCACGGGAATAACCCGGTCAGTCTCGGGTTCGAAAGGTATAAAATGTACTTCTTCAGGACGATGTTTTTGGAATACGGACAACCCTCCCTTTTCGAGAGATACCTGTAATAAAGCCATCTGATGATGCTTGCGCTGTGTCATAAACAAGCCCTTTTCATCCACCAACATCCATCTTCTGTCGTAAGCCAGGCCTCGGATTTCAACCTTGGCTTCTGATAAGCGGATGCCGCCGAGTGATTTGATGGGATAAATGAAAATGTCCTGAAGGGTCATAGAAGAAAACTTTTATTCAAGATAAATAGCGGTTAAACAAAAGACAGGAACGTTTGGGACTTCCTGTACCTGACAGGATTTACACTCGCTGCACCGTCTCATTTTGGCCATGGCTGGGTGATTCTCGCCCGGATATATTCCTTATACGAGTTGCCTGTGCAGTATATTGCGGCTCCAAAGAGTAGTATAATATGGAAAACGCCGTTGTTAAAGGTACTCAGGACCATTCCGGCAGCATCCCAAAGCGAGTCCATACCCACGATTTCCTTCTTGACCCAGGAGAGGGAGTAGATCAGCCTGAGCGTAATGCTGAGCAAGGCCAAGATGCCTCCCGCGATCCCCAGTACCGGCGATTTGAAGTGGTAGATTAAACCGATGGCTGCCAACGTTTCCAAGCTAGCTATAAAAACTGCTCCGGAAAAAGAAAAGAAGGTTTCTCCGATTAAGACGAGCTTGGCGAAACCTCCAAACAGCAGGAGCCCCGCTAAGGCGTAACGGATGATTTGTCCCCCTATGGCTTCGGCTTTCAGAAATTTCAAAAATTTTTCCATCGTCTATGATAAGGTAAATGACCGGCTGCGGGCGGGGGACTAATGTTAAGCAACCAAAAGATGTCCAATTACTTCCCTAAGACAAGCTTGATGAAGTCAAACGTCATTTCGGTCGTTACATCACTAAGCAATAACCAATATCGCCAAGCCTGTCGGGGAATCCGACCAGCTTGGCGATGGTCGGCTAGAATTCTGCGTTGCCAGGTGTCCTTGGGAATGCAATGACATCCCGTATATTTCCCATTCCTGTCACGAACTGAACCATCCTTTCAAAACCCAGGCCAAAACCCGAGTGGGGAGTGGAACCAAACCTTCGGGTATCCAGATACCACCAAAGTTCTTCTTGGCTAATGCCTAGTTCGTCCATTCTTTGGGTGAGTCTATCCAGGCGTTCTTCCCGTTGGGAGCCTCCTACGATTTCGCCGATGCCCGGAAATAAGATATCCATGGCGGCTACGGTTTTTCCGTCACTGTTTTGACGCATGTAGAAGGATTTGATTTCTTTGGGATAATCACTGAGGATCACCGGCTTCTTAAAGTGCTTTTCCACCAGGTACCTTTCATGCTCCGATTGTAAATCAACGCCCCATCCTTCAATGAGATACTTGAACTTCTTCTTTTTGTTCGGACTGGAATTTCGGAGTATATCAATAGCTTCGGTGTACGTAAGCCTTTCAAAATCATTGTCGATGACGAAATTAAGTTTTTCCAACAGGCCCATTTCTGACCTTTGATCAGCTTTCTTGTTTTTTTCTTCGTCGGCTGCCCTTTGGTCCAGGAAGGCCAGGTCGTCCTTGCAGTGGTCTAATGCGTAGCGGATGATGTGTTTTAGAAAATCTTCGGCCAGGTCTTGGTTGTCTTTGGCATCATAGAAGGCCATCTCAGGCTCTATCATCCAGAATTCGGCCAAATGTCTTGTGGTGTTCGAATTTTCCGCCCGGAAAGTAGGGCCAAAGGTATAGATTTCGGCGAGTGCCATGGCTGCCAACTCACCTTCCAGTTGGCCCGATACGGTAAGGTTGGTCTCCCGCTCAAAGAAGTCTTCTTTGTAATCAATCCTGCCTTCTTCTGTTAACGGAAGGTTCTCTAAGTCCAAAGCAGTTACTTGGAAGGTTTCCCCCGCACCTTCTGCATCAGAAGCGGTGATGATGGGGGTATGGATATAGAAGAAGCCTTTGCCGTTGAAGTATTGGTGTACCGCAAAGGCCAGGGCATGCCTTACCCGAAATACCGCCCCGAAGGTTGTCGTTCGTATGCGGAGGTGGGCATTTTCCCGTAAAAACTCCAAAGAATGTTTTTTTGGCTGGATAGGGTATTTTTCCACGTCAGCTTCTCCCAATATTTCTATTTGTTCCGCCTGAAGCTCGGAAGACTGTCCCGATCCTTGGGAGGCAACTACCTTCCCCGTGACTTTCAAGCAGGCTCCCGTGGTGGCTTTTTTCAACAATTCTTCAGAGACGGCTGCCGGGTCTGCTACTATTTGGTAATTGTGGATAGTGGAACCATCATTCAAAGCAATAAATGAAACATTCTTATTGCTTCGTTTGGTCCGTACCCAGCCCATAAGAGTTACCTCTTCACCTACTAACTCTTTTTCTATCAGTGCTTTAATTTTGATTCTTTTGTTGAATACCATAAGATAGTGACTATAAGGAGAATTCCATCATAACCGATGAAGTGAACTTGAAAACAGAATGGCAAAAAAACGATATAATATGCTTTTTGTCAAAATTATGATCTTATTTCATAAATTTGAAAGTAAATCAGGGAATTTAATTATTCCCAAAAAAAACAACTAACTAATCATAGGCATACCGTTATGCAGAAATTAAATTTAAACCAAAGTCTATCCCAAAAGCTGTCACCTCAGCAGATACAGTTTATCAAGCTGTTGCAGGTGCCTACTGCTGAGCTAGAATCCAGAATAGAAGAGGAGTTGGAGGTGAACCCTGCTTTAGAGGAAGGAAGGGAGGATGAGTCCGAGACGAGTTCCGATGACACACAGGACAGCTATGAGAATGAAACCGGCAGCGAAGAAAAAGAACTGAATATTGATGATTACCTGAGCGAGGACTATGGAGGGTACAAAATGCATGGCGACGGCAATTACTCTCCTGATGATGAAGACCGCGAAATGCCCCTTTCGAGCAGTACTACACTGCATGAGCAACTACTTTCCCAATTAGGTTTTCTGAAGCTGGATGACACGCAGAAGATCATCGGAATGCAGCTAATAGGAAGCATAGAGAACGATGGCTATATCAGGAGGGATCTAGAAGCAATAATCAACGATCTGGCCTTTTCCCAAAACATTGAAACTGATCTTGACGAGGTGGAGGAAGTGCTGCGGAAAATTCAGGGGTTTGACCCCGCGGGAATCGCCGCCAGAAGCCTACAAGAGTGTCTGGTTATACAACTGGAAAGGAAAGAGCACCCAGAAGATCCAATTGTACAGCATGCGATCGGTGTCATCACCAATTGTTTTGAGGAGTTTACCAAAAAACATTACGACAAAATCCTTAAAAAATGTAACGTTGATGAGGAGACATTGAAGGAGATCATTCAGATGATCACCAAACTCAACCCAAAGCCGGGAGGGATATCGGACGGGACTATGAGAACCCAATACGTTATTCCCGACTTTCTCCTGAACAATGTTAACGGAAAGTTTGAGATCACGCTTAACTCCAAAAATGCTCCCGAATTGAGGATGAGCAGGTCGTATGCGGAGATGTTTAACGCCTATGACAAAAGCGACAAAAAGGATAAGAAGCTGAAGGAAACGGTCACCTTTGTTAAGCAAAAACTGGATGCCGCCAAGTGGTTTATAGATGCCATCAAGCAACGGCAGCACACTTTGTTGAAGACCATGCAGGCTATATTGGACTATCAGATTGAGTTTTTTGCGGAAGGCGATGAGACCAAACTGAGGCCTATGATTTTGAAGGACATTGCAGAAAAGATAGACATGGATATCTCTACCGTGTCGAGGGTGGCCAACAGCAAGGCGATCCAAACGGAATTCGGGGTTTTCCCTTTGAAATACTTCTTCTCGGAAGGTATTTCCACGGATGGAGGAGAGGATGTCAGCAATAGAGAAGTGAAAAGTGTGCTTCAGAAAATGGTGGATGAAGAGGATAAACGAAAGCCGCTTTCAGATGACAAACTGGTGAAACTATTAAACGCCAAAGGCTATAATATTGCGAGAAGGACGGTGGCTAAATACCGCGAACAACTACAGATACCCGTTGCCCGATTAAGAAAGGAACTGTAGTGTATAGGAAGATCGCTATTTTTCTTACCGTGGTTTTCCAGCCATTGATCGTTCCTTCTCTGGTGGTTGCCTTGCTTTTTTATGCCATTCCCGAATCGACCTCTGTCCCAGCAGGGAACAGATGGTCGATTTGGCTCTTGGTGATGGAGACCACCTTACTCATTCCGATGTTAAGCGTGATTGGAATGAGAATGACTTCCTTCCTTCCAAGTCTCCAGATGGTGACCAAAGAGGAGCGGCTATGGCCTTTCTCTGTTACTGCTCTTTTCTACCTGATGACCTGGGGATTTTTTTACTTTAAGCTGAATATAGATTCTTTGCTGGTTTTCTCTTTAGGCGTGATTACGCTCTGTGTGGTCTTGCTGACTTTGATCACTTATTTCTGGAAAATCAGTGCGCATCTCACGGGGCTGTCCGGTTTGGTAGCGATTATTTCAGTGCTTGCTCAAAAGTTTCCGGCCTATCCGCTGCTTTATCCGCTGATTGGCGCCGTGATCCTGTGCGGCCTGGTGGCTTCCGCCCGGCTGTATTTGGATGCCCACAAGCCCACAGAGATTCTTGGAGGTTTTATATTGGGTTTTTTAGTCTGTTTTTTAGCTTTTTACTGGTATCCGTTTTAAAAGAGCGCTACAGAGAGGCCGAAATTGAATTGGGTGGCTTCTGTTCCGAATGGCCCCTGCCCGTCTTTAAATACTTTGTTGAGACCATAATAAGACCAAAGATTGAATCCTGGAAGCCCTACTCTCGCATAGACACCATACCTGATGGGGCTCAGTCCGTAGTCCTGCCTGGTTTTGACCTTTTTGGTCAGCCCATTAGGTTCTGTAACCTCCACCTTGGTGTGCGCATTATAGAGGAGGCCGACTTTCCCCCCGATTGCAAATCGAAAACCTTTGTCGTAATTGGTCTTATTGACGTGATACCGGAACTCCAGAGGGATATCGATGTAATTCAACGCAAAAGTATTGGTGTTGATGGTCACGTCGCTGCCATAGAGGGTTTTTATCCCAGTCAGCTGGCTAGAATTGTTCCCGAGAGCCGGGTTATTGATCAGCGTACTGTCTCTCTTGAAAGCAAGCTTTTCCAGACCTACACCGATGCCTGGATTGAACGTGATACCGCTGTTTTCGCCCAAGTGAATGGGATATTGATAATAGATGTTGGCAACCCGTGACGGGAATAGCCGGGTATTCAGGTCTTCAGGGCGATTGTTGAGCACATTGAAACCAAGATCTAGGAAGAGATCACCTTTAATATTGGGCCTTCCACCTATTTTAGGCCTTTCTGATTCCTGTGCGATGAGGCTCATCGAAATTAAACATGTAAATATTATTAAGGTAATTCTTTTCATGAAATTGGTTTCTATTAGTTTTCTGCGGGCTAAATTAGAAAAACTTAACGATTCCCCTGATCTTTTTACCTTAATAATTCTTAATTAAAAACCCTTAATGAAAATTTGTTGAAATCTATTTCTCCTAGATATTGGTTGAATTTAAAACTTTATCTACATTTGCAGTCCTAAATCGGCCTCGTA
>CAZHZP010000125.1:0-7443 GCA_964537165.1 uncultured Roseivirgaceae bacterium | reverse complement strand
CAAGAAGATTTCAGCGATCTGGGAGAGGTCGTGGTTGTGGGGTACGGAACCCAACGGCGAGGAACGGTGACAGGGGCGATAGGCGAGGTCAAAGCCGAAGATCTCCTGAGGACGCCATCAGTGACTACTTCTGAGGCACTGGTGGGCAGGGTTCAAGGGATAACTTCCCGACAAGGGGATTCCCGTCCAGGATCCAGTGCTTCTATCCAGATCCGGAATATGGGCCAGCCGCTATTTGTAATAGATGGGGTGCCTTCGGATGCTGGCCAGTTTAACAATTTAGGGCAGAGCGATATAGAAAATATCACGATCCTGAAGGATGCTTCGGCAGCCATTTATGGGATGCGGGCCGCCAATGGGGTGGTACTGGTGACCACTAAGCGCGGTAAAACGAATCAAAAGGCGGAAATCAATTTATCGGGATATTATGGTTTACAGAATTTTACCCGGTATCCGCAGCCGGCGAACGCTTACCAGTTTGTAAGGGCACAGGCTGAGTCGGATCAAAACCTGGGCATTCCTACCACGTGGACGCCGGAGGAGTTGGGTAAGTGGCAGCAAGGGACTGAAAGGGGCTATCAGAGCTTTGATTACTACGATTTTATCATGAAGCCCAATGTGCCCCAATACTCCCTCAGCGGCAGTGCCTCGGGCGGAACAGAAACTACCAAGTATTACTTTTCTCTCAGCCACCTCAATCAAGATGCTTTGATCGAAGACTACTTGTTTAAGAGGACTAACTTCCAGTCCAACATTGACATGACCTTAGCGAAAGGCCTCACGATTGGCACCCAGTTGAGCGGAAGACTGGAGGTAAGAGAGCAGGTAGGGGTTCCCGGACTGGATGATTACTTCAATCCCTTTCTCAGTATCTTTACCATGTGGCCCACCGAGCGTCCTTACGCCAATGACAACCCGGACTACGTCAACGGAGATGTCCATAACATCAATGTGAATCCTGCGACTTATACCAAGGAAATCACCGGTTATATAGATGAAGTATGGCGGGCGATCAAGGGAAATTTTTACGCAGGTTATGACTTTGACAACGGCCTTTCCTTTAAAGGTACTTATTCTTATAACTTCACCAATTTCGATTTTGACGGGTTTGAATACACCTACGACGCTTATATCTATAATGAGAATACCGATACCTACGAGACCCGCCCTGAATATGGTAACCAAAACCCCTGGAGGGAAAGAAGGAAGAGAAACACGGTAGACAGGGTAGGCCAGTTTCAGATCAATTATGAAAAAAGATTTGGTGCACACAACCTGTCCGCAGTGGCCGGATATGAAAGATGGGACACCCAAAACCATTATATGGTCGTCCACACCGTGCCGCCAAACAATTATATTCCCATTATGTCCTTTGCTGACCAGGATTTGTTGATCGACGAGATTTACGAGGAAGCAAGGGAAGGTTACCTGGCTAAGATCAATTACGATTACAAAGAAAAATACCTGTTGGAGCTGTTGGGAAGATATGATGGGTCATTCCTTTTTGCGCCTGGCAAAAGGTTTGGCTTCTTCCCGGGCGTATCTGTGGGATGGAAGCTGTCGGAAGAAAACTTCATGAACAACATCAAAGGCCGGACGTTGTCGGACTTGAAGCTCCGGGCTTCTTACGGCCAGACCGGTAATGATAGGCTGATCGGCAACAACAACTTTATTGTTGATCCTTTCAGTTATTATGCGGGCTACGACTTTCGGTCTACCGCAGGCGGAAGTGCTATTCTTGACGGTGCTTTTGTGCCTGGCGTGGATCCCCGGGGCCTACCTGTCACCAATTTGTCCTGGATCACAAACACTAATTTTAATGTGGGCATAGATGCCTATTTCTTTGACAGCAAACTGTTCTTCCAAGCTGATGCCTTTGAGAGGAGACGTACCGGATTGCCTGCGGGCAGGTATGATGTCTTGCTTCCAAGAGAAGTAGGCTACGGCCTTCCTTCAGAAAACCTGGAAACTGATGCCCACCGTGGTGTTGAGGGTATAGTCACGTACAATGGCAAGGTGGGAAATGTTGATTTCAGCATCGGTGCCAACGGGACCATCTCCAGACTTAAAATTGTCGAACGGTATAAGCCGAGGTTCGGGAACGCCTGGCATGAATACCGGAACGATCAAGAGGGTCGCTGGGCCAATATCAACTGGGGTTATGAGGTCGTTGGCAGGTTCCAAAGCATGGAGGAAATAGAAAGTTACCCGGTCAATATCGATGGTCAGGGCAACCGAACCCTGCTTCCCGGTGACTTTATTTTCGAAGATGCCAATGGTGATGGGCTGATCAATGGCATGGACGAAAGACCGATAGGCTATGCGGTAGGGGCTAATCCGTACATGAGTTTTGGTTTAAATGGTTCGGCTCAGTACAAGGGTTTTAGCTTGTTTTTCAATTTCGCTGGCGCGTCCATGCAGTCGTTTGTGAGGGATTGGGAGTTGAGGTATCCTTTCCAGAACAATGGTACCTCCCCGGATTATATCTTTGAGGACCGTTGGCATCGGGAGGATCCTTTCAATGCGGACAGCCCCTGGATCGCTGGCACGTATCCGGCGGTAAGAAGGTCCAACCATATCAACTACTCGAGACACAGTACCTTCTGGCTCACCAATGTGAAATACTTGAGGTTAAGGAACCTCGAAATTGGCTACCAGATTCCCGGTACGTTGCTGTCCAAGATTGGGGTGAATGCCCTGAGGGTGTACGCCAGTGGCACCAACCTCTTCTCCATCGACAATGTAAAGGATTTTGGGATCGATCCAGAAATAACTTCCGGAAACGGTTTGGTGTACCCGCAGCAACGCTTGTTTAATTTTGGTTTTAACCTTTCTCTCTAAGCATAAAGACATGAAAAATAGGTATTTGATACTACTCTTGGCTGTAACATGTAATTTACCTTTGGTTTCCTGCGAAACCGATTGGTTGGAAAGGGAACCGCCGAGCATTCTTTTGGATGAGCAGGTCTGGAATGATGCCAATCTGGTGACGGGCGTGCTCTCCAACTTTTATGACAGGCTGCCGGCCCACACCTCTCTTACTGGGGGCTGGACAGAATTCGCTGCGTATGATGAGGCTATGTGGTCCGGTCAGTCAAACCAAGAAGGGTTGAATAACATTGTATCCTATCCGTTCGATAGGTGGGGTCTCTGGGACTATGATTTGATTCGGGACATCAACTTGTCGATCAAAAAACTTCAAGAAATCTCCCAGTTTGACGAAAGCAGAAAAACCCAATTTATCAGCGAACTGAGGTTTATCCGGGCGTATGTTTATTTTGAGCATGTAAAGAGGATGGGGGGCGTGCCGCTGATCACTGAAGAGTTGATTTACGATTTTTCCGGGGATCCTTCCAGTCTTCAGCATCCACGGAATAAAGAAGAAGAGGTGTACGACTTTATTGCAGATGAGTTGGATGCCATTATTCCCAATTTGGGAAATGCCGGAAGCAAGACCAGGGCTAACCGCTTCACTGCGCTCGCACTGAAAAGCAGGGCCATGCTGTATGCGGGATCTTTAGCGAAGTATAACGGCCAGATGGGTGCTCCTATCAGCCTCTCCGGCGGGGAGGTAGGGATACCGGCAGGGAGAGCGGAGGAATACTATAGCAGGTCCCTGGAAGCTTCCCTCGAAATCATCAACGAGGGAGGTTATGCCCTCTATCGCGACAACCCTGATTTGGGAGAAAACTTCTATGAAGCCTTGGTTTCCAAAAACAACAACAGTGAGGTCATTTGGGCCCAGGATTTCTTGTCTTCAGCGGATAAGAGGCACGGTTTCACTTACGAAAATATCGCCCGTTCAGTAAGGGAGGATAATTTGGGCTCGTCGGCCATTACCCCTTCTTTAAATCTAGTAGAGGACTTTGAATATTTGGACGGAAGTTCGGGAGAGCTCAGGACGCATAATGCGGATGGCTCCGACTACATCTATTATGACGAGGTGGAGGACATTTTCGCCAACAAGGATGCCAGGCTGTACGGTACAGTGGTGTATCCCGGGGCAAGCTTCAAGGGTCAGGAAATTTTTATGCAGGCCGGCGTTATGGTTTGGAATGGCAGCTCTTATAATGTTGTTGAATCCAATGGCTTAGGCACGGAATACGAGGACGGAAGGGTGCTGACCGCAGCGGCGGGGCCCCACCGGAGCATCCAGGAGGTCTCCAACACGGGATTCTATCTGCGAAAATATGTGGACAACGGTCCTCAAACCAGTACCAGAGGGATCCGGAGCGAAGTTTGGTGGGTGAGATTTAGGCTTGGCGAGATCTATCTGAATGCTGCCGAAGCTGCTTTCGAATTGGGACAAGGCACAGAAGCCCTGTCTTTGGTCAATGCTATAAGAGAAAGAGCTGGATTTGGGCCCAACAGCTTGTCTTCGCTCTCGATAGAGAGAATCCGGAACGAAAGACGCGTGGAGCTCGCATTTGAAGATCATCTCGTGTGGGATTATAAGCGGTGGAGAATTGCCCATACTCAGTGGTCAGGCAACAACAACAATCCAAACAGTGTTGTCTACAGCCTCTATCCCTACCGGGTGGTCAGGCCGGGTGATAGCCGTGATGGTAAGTATGTATTTGTTAAAGACGTAGCACCACGGTTTAGGGCGCCCAGGTTTTTCCAGCTAGGCAACTACTATTCTTTGATCGGACAGGATCTGATTGATGCCAATCCTAATTTAGTAAGAAACCCATTCCATTAATTTGATTTTATGAAGAGCTCTATATTCAAAATAAGCGCGATATTGTCGGTGGTGCTGGTGGTGGCCAGTTGCAGTTATGATAATTTTGATCCCCCACAATCCAAACTGCAGGGAAGGGTGGTATATCAGGGAGAACCCCTAGGACTAAGAAGTGACGGTGTGCAGTTGGAACTGTGGCAGCCAGGTTATGAGCTGTTCCAGAAGATTCCGCTACATGTAGATCAGGATGGGTCTTTTTCTGCTTCCTTATTTGATGGAGATTATAAATTAACGCTCCTCCGCGGAAATGGTCCATGGCTTGATCAAACGGACTCCATTGATGTGCAGGTAAGGGGAGGGAAAACTCTGGATGTAGAGGTGCAGCCCTATTATACTCTGTCTTCTCCTCAATATAACCGCAACGGCGCACATATTGAGGCTAACGTACAGGTCAATAGCGTCAACCCTGTGCGTGCGGTAGAAATGGTTGCCATCTATGTAGGTAGGACAGCCATTCTTGATGCCGTGCGAAATGAAGCAAACTTGATCGTTCAAGGGGAGGCCCTTGATCTGTCATCACCGATCAGTTTAGATATCAACTTGCCTGCCAGCTTGTCGGGCAGGGATGTCTATGTCAGGATCGGCGTAAAGACTGCCGGTGTACAGGAATTAGTGTACTCGACGGTTGAACACTTGCAATAAGTCAAAAAAAGGGATAGGTAAGCTATCCCTTTTTTTCTAATACCTTTTTAACCCTGCCAACGATGCCGTCTTCCAGCATCACTTTAATGCCATGGGGATGGTCAGGTGATTTGGTCAGTATCTTTTTAACAAAGCCGTGGGTTAATTCCCCGCTTCGCTGGTGGTGTTTTTGCACTACTTCCACCTCTGATCCTAGTTGAATGTCTTTTCTTTGTGTGCCGTCCATGGTTTTTACTCGTAAGGAACTTTAAATGATGACGGCCGAAGCAGTTTGTCGGCCGGGATTTCTTTGAAGATGGCAAAGATAAACCTATAACCCATTTACTTTCCTAAATATGCCTTCCCTTATATCGGGCACGTTGCAATTAATCCGTGAGGACGAGCTTTAGTTTGGTCAATTTTAAATAGGTTAAGACCTGTTTGTAGTTTACTCCCCCCAGTTTTTCTATGGATTTAACTTCTAAGATAGCTGTGTTTTCTACAAGGACTTCGAGTTTAAAACCAAAGTTAAAACTTCACCGGGTCACAGGTTGTGGGTAAAGACACATCCGTACGGACGTTAGATAGATTTAATGTTTCCTACTATATTCTCTTCGTAAATCAGTCCGGCCTGCGGGAATTTATCATCGCATCATTTACGAAGTAGAAGAGCAGCCTTTCGACCCGTTCCTTTTCCATATCGCGGAATTGATGCTGCAGGTTGGCGGCATTGAACAGGATCAGCAAACTGTCGTATTGTTCCCGTTTCAGGGCAAAATGGTGCATGATTTCGCTGCGCATGGAATCGGAACGGATGACTTCCAGGTAATCCTTCTGTGCCTCCCGCAATTCTTCGGATTTTCGGTAATTTCGCTTGTTCTTCTCAGACTTTGAAAAATAAGAAATAGGGCCGGCCAGCGCTACACCGGGTCTGTAGTCCTCCGTCGCACCCACCACCACTTTGCCCGGCCGGATAGGCACATGGTCAGGGTCGACTTTCGGGATGCCATGCAATTGGATAGAGGTGTTCTGATTTTTCTCCATGACAAAGACCTCAGGTAGTTCTACCGCATCAAATTCAAGATAAACCACCAGGGGTTCCTCCAGGTTTTCCGGGACGGTGATGGACTTGCTATGGAAGTTTTTAAAGCTAAACACCAAGGTGTCCCCTTCCTCTGCTAAAGCTGCGAATTTTCCCTCATGATCAGTATAGGTGAATTTTCCTGATCGGGTATTGTCTACTTTGACCCAGGCGATCCCAGATTTTCCCCGGCCATCCAGCACCTTGCCTGACACCTCCTGTGAATAGGAGGGGTTGATCAAAAGCAGGAAGCAACTAAAAAGGAGGCAGGTTCTAAGCATGGTTAAACTTAACCAAGGATCGCCTGACCCCCGTCCCCTGCCCGGTTAAATCTTGTTAAAGGAAACCAATTATTCTCCTGCCACCAGCTTGAACCCCTCACCATGTAAGGTGATAATCCGAACCTTCGGGTCGTCTTTGAGAAGTTTCCGCACTTTGCTCAGGTAGACATCCATGCTTCGGGCGTTGAAATAACTGTCATCTCCCCAGATTTGTTTGAGGGCTTGTGAACGGCTGACATTCTTGTTGAGCTCTGAGGCCAGCAGCCGGAGCAGTTCATTTTCTTTGGAGGTGAGCTTGTGCTTTCCTTCAGGCCCTTCCAAAGTCTGCTGGTCATAGTGGAGGGTGAAGCCGCCGAATCTGTAACTCTTCAATGTCACGGTCTCGTCGTTTTTCATTGTACGGCGGAGGATGGCGTTGATTCTCAGTAATAGCTCCTCCATGCTGAAGGGCTTGGTGATGTAGTCGTCCGCTCCGATTTTTAAGCCTTCGATCACATCATCCTTTAGATTTTTGGCTGTCAAGTAAATTATCGGAAGGTCTTCCTCTACCTTCTTAATCTCCTTACCCAAGGTAAAGCCGTCCTTTTTTGGCATCATTATATCCAAAATGCACAAATGAAACGCACCTTTCTTAAACTTGGCCCAGCCTTCCTCCCCATCTCTGCACAAGGTGGTGCTGTATCCCTTCATGGTAAGGTATTCCTGTAGGATATCACCCA
>CAZHZP010000124.1:0-7453 GCA_964537165.1 uncultured Roseivirgaceae bacterium | reverse complement strand
GATACCGAAAGGAAGTGGTTGTTTCGAATTTGCATTTAAAAGTACAAAAATCACCAGCATATTAATTAAAATATTTTGGAAAAAAATTATATAAAATAAGCTTCTTGAGCCAGGAGTTGAAGCAAATTGTGACTCAATCTCTTGTTCACGCAAAGTCCTTGTAGTCGCTATCTACTTGTTCGTCTTCAGTATCGTTGTTCAAATAAATGATGATACTGTGCCTAAAAATCACCAACTCTCCGGCATTCTGAAGGAAATTAAGCTCCTCTTCGCCACCGTTTAAAGCAACTGCTTCATCCGCCTCCAATTCAAAATAGAGCTCCTTGCGGGGTCGAGCATTGTAAGGAACAAGAGAGGACCTGCAACGGTTGGAAAAATCCGATGATCCCCGCATTCACTTGTCATTGGAACCGAGTATCTTTCGGAACTTTTGGCGGGAAAGCCCGATGCCCCTAACATAGAAAAGCCCGGGTTCATGAGCATTGATTTCTTGACAAAATCAACATGAACATCGGGCTTATCCAGGTTTTTACGGGTATTGTTATTTGTTTTCCCTTAGATTTTGGGCTCCCAGCCTTTCTCGTATTCCCTTGACCAGAGTTTTTTGGCCTTCTTGCTATTGGTAATATGGCCGTTGGAAGAATCGCATTCCAGTACCTCTCCGGTTCTGTAAGCAATATTGGCTAAATGGCAGAGCAAGGTGCTTTTTCTTCCTTCATGGATAGGGGAGTTTTGCTTTTCCTTGCCCCTGATCGCCTCAAAGAAGTTAACCACATGGGTGGTGGACATATCGCCGCCTCCACCGAGCTGCGTACCTCCTTCGCTTCCGCCTGATTTGCTTTCACGCACCAGCTTGCCTCCCCGGTCAAATAATTGGTAAGCATCCCGGTCTACATGGACGGTGCCTTCGGTTCCATAGATGACTGTTCCCCGCCCCGATTTGCCATAGGTACTGTGGCCGTTTCGGCTTTTTCCGTCCCATTGGATGGTTTTGTCTCCATCGAACTGGAAAGTCGCATCCATGGTGTCGTACATGGTCCATCCGTCCTCAGGCCAATGATACTTTCCTGCTACCACAATGACTTTGTTGGGGAAGTCGGTCTGCAAGGCCCATCTCGCCACGTCCAATTCGTGGGTGGCGTTGTTGCCGGATTCAGCCGTTCCGTATTCCCAGCCGTACCAGTGCCAGTTATAGTCCCAGGTATCGTGGGTATATTCCCTTCTTGGTGCAGGCCCCTGGAAAAGCTCCCAGTCCAAACCCTCTGGTGGCGCGGCTTTTACCTGATGGGGCACTTCTCCTCTGGCGCTGTTATAATAAGCTTTGGCCAGATAGACATTGCCAATGGCGCCGCTATGGATCTCGTTGATGATTTCTTGAGTATGTCCTGATGAACGCTGCTGGTTGCCCATCTGGATTACTTTGTTGTATTTCTTCTGGTATTCCACCAACAATTCCCCTTCCCGGGGATTGTGGCTACAGGGTTTTTCCACGTACACATGTTTTCCCGCCTCTACGGCCAGCCAGGTTCCCGGTGCGTGCCAGTGGTCGGGCGTGGCATTGATCAGGGCATCGACTTCGGGGTCTTCTATTACTTTGAAAATGCTGTTTTCTAGTTTCGGCTGGTAGTCGATGTGTTTTTGAAAGTTAGCTGCCGCTTTTTCCCGCTGTGACTTCATGACATCACAGAGGTAAACCAAGTTTACGTTGCTCTCTTTTCTGGCGATGGGTGCATAGAAGGCGCCTAGCCGACGGCCTAAGCCCGCTATGGCGATGTTGAGGCGGTCGTTGGCTCCGATTATATTTCCATAACTTTTGGCTGAAAACCCTACAGCCCCTAGGGTGGATAACCCGGCGGTAGTCAAAACGGATTTTTTAATAAATTCCCTTCTGGTTTTGTCTATCTTGTCCATTGTCTAAATCTTTACAACCAATAATCCAGTTAATTCAAGGTTTTGATTTTGATGCTTTTGAAGCTGACTTTATCCCCATGGTCCTGTAGGAGGAGATGACCTTCCTCAGCTTCGCCAAAATTTTCAAATACCTTGTATTTGCTCCCGGCTACCAGGTTTCGGTAGTCTTCGGAGCCTCTTTGGTATTCCACTACTTTGATTCCGTTGAGATAATGTTCCACTTTGTTGTCTGGATAAACGACGACCCTTCCTTTATTCCATTCCCCTATAGGTTTTAAAAACCTTTCCTGCTTCTCAGCAGTGATTAGATCATAAAGCGAAGCCAAGGTGCGGTTACCGTTGATGCCTTGTTTGGCATCAGGGTGCTTGGCGTCGTCCAAAATCTGATATTCCAAACCGATGGCGGAGCCCTTGGTCTCTTCGGACAAGGTCACAAAATATTTCACCCCACTATTGGCGCCCTCGGTTAACTTAAAATCAAATGAGAGATCAAATGCGCTGTACTTTTCCTCGGTTACTATATCCCCTGCATTGGTGGATTCTCCGCCGTCGGAAGCCTCAATGGTCAATACGCCATCTTGAATCGTCCAGCCTTTTTCCGGGAAAGCGTCTAACTTAGCCCCGCGCCATCCTGTGCTGCTGTTGCCGTCAAATAGCAGTTTCCAACCGTTTTCTTCTTCGTACTCGGTCAGCTGGTTATCCAGGTTGTTGACCACGTAGATCCCTTCTTTAAAAGGCTTGGGTTCCAGGTTTTCAGTTTGGATCCTGACATTTCTAAAGTAGGTCTTATGTCCTGCATCCTCGGGGTTTCGGATGCTGTGGACTTGGAGCCCCACCATTCCTCTGGAGTCCGTGTCGTCTACCAGGTAGGCCACTTCCTGTCCGTTGAGCCAGGTTTTGATTTCATTGCCGATGGCTTCAATCCGGTAATGGTTAAAATCATTGGTTTTGTACGCACTTCTTGCTTCAGGATTAAGCGTCAATGGGTACAGCCATCCTCTTCTGGCTTCATCGTATATACCGGCGGACCAGGCCCTTTCAAGGGGATCCAGCTCAACTTGGTAGCCATAGACCCTTCCTTGCCCTTCCCTACCCTCAGGGTCATATTGTCCGCGAACCATGACGCCGGAATTGGATGATTCATGCTCTACTTTGATTTCCAGTTCCAGGATAAAGTCTGAATATTCCTGATCGCTGATCAGGAAGGTGTTGGGGGTGTTGGCTACGGCCGTGCCTATAATGACACCGTCCTCAACATCGAACTCAGCGGCGCCGGCTACTTTGGTCCAGCCATCCAGCGTATTTCCTTGGATCAATTCTACCCATCCCTCGTCAGCGTCGCCTTGTTGACTAGGCGCTCCACAACTCACTAAGGCAGCGAGTAGCGCAAGTCCTATGGTGTTTAAACAAATCTTTTTCATTGGGCTATTTTAATTTATTGTATATAAATAAACTACAGATTACGCAGAATTCCAATTTCCAATCCCCTCAGCTCTGCCAATCCCTTCAATCTTCCGATGGCGGAGTAGCCTGGGTTAGTGACCTTTCTTAGATCGTCCAGCATCTGGTGTCCGTGGTCGGGTCGCATAGGAAGAGGCTTGTTCCTTCTTTGCTGTACTTTTAAGATCTCTTCTACGACTTTTGCCATCGGTACGTCTCCTTCGAGGTGATTGGCTTCGTAGAAATTGCCGTCCTCATCCCGCTCGGTGCTCCGCAGATGGATAAAATGGATATGATCACCCCACCGCCTTACCATTGCCGGTAGATCATTGTCCGCCCGAACCCCAAGAGAACCGGTACAAAATGCAAATCCGTTGTTGGGACTGCTGTTGTCGGAAATGATCCTTTCGTAGTCGGCCGCGGTACTGACCACGCGAGGCAACCCGAAGATCGGGTAGGGCGGATCATCGGGATGAATGGCCATCGACACGCCACTTTCTTCCGCTACAGGAAGGATGGCATCTAAGAACAAGCGGAGATGGTTGGCCAAGGTCTGCTCGTCGACTTCCTTGTAGGTGTCCAGTATTTCCTGAAAGGCCAGTAGAGAGTAGCCTTCTTCTGCCCCGGGGAGGCCGGCAATAATCGTGTTGGTCAGTTTTTGCCTGTCCTCCTCCGTAAGCGAACGGAAGTATTCGGCTGCCTTCTGTTGGATTTGTTCAGAATAGGAAAACGCTGCCCCCGGCCGCTTTAGGATATACAGGTCGAATGCGGCCAATGCCTGCATTTCAAATCTCAGGGCTTTGGCGCCGTTAGGCAGGGTGTAGGCGAGGTCTGTCCTTGTCCAGTCCAGTACCGGCATAAAATTATAGCACACGGTAAAAATCCCTTCGGCCGCCAGGTTTCTGATGCTGCTTTGGTAGTTACGGATATACTCCTCGTACCGGCCGCTACGGGTTTTGATGTTTTCATGTACAGGAATGCTTTCCACCACCGACCAGGTGAGGCCTGCCGCCTCAATAATTTCTTTCCGCGCTTTGATTTCCTCCCTTGGCCATTCTACACCGTTGGGAAGATGGTGCAAAGCGGTGACGATTCCAGTGGCGCCAGCTTGTCGGATGTCTGTTAAGCTGACTGGGTCATTCGGGCCGTACCATCTCATGGTAGGCTCCATTTTTATTTTATTGTCGATCATACTCCTGAATATGCGCTAAATCCACCGTCTACGGGAATAATGGTACCGGTAACAAAAGTAGATGCATCACTGCAAAGCCACTGGACGGCGCCGAAGAGGTCTTCGGGATTGCCAAAGCGGGCCATAGGCGTGTGCTCAATGATTTGGTTGCCCCTCGCCGTCAGGCCGCCGTCCTGCTCGGTGAGCAATTCCCGGTTTTGCTCGGTGAGAAAGAAGCCCGGGGCTACGGCGTTGACCCTCAGATTGGGGCCGAATTTTTTGGCAAACTCCACGGAAAGCCACTTAGTAAGGTTATCTACGGCGGCTTTGGCGGAAGCATAGCCCATCACCCGGGTCATGGGGCGGGTAGCCGCCATGGAAGAAATATTGATGATACTGGCTTTGTCAGCCGCTTTGAGCAGGGGAAGAAATGCTTTGACGGGAAGAAAAGTGCCAAGATAGTTCAAGTCCATGATCTTTTTTACATCCTCACTGGCGAGATCCGATAGGGTTTGGTCCGGTGTGACAATGGCACCCGGCATATTGCCTCCAGCCGCATTGATCAGCACATCGATATGGTTAAACTGACTTGCAAGCGTCGTTTGAAGGTCTTGAAGCTGCTGTTCGTTGGTTACATCAGCTACGGCCGCAGTCGCCTTGCCATTAGAACTTTGGATCTGGTCGACCAGGGTCTCGACTTTGGCAGCGTTTCTTCCTAAAATAATCATGTGTGCGCCTTCCCCGGCAAGGTGTAAAGCGATGGCCTTACCCAACACGCCGGTAGCGCCACTAAGCATAATGGTTTTACTGTTGACTGAGAATTGGTTGTACATGGTTTGATGTCTTAATGATTCAAAAGTTTAAAGGGAAACTCCTCGCTTCCATGGGATAAAATCATCCTGATTGAGCTGGACCGCCTTAGGGACAATCCGCCCACTGGCTACTTCAATGATAAATTCCAAAATCTCCTCTCCGGCCTCCTCAATAGTCTTCTCTCCGGCAATGACGCTTCCTGTATTGATATCTATAATATCAGGCATCCGCTCGGTAAGCTTGGTATTGGATGATACTTTGATGACAGGCGTTACCGGATTTCCGGTTGGGGTACCTAACCCTGTGGTAAACAAAATAACGTTGCATCCCGATGCTGCCATGGCGGTGGTGCTTTCCACATCATTCCCCGGGGTACATAGCAGGTTCAACCCCGGCGTCACCGCGACTTCTGTATAGTCCAAAACATCGGTCACGGGGGAGGTGCCTCCTTTTTTGGCCGCACCTGCCGACTTCATGGCATCGGTGATCAACCCGTCTTTAATATTTCCGGGGCTGGGATTCATGTCAAAACCCGAACCCACCGCTTCCGCAGAGGCAGAATAAGCCCGCATCAATTGCACAAATTTCTCCGCAGCCTCATCGGTCACACAACGGTTGATCAACTCCTGCTCTACGCCGCAAAGCTCGGGAAACTCCGATAGGATGGTTTTTCCGCCCAAAGCCACAATCAGATCCGAGGCATGCCCAATGGCGGGATTGGCAGATATTCCGGAAAAACCATCCGAACCACCGCACTCTAGGCCTATGGTAAGTTTGCTCAAGGGCGCAGGCGCCCTCCTCAGTTGGTCAGCTTCCGCCAAGCCCAAGAAAGTCTTTTGAATGGCTTTGGTAAGCAGTGCCTGCTCAGTACCTTCTTTTTGTTGTTCTAATAGGATCAGCGGCTTGGTAAACGCTGGATTGATCCGGTACAACTTTTCCTGCAAGATGGCAGCTTCTGCATTCTGACAACCTAGGCTTAAAACGGTTGCCCCAGCTACGTTGGGGTTGTTGATGTAGCCTGCAATCAGTGCACACAGGGCCTCAGAGTCCTGTCGCGTCCCACCACATCCTCCTTGGTGGGTGAGGAACTTGATGCCGTCTACGTTTTTAAAAGTTTTATGGGTATGGTGTTGCTCGGCAGTTTCGACGGTAAGCGTTTGGATTTCGTTTTCCTGCCCTTGCGCATAAAGCGCCTTCATCTCCCTCACGTAGTTTTTGTAGGGGTTGGTGTTTTCAAAGCCGAGTTCTTCTACAAAAGCTTGTTTAATAATTTCCACGTTTCTGTTTTCACAAAAAACCAGAGGGACGACAATCCAGTGGTTGGCCGTGCCCACCTGTCCGTCCGGGCGGTGGTAGCCCATAAAGGTTTTGTTCCGCCACTTGTCCACACTGGGTGCAGCCCAAGGGGAGTCCTGCCGTTCTCCAGTGTATGCTGCGGTTTTGTGCGCAACATTTTGGGTCGTCAGCACCTCTCCTTTGGCAATTGGTGAAAGTGCCTTTCCGACGATAATTCCGTACATATAGATCTCGTCATCGACGTCAAAGTCACTTTCAGCAATCTTATGTTTGGCGGGTACGTTCTGACTGATGAGGATGTCGTTTCCGTTATAATTGACTGTATCCCGCGGTTCCAGATCAGTAAGAGCAACCAAAACATTGTCTTCCGGATGTATTTTTAAAATTTTATGTAACATTTCTTAAAGATGATTGTTCAGGCAACCGATTGCACAAGATAAATAATTGCGAAAGATATTGCTTCGTTTACTGTTTTTTTTTCAAATCTAGGTTAGTTTTGGGCAATTGAAAATTAAATCTTCAATTTAATGCAGAAAAGGATTGTTACTCTAGGAGAGATAATGATGCGGTTTTCCACGCAGTCCCACGAGCGGTTTATCCAAGCCCAGGATTATCAGCTGGTGTTTGGCGGGGCCGAAGCCAATGTGGCGGCCTCACTGGCTCACTGGGGTTTTTCTGCGGCGCATGTGACGGCTTTTCCAGACCATGATCTAGGTAAAGCGGCGAGGGATTTTTTAAGGTCTTCCGGCATCGACACCTCCTATATCTACTTCACGGAGGGAAGAATGGGCACCTATTTTTTGGAGAAAGGAGCCATGCAGC
>CAZHZP010000123.1:0-7521 GCA_964537165.1 uncultured Roseivirgaceae bacterium | reverse complement strand
ATGATTTGAAAAAAGTTGTTTTCTTTGAAGTAGTATCATAAAAGAATACAGAGTCACCTAATATATCGCCGTCATCTTGTATCCACCAGGGTCTGCTATAAATAAACAAGGGTTTAGAAGGATGAAAATCAGACCATCTACCATAGAGGACTGCAATTTGGGGGGTACTGTCAAATTCAGATAACCAAGTACCACAGGGAATATTTGTACAAATGGATTGGACAAAGGCCAGCGTTCCGCCGTCTGAACTCCAGGCGGGAGAAAAATTCCTTCCCTCGAAAGTCAATTGGACAATGCTGTCGCCGCGCACCTCCCTGATCCAGATCTGGGCATTCTCGGAATAGGCCAGCCATTCGGAATCAGGACTCCAGGCAGGGGTTTGGGCACCGGGAAGCCATAGGGTATTGTCACTGCCGTCAGGACGTATCCGATAGATCCCGCTGTACCCGGGCCTTGTATCCTCATGATAGTAGGCGATCCATTGCCCGTCAGGACTCCAGGCTGCTTCATAGTCTATGGCATTGAAGTTGGACGGGCAGTCATAGCAGGGGAGTCTATCCTTGTCTTCCTCTGATCCGCAGGATAATAGGATCAAAGCAAATAACATCAACTGCAAGTTAAAGGCTGTAATCCTGCCGGGTAAAAGTTTTACTAGAGATTCCATAACTAAACGGAGAAACAGTCTTTATAAATGCAAAAAGCACGCTCGGCCATTATATGTAGCCTCGCCTATTGTATATTCAAATCCAACCCCCCGTAAGAGTTTGAAAGCCAAAGCATCTCTATTCTGAAACCTCAACTTCGGAAGAAAAATCGTCACTATCCGAAGGGGATGTATTATCCCTAAAACTTGTAGAAATATAATTAAAAGGAATTAATTAACCTATCAAAATTAAATTATAAATGTAATTATTTTGCGGATGGGCTAGGGTAAAACATATTGTCTCATTTAGAAGTCCCCTACGGGTCTTCCACATCACCTGAATTTTTTTCAACAAGGATCGGCTGTTCTGACTTAAACAGGTTTTGCGCTTTGGGACATTATTTCAACCTATAAACACCCTCCGCTTCCAGCGTATAGTCTGCAGCAAGTTCCGGTAGATGTTCAAGAAGGGCGGCAAATGTACCTTCCTCATCAATGATGTACTCCGGCTTTTCATTTTTGAAAGAAAGGTAAATTTTAGTCAGGGCAGGATAATTTCTATACTCTGCCAGTACGGGTTTGGACAATTGGTAGTTCAGGTAAGGCCCCGCTAAAGAGGCATTTCTATAATATCCCAGATCCTGGCCTAGCACTAATACTGTGGAGTTTTCGGTGAAGCCGTGCCGATTATCGACATTTACCACATAGTTGTCGATCCCATCGGATTTTAGCTTTTGGGTAAGCCAACCATAGCCTACTGATGGAATGCCTAGGAGAAAGGCATAAAAGACCAAAGTGATCAGTTTTTTTCGGTTAAGGTAAATAAAGATCTGGCTGATATAGTAAGTCATGCCCGGAAGCAGGACGACCAGTTGGTATGGGGTGAGCCTGTTGGCTGCTACCAGAGGCAGTATAGCAAAGACCAAATAAAGAATGACCAGCTGGTTTTGTTTTTGCTGGTTGACCGTCAATCTTTTCAGCAAAAAGCCCAACACGAATCCCCAAAAGGTAAAGAACAAAGCCAAAGCAAGCAACGAAGCCAGATCCCAATAGGAGACATGCCGGTAAACATCAATGATCCTGATGGAATATACAAAGCCTGTGATGAATTCTGAGAAGCCGTCAATCCAAAAATAATAAAGTGCGCAAAGAATAATGGGCAGAAAATAGCCCGTCAGACAAAGCAATAGCTGACGGAGGTTGTAGCCGCAGATGATTAATCCGGCAGCCAGAAAAAATGGTAGAAATACCATCAGTGGGAAATGGAAACACAGGGCTATCCCACCGAACAAGCCGGTCAAAAACACCGGTTCGGGTTGGTCCTGATGTCGTACAGTCTGCGAGAAAAGCTGTCCCAATGCTAGTAAAATAAATGTACTCCCCATCAGGGCTGGCGACAAGGCCAGAAAATCATAAGAAAGATGGAAAAGAACCAACATGACCAGGGCAGGGACATAGGTGTTTTCTTCGAAGGCTTTGTATTGGATAAGAAAAGTATTGAGGTAGCTGACCTGAAAGAGGATGACCGCTGCCGCTATGAGATGGTAAGCAAGAAGCGATCTGCCGGCTACCAGATGGATAAGCCAGTACATCCCTGCGGAGAGTGTCCCGGTATCGTCAATGATATCCACGTACATGGCATAGCCCTTTGACATTCTTTCGCCGATGAGCATCCAGATCAGCTCTGGTTGTAATAAGGGGATTTCCAAAAGTAGATAGGGAATCCGCAAGAGTACTAGCAGAAATACTATCCCCAGTAACCTAAAGGGATCATTTAACTTAAAAAAGCTGAGCAAGAGGTATATCTGTTGAAAGGTTAGGCAATCTACAGCTACGAAATTAAAGGTTCCGCATTTAATTCACTAAATTTGTCTGAATAATTATCAATGATGGAAAGCAAGCGACAACAACAATATGCCAGATTGATCCAAAAGGAGCTGGGGGAGATGTTTCAGAAGGAGTCCCGGTCGTTGGTCGGCCAGGCCATGGTAACGGTGACCCGGGTGATGATGAGTCCCGATCTCAGTCTTGCCAGGGTGTACCTAAGCTTTCTTCTGGCCAATAACCAAGAGCTGTTTGAGAAGATCAACGAAGCCAAAAAAAATATCCGTAGGAATCTGGGGAATAGAATAGGCAAGTCCGTAAGAATCATTCCCGAAATTGCTTTTTTCATGGATGAGTCCTCTGCCTATGCCCAACACATGGATCGGGTGATCTCCGGCCTGGACATTCCTGAAGCTCCAGATGAAGATGAGGAAGAATAAAACCTAATTTCCTTTACCTTGAATCTCTCCTTTTTTATAGCTTCCCGGTATTTTCGCAGCAAAAAGAAGCGGAATTTCATCACCGTTCTTTCGCGGATTTCTATGATCGGCGTAGCAGTGGGGACTATGGCTCTGGTCATTGTCCTGTCCGTTTTTAACGGCTTGGAGGATTTGATCAAGGGCTTGTATGCCTCCTTTGATGCGGAGCTTAAGGTGGAGGCGGCCCAGGGTAAATCTTTCGAAGTCACTGAGGACTGGCTGAACGGTATCCGCAAGGTGCCCGGCGTGGAGGTTTTGACAGAGGTGATAGAAGACAATGCACTGCTACGGTATAAGGAGAATCAAGTGGTGGGGAGAATCAAGGGAGTCTCGGATAACTTTTTGGATCAAGGTAGGTTTTCAAAGGGATATTTCACCGGCGATATGTCCCTGGGAACGGAAAGTCAACCGGCCGCGATTTTGGGTAGAGGTGTCGGCTATTTCTTGACGGTGGATCTGGGAAATGAATTTGATTTTTTACAGGTGTTTTATCCCAAGGCTGCTAGAGCAGGATCAATCGATCCGAGGAATATGTACAACAGTGATGTGATAAAGCCGGTAGCATTTTTCAGAATAGACCCGCAGTTCGATAATGAATATGTGATCGTGCCCCTCTCTTTTGCCCAAAACTTATTGAACTATGGCGATAAAAGGACTTCCTTAGAAATAAAGGTCGCCGAAGGTTACACGATTGCCAAGGTCAAGCACGCACTACGGACACAGCTTGGTGAGGGCTTTCTGGTGAAAGATACGGAAGAACAGCATGCCAGTTTGCTACTCACGATCAAGCTGGAGAAGCTATTCGTGTTTTTGACCCTGACCTTTATCTTGGCCGTCGCTTCCTTCAATATCTTTTTTTCGTTAAGCATGTTGGCCATAGAAAAGAAAAAGGACATTGCGGTGCTTTTTGCGATGGGTGCCACTGACAAATTGATCCGGTCGATTTATATCAAGCAAGGGGCAATCATCGCCTTCAGTGGGGCAGCAGTGGGTCTGTTTCTGGGTTTTGTCATTTGTTGGGTTCAGGACAATTTCGGATTGGTGTCTTTGGGGGTGACTTCTTCCATTGTCGAGAGTTATCCGGTAAAGATGGTGTGGACGGACTTTTTATACACCAGTATGAGTGTGGTCGTCATCACTTTGCTTGCATCTTATAGGCCTGCCATCATCGCTTCCCGGGTAAAGACGGTCGACCACCTTTGATATGCGATTCTCTACTAAAGCCGATTAGCAAGTCAATGGTTTTTGTTGATGATAGTCAAAAGGCGATTTGTAACCTCTTAATTGTTAGGTGATTATGGGGGTTGTGGTTTTTTAAAAGACCTTCGGGTTTCAAATTTCCGTCAATAAATCCTTATTTTGCAAGCTATTGAATTTCAACAATCCTCTTTCATAGAGGCTTGGACGGTGCTATTAACGGGTATTTATGAGAGTTTCTCCAGAGGGGCCATTTGAGATTGTCTACGCGCTTTTTAACCATGAGTATCTAGGGATTCTATTTGAATCTTTTGTCGTACAATTGGATGAAAAGGGGCGGCATTCGCTGGCCTATCAAAATATTTCCTCTAAAAATGCAAAAGAGTTTGCAAAAGGATTAGATGAAACAGACTTCGACTTAATCAAACTGACGGACAATATGCAGCAAGAAGCTATTGTCAAAAAATTCAACACCAAAAATCTCAAACCCAAAGATTTTCTGGCAAAAATTTATGGAGATCAAACGGCCAGCGCCACCAACAAGGAAGTACATAGACAGATAGAGGCAAGATTGGAGAACTACAGGGCAAAGATCCTGAATAAAATCAAGGGCAAGAGACTTTTTGAGATGGGCAATGATGGAAATCCTATCTGGAAGGAGATCCACATCATGCCCGAGAAGGCTTCTGTGCTCTTTCATTTTAGAAGAAACGAGGAAAATACCCATTATTTTCCCACGCTGAAATACCGGGGGGAAAAACTCGAATGGCAATATAGAGGAGGCTACTTGATCTGCAAAGAGCCGGCTTGGCTGGTGGTGGACAACAACCTCTACAATTTTGAAAAGGATGTAGATGGGAAGAAGCTGATGCCTTTTCTAAACAAGAAGTTTATCGTGGTGCCTAGAAAGGTAGAAAAGACCTATTATGAAAAATTTGTCACACAATTGGTCGCTTCTTTTGATGTGTACGCCAAAGGCTTTGACATAAAGGTGCTGAGAACGCGGCCCGAGCCGATATTGAACCTGGGCATTTTACCGAGTAATCGCCCGTTGGAGCTCTTTACGGCAGACGAAGGGGGAGAGGAAGAAGATAAGATTGTGTTCGATCTAAAATTCAGATATGGGGACTACTATTTCCGCTCTGATCAAAAGTTTGCAAGCAATGTGGAATTGGAACAAGCGGATGAAAGTTATATTTTTCACAAGGTTATCCGCGACCTTGATGAGGAGAAAGCTTTGGGTGATCTCCTAAAAGACCTCGGCTTATCTGTTCGTTCGTCAAAAGTAGCCTTGGATAAACGGACGGCATTTGACTGGATCAATACGAACAGGGCTACTTTGGAACAGCGGGGGATAACGATCCTCCAGAGTACCAACGGGCAGGGGAAGCGGTATTTTTTAGGCAATGCCTCGATTTCTGTTGGGATTCGGGAAAACATTGACTGGTTTGATGTGGATGCACTGATTGAATTCGGCACTTACCGGATACCTTTTGCTAAAATCAGGAGGCTGCTGCTGCAAGGGAAGACGGAGTTTGAACTGCCCAACGGCGAAATAGCCATGATTCCCAACTCCTGGTTTGTTAACTACTCTGACATTTTCTCTTTCCTAGAGACCGAAAAGTCATCTGGAGAAGGAATGGTATTAAAAAAGCACCATGTGGCCTTAGCTAATGAGTTGCAGAAGGCCAACTTGGTGAAGCTCACCTTAAGTGACAAACTGAAGAAGCTTCGGGATTTTTCCAATATAGGAACCTATGAGCTTCCGGGCGGTTTCGTGGGAACGCTCCGGCCTTATCAGAAGGCTGGATACGATTGGTTGCGGTTTCTGCATGAATACAGCTTTGGGGGGTGCTTGGCCGATGACATGGGTTTGGGTAAGACGGTACAAACATTGGCTTTGCTAGCTTTCCAAAAAGAGCTGAATGAGGAAAGTACGTCCCTGCTGGTCATGCCCACCTCCCTGATATATAACTGGGAGCTGGAAGCTGGGAAATTTACGCCTGACCTTAAGATCTTGGTCTACACTGGCGCTCAAAGGGTGAAGGACAGCCGGCAGTTTCAAAACTACGACCTTGTCCTTACTTCCTATGGGATTACCCGGCTGGACGTGGATGTTTTAAAATCCTTTCATTTTAATTATGTCATTCTGGATGAATCACAGGCGATCAAAAACCCAAACAGTATCATTACCAAAGCGGTGAACAGCCTGTCCTGCCAACATAGGTTGACACTGACGGGTACTCCGGTGGAAAACGGTACGTTGGACTTGTGGTCTCAGATGAACTTTATCAATAAAGGCCTGTTGGGTAGCCAGGGGGCTTTTAATAAACAATTTCTACAGCCGATTGAGAAGAAGAACGACAAAGACAAGGCCTCCAAGTTACATGCATTGATCAAGCCTTTCATTCTCCGCAGGCTGAAAACACAGGTAGCCACAGACCTTCCTGAAAAGGTGGTTCAGGTGAAGTACTCGGCCATGACTCCCGAACAGGAAAAGCGCTATGAGGAGGTGAAAAGCTACTACCGGGAGAAAATCATCAAGGAAATCCATGAAACGGGAGTCAGGAACCAGCAGTTCACCCTGTTGCGTGGCCTGACCCAATTGCGGCAAATTGCCAACCATCCGAAACTCACGGAAGCCGATTACGAGGGGGATTCCGGCAAATTAGAGGATATCATGTATATGTTGAGATCTACCGTGAGTGAAGGTCATAAGGTTTTGATATTTAGTCAGTTTGTGCGACACCTGGGTATTGTAAAGCAATTTCTCCAGAAGGAAAATATCCGGTTTTCATATTTAGACGGAGTTACAGCAAACCGACAGGCTGAAGTAGAAGCCTTCCAGCAAGATCCTGAGATCAAGGTGTTTTTGATTTCGCTGAAAGCGGGAGGGGTTGGACTAAACTTAACGGCGGCTGATTATGTGTTCTTGTTGGATCCGTGGTGGAACCCCGCTGTTGAGGCGCAGGCAATCGACCGGGCACACCGCATCGGGCAGGAAAATAAAGTCATTATCTATAAATTTATCACCCGGAATACGGTGGAGGAAAAGATCATGTTGCTTCAGTCGAAGAAAATGGCGCTTGCCGGCGCGCTTATAGGTATGGAGGAAAGCTTTATGAAAAACCTCGGTAAGGAGGATATTGCTGCCCTGTTAGACTGATCCATAAAAAGAGAGTAAGGCAATCAGGGTTTGATGCCTTACTCAAAAAAATATATGGAATCTACTATCAAAAACTTAAAATATATTTTAACATGAGAGGCTATTTAGCCTGTTCTAGATCAGCCTCAAACCTGACCGTATGATTGGCAAGGGTGTCCTGCCAGGCATGGTAAGCTAAGGATTCCGGTAATTCAACATCGTCGAAGGTAATG
>CAZHZP010000122.1:0-7527 GCA_964537165.1 uncultured Roseivirgaceae bacterium | reverse complement strand
GGAAAATCATTGCTATTGCCAATCAAAAAGGTGGAGTAGGAAAAACCACCACTGCCATGAACCTAGCTGCCAGCCTTGCCGTGCTGGAGTTTAAGACCCTGGTCATTGACGCCGACCCTCAGGCTAACACGACCTCTGGATTGGGCCACGACCCCCGGGAGATCGATAAAAGCATCTATGAATGCATGGTGGACGGAATCGACATTTCGAGCATCATCATCAAAACCGAGATAGAAAACCTGAACCTGGTACCTTCCCATATTGACCTGGTAGGTGCCGAGGTGGAAATGGTCAATTTAGAGAACCGTGAGGAAAAAATGCGGAACGTAGTTGCTTCCGTCAAAGATGCCTACGACTTTATCATCATCGACTGCTCCCCTTCTTTGGGTTTGATCACCATCAACGCCCTCACCGCGGCCAACTCTGTCATCATACCCGTACAGTGTGAATATTTTGCTCTGGAAGGTTTGGGCAAACTGTTGAATACCATTAAAATTATCCAAACAAGACTTAACCAGGACCTTGAGATCGAAGGCATCTTACTGACGATGTATGATGTCAGGCTCCGGCTATCCAACCAAGTGGTGGAAGAAGTACGGATGCACTTCAAAAACATGACCTTCGAAACCATTATCCCCAGAAATGTCAAGCTCAGCGAATCGCCAAGCTATGGCCTGCCCGTGGTTGCTTTTGATGCAGCGGGAAAAGGCGCGGTTGCTTACCTCAACCTGGCCAGTGAAATAGCTGAGAAAAACGGAAAGGTTAAAGTCTAAATCTAGAATATATGGCAGCCAATAACCCTATTAAAAAGAAAAGTGCACTGGGAAGAGGATTAGGTGCCTTATTGCAAGATTCTCCACAAAAACATACTGAGGAAACCCCATCAACCCCTGCCGTGGGGATCTATGAGATTCCCCTGGACCAAATACAAGTCAATCCCTATCAGCCTAGAACGCATTTTGACAAAGAGGCCTTGCAGGAACTCGCTGAATCCATCAGTGTACAGGGTATCATCCAGCCGATCACGGTCAGGAAACTGAGTGAAGGCGAATATCAGCTGATTTCCGGAGAAAGAAGGTTCCAAGCTTCCAAATTGGCGGGGCTGGAAAAAGTTCCCGCATATGTCAGAACGGCCAATGACCAGCAGATGCTGGAAATGGCCCTGATTGAAAACATACAGCGGGAAAACTTAAATGCCCTGGAAATCGCCCATTCCTATCAGCGACTACTGGCGGAATGTGATCTCAAACAGGAACAGCTAGGCGAAAGAGTTGGGAAAAACCGGACCACGGTCAACAATTACCTTCGTCTATTGAAACTGCCGCCGGATATTCAGGCGGGCGTAAGAGATCAGAAAATCTCTATGGGACATGCGCGTGCACTGGTCAACATTGAGGATATCGACAAACAACTGGCCATCTACAAACGTACAGTTGAAGAGGAACTCAGTGTTAGAAAGGTGGAAGCCCTGGTCAAAGAACTCAATGCCGGCCCAGAAGAGAAAGCTGCTCCACAGGCTAGTATTCAGGATCCTGTCAAAAGATATGAGCTAGGCAAATTGCAGCAAAAGCTGTCTTCTCATTTTGGCAGCAAGGTCTCTCTGAAAGCAAACGACAGGGACAAAGGCGAGATAAAAATACCCTTCACCTCTACAGAAGACCTCAACAGGATATTAGAGATCTTAGACTTAATATAAAACGGTGGGTGCATCAAACAGGTCCGTTCAAGATCAGTTAGCAGATGCGATGGCTCCCTCTGGGCGGGCTGTCGTTATTTTTGTATTCGCCCTGCTCGTCCATTTTTCGGCTCAGGCCCAAATCCCCACCCCGACGGATAGTTTATCTGAGATCTACCCAGTAGATAAAGACAGCATTGAACTGCCGGACCGGGTTCGCAAGGTGAAAGACCCCAAAGTAGCTACCCTCCTATCGGCCATTGTGCCGGGAGCTGGGCAGGCCTACAACGAAAAGGTCTGGAAAGTGCCGATTATTTACGGCGGAATTATCACCACCGCCTATTTTGTGGAATTCAACAACCGGCGCTACCAGAAATTCCGGGAGGCGCTTACTATCGTGAGAGATCCATCCTTGGGCCCCAACCCGTTTCCGAACCTCAACCAGGCAGGGATTATAAGAAATGTTGACTACTGGCGTAGGAATAGAGACCTATGTTATCTTATATTTGGGGTAATTTACGTGTTGAATATTGTCGATGCCCAAGTGGACGCCCATTTGTCAGGATTTGACGTAAGCGACGACCTGACCTGGAAGCTGGAGCCGTCTTATGAAACTTTCACTGCCGGGGGACAATCGATTGGACTTTCTTTAAAATTAAATTTTTAATCTCATGAACATTCTTATTCTTGGCTACGGCAAAATGGGCAAAATCATCGCCGAAATTGCAGCAAGCCGGGGACACAGCATTGCCGCAAAAATCAACATCGACAACATCGAAGAACTGGACACCTTGGACACATCAAAGATTGATGTAGCTATTGAATTCAGCGAGCCTACGGCTGCTTTTGACAATATCTCCTGGGCCATTAACCACAACATCCCCGTTTTATCCGGTACGACCGGATGGCTGGAGCGGAAGCCAGAGATTGAGAGACTGGCTTTATCAAAGGGAGGAAGCTTCTTTTATGCTTCCAACTACAGCATCGGGGTCAACATCTTCTTCAAACTCAACAAGTTCTTGGCTAAAATCATGAACGGCCAGCCGGACTATAAGGTCAAGCTGGAAGAGACCCACCATACCGAGAAAAAAGACGCGCCAAGCGGCACTGCCATTACCTTGGCTGAGACCATAATTAACCATGTCGGCAGAGTCAAAAGATGGGATCTGGACACTGAGATGACCGATAGTGAACATAGCTTGCCCATCACCGCCCTCCGGGAAGATCCGGCACCAGGCACCCATGTGGTCACGTATCACTCTGAAATAGACGACATTGAAATCTCCCACACTGCCCACAGCAGAAAGGGCTTCGCACTTGGCGCAGTTTTAGTAGCCGAGTGGATCAAAGATAAGAAGGGCGTATTGTCCATGGGGGATTTTTTGTCCCTCTAATTAAAACTTAAAATGAGTAGAGAAAAAAAGAAAAAATCCGCAGCCAGAGAATGGTTTGACGCCTTGCTTTTTGCCGTTATTGCTGCCAGCTTGATCAGATGGTTGTTGTTGGAGCCCTTTACCATACCCACAGCTTCCATGGAAAAATCGCTCTTGGTCGGTGATTTTTTGTTTGTCAGCAAGATGCATTACGGCACACGGACACCCAAGACCATTATCCAGATGCCATTGACCCACCAGAAAATCTGGGGCACGGATATCCCTTCCTATTCAGATGCCGTCCAGCTGCCTTATTTCAGGCTCCCCGGATTCACCAGTGTCAAAAGGAATGACGTGGTGGTCTTTAACTATCCCGTAGAGTTCGAATATCCTGTAGACCTAAAGACCAATTACATCAAGAGAGCCATCGGTATCCCCGGGGATATCGTCGAACTTCGGGATACACAGGTTTACATCAACGGACAGCCGGGGGAAAATCCCGGGGAAATGCAGTTCTCCTATGATGTATTGACCAACCGACCGCTTAATGCTGATTTTTTTGACCAGTATGGGATCAACCCTGACAGCTACTACCCTTTTACTGACAATTCCGGTTATATGGTTTTTGCTACGGGGGAAATGGTTGAAAACCTAAGAAAATCCCCTGCCGTTTCTTCCGTGAGCATCCGCAAAAGCAAAGAAGGACAAGGCGATCCCAATATCTTTCCCGCTGGTGGCGAATTGGGGTGGAACAAGGATTTTTACGGACCCTTAGAGATACCCGCTGAAGGCTGGATGATAGAAATGACTCCTGAGAACATCGAGAAATATGGCTTCACCATTGAAAAATACGAAGGGCATGACAATGTTCGCATCGAAGAGAACGGACTCTTTATAGATGGGCAAAAGATTGACGCCTATACCTTTAAGCAGGATTACTATTTTATGATGGGTGACAACCGGCACGATTCCCTGGATTCAAGATACTGGGGTTTTGTTCCTGAGGACCATATCGTAGGAAAGGCCTGGTTCCTGTGGCTTTCCCTAGAGAAACATAAAACCATGTTCAACAAAATCCGATGGAGCAGGTTCTTTAACCCCATCCATTAAACCTTAATGAAACCGTCTATCGTGGAAATGTCCACGATAGACGGCACTGCCCGTAGTGACCGGTTATTGGGTCAGTAAGTTATGGGCTTATTAAATGATAGGGCCTGAAGGCAAGTGCCCGAAGCCCTTTCTCTCTTTGGCTCCTGATTCTTAATCACTATAAATCTCATCCTTGACACCTGATCCTTGGTATCAGGTACTCACTTCACCAAACAACCGGTTCTATTCCATGTTCCCTAAGGTATTCATTGGCTTTACTGAAATGTCCACAGCCGATAAAACCACGATGGGCGGAAAGAGGACTGGGATGCGGGGCGTACAGCTTTAGATGCTTTCCATCTGGAATCACCGTAGCTTTCTTTCGGGCATAAGCCCCCCACAACATAAACACTATATTGGACCTTTCGGCGGCTAGCGTTCGGATGACCGCGTCGGTAAACTGCTCCCAGCCCTTGTTTTGGTGGGACCCTGCCTGATGAGCCCGCACCGTGAGGGTGGCGTTTAACAAGAATACGCCTTGATCGGCCCAGCGTTCCAAACTTCCGTGGGGGGGAAAAGGTATCTCCAGGTCCCGTTTTAGCTCCTTAAATATATTGGATAGAGAAGGCGGAAAAGGAATTCCCTCCTGCACCGAAAAAGCCAGCCCATGCGCCTGACCGGGACCATGATAGGGATCCTGACCTAAAATGACTGCCTTAACCTGATCAATGGGACAGTGGTTGAACGCGTTAAAAATATTCTTGCCTTCAGGGTAGATCGTTTTGTCTTGATATTCGCTCTTAACAAAATCGGTAAGCGATTTAAAATAGGGTTTCTCAAATTCCTCCGATAAGGCAGCCGACCAGCTCTCCTCAATTTTAACTTTCATTTAGATTAAATTTACTTGGGTTTCCAATTTAAACTTTTAATTTCGAATTGGAATTCCTGTCCGGAAATTTTAAAACAATGGTAACTGCAATCACAGAAGGCATAAAGGTAAGCATTGAGGCAATCTATCAGGCTGAGTTTTCCAGTCCTCATCAACAGCATTTTGTATTTACTTATAAGGCGGCAATTGAAAACCACAGCAATCTTACCGTACAGCTGATCCGGCGGAAATGGGAAATATTCGATGCGGGCCAGACCTTCAAGCTAGTAGAAGGGGAAGGTGTAGTAGGCCAGCAACCCATACTGGAACCGGGTCATGTGCACCGGTATGTCTCTGGCTGCAACTTAAGGTCCGGGCTGGGCAAGATGAGGGGGAGTTATTTTATGGAAAAACTAATTGACGGAAAGCTCATTGAGGTGAAAATCCCGGAATTTCAGCTGATTGCGGATATCTTCGACAATTGATGAAATTAAATTTATTCCCCGCCCTACAATATGTCCGGTATTTTTTACAGCGAGAGGACCGGCATTCTCTCCAGTCGCCTTTTGTTTATCAAATCTATCAAGGGCTGAGGAATTATAGGCAACAGGCCAGCCACCACTTTGCAGCAATCGAAAACCTCCGCCAAAACCTGCTTCGTGATCAAAGGATCATCACGGTCCATGACTTGGGAGCCGGATCATTGCAGTTCAACGCTAACGAACGAAAAATAGCGGATATTGCCCGCTATAGCTGCTCCACACAGAAATACAGCCTACTCTATCAGTATTTCTGCTCGTTGACGCCGGCAGAGACGGTGGTCGAACTGGGCACCTGCCTCGGCATCAACTCCGGTTACCTGGCAGAAGTCACCCGGGGCCGCTTATACACAATGGAAGGGGCTGAGGAACTGGTGAGGGTCGCTACGGAAAACATCGCCAGGTATAAAAATGCCCGGTTGATTCCTGGGGATATTTCCGAAACTTTACCGATTTTCCTTCAAGATCAACAGGCCGTGGATTTTGCCTTAATCGATGCCAACCATACGTTTGCAAATACTTTGGGCTATTTCAACCGGATCAAAGAAAAGATCCATACCAACTCCATTGTCATCATAGGCGACATCCACTGGTCCAAAGAAATGGAAAATGCTTGGGACGAAATCAGGCACATGGAAGAGGTCAGGCTTAGCCTGGATTTCTTCGAATGCGGCGTGTTGTTTTTCAGGGAAGGACTCGATCAGCAACACTATATTTTAGCCTATTAGTTGGTCTAGATATTGCTTAGTGAGAAAATGTTTTAAAAACGCATCATACATACTATCATTCCACACGACATGAATACCCACGAAGCCCCAGAAAACAACAAAAACAGAGACACGGGCAAAAATATTTTGATTTTGGTTCTTGTGATTTTAGTCATCCTGAGTGGCATCAAGCTCTACCGGGACTCTAAAGAAAAAGAGCAGCAGTCGGAGGAAATTTTGATTCTCTCCGAAGACAACAGCGACCTGAATATGAGACTGGACTCGATGACCTTCCAACTGGATCTGAGGATCCAGGAGATAGAAAAGTTAGGGGGGGATGTCGACTCGCTTGTGACGATCAAAGACCAGCTTATAAAGGAGAGAAGCTCTGACAGACACCGGTCAGCCGCCGAAATTGCCAGTCTCAACAAAAAAATCGATGGCTACGGCACGTTGCTCAGGGAAAAAGACAACGAAATCATCAAGCTGAGGGAAGTCAATGAGCAGTTGTACAGCGAAAACAAAGACCTCAAAACCTCCAAAGCAGAGATCGAGGAAGAGGTCGTCAAGCTCAATATCAAGCAGCAGGAACTGGAAGAAAAGGTGAATGTCGCCGCTACGCTGAAAGCGGAGAATATTGTCATTGCCGCGGTCAATTCCCGTGGCCGGGAACGCACGGATGAATTCCGCAACCGTCAGCTGGAAAGGCTAAAGATTTCATTCTCCCTGGCGGATAATAAAGTGGCCCAGCCGGGCACCAAAGACATTTATGTCCAAGTAATTACCCCAAACAACCAGGTTATCTTTGATGTGGCCAAAGGCTCGGGCACCTTCGATATCGACGGAAGGGAGGAGTTTTTCACCGCAAAGCAGGACATTCTCTTTGACAACAGCCAGCAGCAGTTGACTTATTTTTATGAAAAAGGGTCGGATTACACCCCCGGTGTTTACAATGTCCGGATCTATGCGGATGGCTTTATTATCGGAACCAAAAGTTTTGAGGTAAGGTAGGTAGAAGACGGCAGACCGGCGACTCAGGACGGGAGAGGCTGACCGATGACGGTGTCTGAGGTTCGCTTTTATCCTGCATCTTCGTTTTTGGATTGTTGCTTGTCGTAGTACTTGGTCTTCGTACCGCGGACTTGCCACCCAATACTGCGACAAAGGCTTGTTTCTTTCTAATTAATCCCCTATTTTTGCGACCTGTTTAAACAAATTTACATTAAACAATTACAGAATGTTCCAAAAACACTATGAAACGGTATTCATTTTAACT
>CAZHZP010000121.1:0-7622 GCA_964537165.1 uncultured Roseivirgaceae bacterium | reverse complement strand
AACATATTGCACAAGCAGATGTTTTATGCCACAAAGTCTATTATTTTTGTAAAAAATGTTGGAAGAGGAAGTAAATGCTATACAACTATAAAGAATTACCCAACGGGATCAGGATAGTTCATAAGGAAGTCACCCAAACCCGTTTGGTTCATTGTGGGTTTATTTTGGATATCGGTAGCCGGGATGAGTCGAAGGAGCAGGAGGGGCTGGCGCATTTCTGGGAGCATATGGCGTTTAAAGGAACCACCAAGCGCAAGGCCTTCCATATCCTCAACCGGCTGGACTCCGTAGGGGGGGAGCTGAACGCCTACACCACCAAGGAGAAAATCTGTTTCTATTCCAGTGTGTTGCATGCCCATTTCAGTAAATCAGCCGAGTTGCTGTGTGATATCACTTTCAACAGCATCTTTCCGCCTAAGCAGATTGAAAGGGAACGGCAGGTCATCTTGGAGGAAATGGCGATGTACCGGGATTCCCCGGATGATTCCCTTCAGGATGAATTTGATGAAGCGATCTTTCCAAACCATGCATTAGGCCGGAATATCCTGGGCACAGAGGAGACGGTTTCCCGTTTTACCCAGCAGGACTTCTTCGATTTTATTGCCAGCCGATTGGACACCGCCAAAATCGTCTTTTCGGTTGTTGGGAATATCAGTTTCACCAAAGTCCTGAAGCAGGTAGAACCCTTTCTGAGGAATATTCCCGCCAAGAAAAGCGGGTTTACCCGGACCGCTTTTCAGAATTACGCGCCCATCAACAAAGTGGTGCACAAGGAGATTTCCCAGACCCATTGTGCGATCGGGAAGCCGGCCTTGTCCCTTTTTGATCCCAAGCGCTTCAAGCTTTTTTTGCTGAACAATATCCTGGGTGGCCCAAGCATGAACTCCCGGCTAAATCTCGCACTGAGGGAAAAGTACGGCTATGTGTACAATGTGGAGTCTGTTTATCAGGCGTACACCGATACAGGTTTTATTGGTATATTTTATGGTACCGAAGAAGGGACGTCAAAAAAAGCCAGAAAGATTGTCCTGAAAGAGATTCAAAAAATGCGGGAAAAGGAACTTGGAACCATGCAGCTCCATATGGCCAAAGAACAGGCCATCGGGCAGATGGCCATGGCGGAGGAAAACTATGCTTCGCTGATGTTGGTCTTTGGTAAGAGCCTGTTGGACAAGGGGCGGATTGATCCTCTGGACGCCATTTTTAATATCATCCGAAACACCACCGGAGAAGAGTTGCGGGACATTGCCAATGAGGTGTTTAATGAGGAGGAGTTTAGTTTTCTAACCTATTTACCCAAACAATAAAGATGTTTGATCCGGCATTATTTGCTTATTGCGAACAACATACCTCGGAAGAAGATGCGGTCTTAAAACATATAGAGCGCGAAACCTTCGCTAAAGTGCTGATGCCCCGGATGCTGTCGGGGAAGTTGCAGGGCAAGACCTTGGAGCTGTTCAGCAAGATGATCTCTCCCAAAGTGATTCTGGAGATCGGTACGTACACAGGATATTCTGCCATTTGCTTGGCCAAAGGATTGGCGCCTGAGGGCAAGCTGATTACCTTGGATATCAACGGGGAGCTGGAGGAAATGGTCAGGGGATTTTTTGAAAAATCTGGATTATCTGCTAAAATTGACTATAGAATAGGAAATGCGCTGGACATTATCCCCAAATTGGAGGGGGATTTTGACCTGGTTTTTCTGGATGCGGATAAAATCAATTACCCCAATTATTACCACCTGATCGTTAACAGGATAAGGCCGGGAGGGATTATCTTGGCGGACAATGTGCTTTGGTCAGGTAATGTATTGGTCAAAGAAGGGGACAAAATCCAGAAAGACACCCAAGCCCTGTTGGATTTCAACCAATTGGTGACGGATGATCCCCGGGTGGAAAATGTTTTGCTTCCCATCAGGGATGGAATTATGATGATCAGAAAACGTTAATCGCTACCGAATGAAATACCTTATCCCTTTCATTTTTATTTTTTGTTTTTTGGGTCACAACGGCCAGGCCCAGACGCCACAGGTGCCGGGTACCATTCAATTTGCGGATATGACGCTCCGGCTCAATGAGCAGGCGAGGAGAGAAATCCAACTCGATGTGGATGCACTCTACCGGAACCCGGGCTATTTTCAGATCAAGCTGGATCGTGTCAACCTGTATATGCCCATCATTGAGCGGGTATTGATGGAACAAGGGGTGCCGCTGGACCTGAAGTACCTGGTGATCCAGGAAAGTAGCTTGATCTCCGATGCGGTCTCTACTTCCAATGCCGTAGGCTTTTGGCAGTTCAAAAAAGGAACGGCTGAGGAGGTGTTTATGCGGGTGGACAATCAAATTGATGAGAGGAAGAATATCGTAGCCTCTACCAAAGGAGCCGCACTTTATTTGAAAAAACACCAAAGCCATCTGGATAACTGGATGTGTGCGCTGGTTTCTTATCAAATGGGATTGGGTGGGGCCAGAAGGTATTTTGGCGATAAATACCGCGGACAGCGGGTAGTAAATGTGGATCGGAATACCCATTGGTATTTTAAAAAATACCTTGCCCACAAGGTGGCTTTTGAGGCCCAGATAGGCAAGCTTGTGAGCAACGGGGATTTTCTGCACGAATATCAGGTCAACGGCGCCACCAGTTTGGCCGAACTATCCCGGCGTCTCGGAGTAACCGAGAGCCATCTTAAGGAATATAACAAATGGACATCCAACGGGAGGATTCCGGGTGACCGTACTTATACCGTTACCTATATCCAAAAGGGCATCGCGCCCACTAGCAGGCCGGTATTGGCGTCCAACGATGCCGAAATCACCTATAACGTCCCCAGCCAGCGGAACGCCCCCGGATATCCGCAGATCAGCGGGAATAGAAGTTTAGAAGACAAACCCGGACAGATCAAGGTGAATGGCATTCAGGGCATATTGGCCAAACAGACGGTTTCTATTGAAGATTTCGCCACCCGTACTGGCATAAGAGAAAGAAAGCTCAAAAGAGTCAATGACCTCAAAAACTCGGATAAGATCATTGCGGGGCGCTACTACTATACAAAAAGAAAGAAAGGGAAAGCCCAGGTGGAAGAACATGTGGTCGGTGCGGGGGAGACCCTGTGGGGCATTTCCCAGATTTATGGCATACGGCTAAACTCTCTGAAAGCCAAGAACAGAATTTATAAGGATGCGGATCTACGGCCGGGGATGGTGTTGAAACTGAAGGCTTACAGAAAGCGCAACGAGGAGATCAAAATCGTCGCTCCTCCGGTAGTGCAGACAGCTACCGCTCAAAAGGCGATCAGGGCACCGGAGCAGGTGAAGCCCGCTGCGCAGCAGGCCAGCACGCCACGTTCCACTTATACGCCGCCTACACCTTCGCCCAATAAGGATATTTCCCATAGCGTAAAGGCAGGGGAAACCCTGTATGCCATCTCGAGACTGTACCAGGTGAGTGTGGATGAGCTACGGCGATGGAACAATCTCAACCAAGAAAGTATTCTAAGTATAGGGCAGGTTATCATTATCAGAAAATAGTAATTCCTTTCAAACCCAATTACCTTTGTTCTAAATTCAATCAATGTGGGAAGAGTGAAGTATCTTTTTTGCGGTTTATTGTGCTGGCTGCTGGCGACGGATGTCATGGCCCAGGACAATAAGCTCAATATAGCCGACACGGTGATTATTGGAAGGGATACGCTGATCATGTTGGGAGACTCGTTGATTATCGAGCAGCATGCAGAGCCGATATATTGGAAGCGGGGCGGGAATTTTAACCTGAGCGTGCAGCAGGTAAGCCTGTCCAATTGGGCCGCTGGGGGCGCCAGCTCGTTTGCCTTGAATACAGGCATTAACCTTTTTGCCAATTATAACCGAAACAACAAAATCTGGGATACCAAATTGACGGTGAGCTTTGGGGTCAACCGGCAGGCAGAGCGGGCTTTTCCCATGCGCAAAACCAACGACAACTTTGTGTTTACCAGTAAATATGGCCGCGAACTCTCGGAGAGTCTGTACCTCTCCACCCAGATTGATGCCAGGAGCCAGCTTTTGAAGGGGTACAAATACTACCGGCCGTCCGGATCCGACCGGGAAGCACGGGATATCATCTCTGATCTGCTGAGTCCAGGATATATCCAGTCCTCTACCGGTCTCAACTACCAAAAGCAGTACAAGAACAACAACAAGTTCTCGTCTATCATTTCGCCCTTTACCGGCCGATTTACCGTCGTCTTGGATGATTCTTTGAGCCGTGCGGGGGCCTTTGGGGTGGTGCCAGGCGAAAACATCCGTCCCGAGGCAGGTTTGTCCATTAATACTTCCATCGATACCCAGCTGATGACCAATGTCCGGTGGAAAGCGGATCTTAACCTCTTCTCCAACTACGAGAAGCTGGGCAATATGGTGGTCAACTTTAACTCCAACATCAACATGAAAGTCAATAGGTATATTTCCACCCGGATAGAAACCATCTTGATCTATGACGAAAACGTGTTGATTAAAATGGATGACGGTACCTCCAAACAGGCCATACAGTTGCAGAACCTGATCAATTTCGGGATAGGGATTGATTTTTAGGGGACTTTGAGGGGGAAAGGATGGAAGAGCTGGATGAGTGGATGCTTTGTCGGGGCCTCAGGGTCGCTCAGGCCATTTTAGCCCTTAGTCGCATAAATAGTGAGGGAGGTAATGCCTCTAGGTACTTTTTTTTGCAAGCTTCGTCAGGAATAAAACCAGGGTGACAATAAACGCGATAGCACAAACCGAGATGCCCCAAGACATGACTGAACCGCCCCCTAATACTTTAAGGCCGGCGAAAATAACCACTCCTAAAGCAAAAAAACTTAGTAAATAAGTTAGATTTTTCATAGTTCTTTAAGCTACTTCTTTAACCAGACAAGCTAAACCCGCTCCGACTACATAGAAAGGACTCATTACCCAACAGCCAAAGGTTCCCACGGGATCATTCTCCAGTCGAAAGTTTCTCCATCGTCTTCCTCATACAACTATCCCAGCTCTTCCATCCATGGACGGAGTTATCCAAGGCTTGGGTTGTACGAAAAACCCTGCTCAGATTTCAGGTATATAAAGGTAATAAAAGTTCTACTTCGATCAACTGGGTTAAATGCACAATCTGAGCGTGAACAAAATCAACTTCTTTACCTGAAACTGGATTTAAAATTTGAGTGAAAATGTTTCTTGTCGTTATCGTAGCCAAAGTCTCACCAATCAAGCGTCGGTACTCTGACACAAGCAGTTGAGCTCCCATCGGATAGAACTTTTTTTACTTGTTCGTCTTTAAAAAAATACTGAAGATGGGAACTGCCTTTTCACAAACTCAGCCACCTAAAAATCCGTTTCCAAGCCGAACCTTTGCTGCAGTTCTTTAAGTGCCGGTGATTTTTCTCTCAGGTAGTTCAATTTATCCGTGGAGGTATAGAGCTTTCTGGACGGGCTGACGGCATCTTCTCTGATTTCAAAGCTAAGATCTACCTTGTGGTTTTTAAGGCGTTCCCGAATCAGTAGGGTGACTTCTTGGCGGATTTTTAAGAAGAGATCTTTCTGTATCTCACCGCTCAGAAAAAACACCATCTTTTCCCCAGTGACGTCAAAAGGCTGGCGAAGAATGGAGATCTCCATGTTTTTACCCTGTTCCTTAAATGTATAGATGATATCCTCCAAAACCGCTTGAACCTTGCCGGCATTGAAAGGCTCTACCGGCCTGGATTCCTCGGGCGTGTCGGTCTCTTGACTCGCCTTTTCGATCGGCTTTGTACCTGGTACGGGTTTTTCTTTGAGCCGTCTGTTTACCTCTGACAGACTGGTGGGGATGGCGATGGTCTTGTGTATGGGTGCGGAAGGAGCTGCTCCTGTTGCCGTTTTTTGGGTAAGCTGCCGCGTCGCGGAAGAAGGCGATGCTGCTTCAGGATTTAGTCTTTTTTTTTTGATTCATCTAGGGCCAAGGCGGCCAGTGAAATCGCATGAGGCAGTTGGGCCAGTTTCATCAAGGCCAGTTCCACATGAAGTCTTTGGTTTTTGCTGCTCTTATAATAAATATCCGCCTGGTTACACACGTTCAGGGCGGATAGGAGGAAGGAAAGGTCCACTTTACTTGCCTGGCTTAGGTAACGCTCTTTGGCATTGTCCGAAACCTGCAGAAGCTCTACCGTAGCCGGATCCTTACAGACCATCAGATCCCTAAAATGCTCACTCAGGCCAACGATAAAATTATGCCCGTCAAAACCTTTCTTCAGGATTTCGTCAAAAATCAACAGGGCTTGGGAAATGCTTTCATCCAGCAGGGCATCCGTGACTTTGAAATAATAATCGTAGTCAAGGATATGAAGGTTGTTGATGGTCTCGCCATAGGTCAGCTTTCTGCCTGCGGAGTAGGTCACAATCAGGTCAAAGATGGAAAGGGCATCCCTCAGGGCGCCGTCCGCCTTAGTTGCGATCAGCCTTAGGGCCTCCTCTTCATAGTCGATCTGCTCCTCGGAGGCGATGTGCTTCAGGTGTTCGGCGATATCCTTGATCTGAATCCGGTTAAAGTCAAAGATCTGGCAGCGGGACAGGATGGTGGGGATGATCTTGTGTTTTTCGGTCGTCGCCAGGATAAATATGGCGTACTTAGGTGGCTCTTCCAGGGTCTTCAAAAAGGCGTTGAAGGCCTGTACCGATAGCATGTGCACCTCATCGATGATGTAGATTTTATACCGGCCGTTTTGCGGGGCGTACCTGACCTGTTCCACCAGATTACGGACATCGTCCACCGAGTTGTTGGAGGCAGCATCCAGCTCATGCACGTTGAAAGAGCTGTTGGAGTTAAAGGCCTTGCAGGAAGCACATTCGTTGCAGGCTTCGTGATCCCCCGTCAGGTTTTCGCAGTTGATGGTTTTGGCCAGGATCCTGGCACAGGTTGTTTTGCCCACACCCCGTGGCCCACAGAAAAGGAAGGCCTGCGCCAAGTGGTTGTTCTTGATCGCGTTCTTTAAAGTGGTGGTGATGTGCTGCTGGCCGACCACACTTTTAAAATTGGAAGGCCTATATTTCCTGGCTGAAACGACAAAATTTTCCATCGCCGCAAGTTATAAAATTATTCCAAATCCAGCGGGTCAAAGTTGGGATAATCATCCGCCGCGCATGAAAGATAAAAGCAGGGAGTTCTACAGGTCGACGGAAATGCCGGTTTTTAGCGTATAGATCAGTTTGGTGATGGGGATGACAGGCTTGTCCTCATAGGCCATGTCGAAGGAATTGGTCAGCGAAAGCCTGTCCGTCAATTTGGCGTTCAGGATCAGGGTAAGCGAGAGCCTGTTGCGGAAGCTGTCGATGGAGGAGTCATAACCCGTCTGGTAATAGCTGACCAGGTTGAGATCCATGTACTCATTGATGGCGGACTGGAGGGAGAGGTAGTTGGAGCTTTTGAACAGGTCAGCCTGCACCAGCCGGTCGGTTTTGGGATAGCGCCATTTTTCCTGTTCAAACATCCCGCCCACGCCGATCAGAAAAGTGGTTTTATCCGTCTTGAAAATATCATGGCGGAGGCCGCCGCCGAAGATCCAGCGGGTATCCAGTCCTCTTGGATTGTCAAACGAATATTGGACAAAGGTTTCGTAGTTGAATTTCCTCTTC
>CAZHZP010000120.1:0-7622 GCA_964537165.1 uncultured Roseivirgaceae bacterium | reverse complement strand
AGATCGCATCCGCTTCCGCTTCAATGGCTCCCTCCAGAAAATGATCCAAAAGGATCTCGTTGCCCGGCATGTCCTTAAATACTTCCACCACATGCTCTTCCAGCTCCTTTTCGTTGATCACGATCTTCATCCCCTGGCCACCCAATACATAAGACGGCCTCACGAGTAGCGGAAAACCGATACTTTTGCTCAATTCAAGGGCTTCATCAGTATTGTGGATCGTTCCGAATTCGGGATAAGGGACGTCATTTTCTTTCAATAAGGTGGAAAACTCACCCCTGTCCTCTGCTAGGTCAAGCGCCCTAAAGCTCGTTCCGATGATCTTAACACCGTACTTTTCAAGCTTCTCCGCCAATTTGAGCGCGGTCTGTCCGCCTAATTGGACAATAACCCCCAGTGGGTTCTCATGAAGGATAATCTCGTAGATGTGTTCCCAAAAAACCGGTTCGAAATAAAGCTTATCCGCAATATCGAAATCGGTGGAGACAGTCTCAGGGTTACAGTTGATCATGATGGTCTCGTAGCCACACTCCTTCGCCGCCAGGATACCGTGGACGCAGGAATAGTCAAATTCTATCCCTTGGCCTACCCGGTTTGGGCCGGAACCTAATACAATAACCTTCTTTCTGTCAGAGGAAACGGACTCATTTTCGTCGCCAAAAGTGGAATAGAAATAAGGAGTCTGGGCTTCAAATTCCGCGGCGCAGGTATCCACCAGTTTAAAAACCCGCTTCAGTCCCATTTCGTTTCTTCGCTTGTCAAAAACCTCGCTCTCCAGGCAACCGATCAGATGGGCAATTTGGCGGTCGGCATATCCTTTTCGTTTGGCTTTTTCCATCATCTCTTTCGGGATGGTATCCAGGGTATACTTAGCCAAAGTTATGTCCAGATCTACCAGTTCTTCGACTTGCCTCAAAAACCACTTGTCGATTTTGGTGAGCTCTTGTATGGTCCTGAAAGAGATTCCCAGCTTGAAGGCATCGTAAATATGGAACAGTCGGTTCCAGCTTGGGTTCTTCAGGCTGTCCAAAAGTTTGTTTTGATCCTGTAGCTCCTTGCCGTCGGCACCTAACCCGTTTCGTTTAATCTCTAACGACTGACAGGCCTTCTGCAATGCTTCTTGGAAATTTCTGCCAATTCCCATCACTTCGCCTACGGATTTCATAGAAAGACCGAGGCGGCGGTCGGATCCTTTGAATTTATCGAAGTTCCAACGCGGTATTTTTACAATGACATAATCCAGACTTGGCTCAAAGAAGGCTGAGGTATGTCCGGTAATGGCGTTCTTTAATTCATCCAGATTGTATCCCAGGGCCAGTTTGGCTGCGATTTTTGCGATGGGATAACCGGTAGCCTTGGAAGCCAAGGCCGAAGATCGAGACACCCGAGGGTTAATCTCTATACCGATTATAGTATCATCTTCTGGATTTACCGCAAATTGAACATTACATCCACCGGCAAATGTGCCTATTCCGTTCATCATTTTGATCGCCAGGTTTCTCATTTTTTGATAAACCGTATCAGGCAGGGTCATGGCCGGTGCCACGGTGATGGAATCCCCGGTATGGATCCCCATAGGATCAAAATTCTCTATGGAGCAGATGATGATGATATTGCCCGCACTGTCCCTTAACAGCTCCAGTTCGTATTCCTTCCAGCCGAGGATACTTTGCTCCACTAAGACTTCATGGATAGGAGAAGCTTGTAAACCGGCCGACAAAGCTTTTTCAAAATCTTCGGCTTTCTCAACAAAACCGCCTCCAGTTCCTCCCAAAGTATAAGAGGGCCTGATGACCAGAGGGAATCCGATTTTCTGGGCGATTTCTTTACCCTGAAGGAATGAGGTAGCTGTCTCGCCGATACAGACGTTCACGCCCAGCTCATTCAACAGCAACCTGAATTTTTCCCGGTCTTCGGCAGTTTCAATGGCAGCAATGTCCACGCCGATGATCCTAACCTGGTATTTTTCCCAGATGCCAGCCTTGTCGCAATCAATGGCCAGATTAAGAGCGGTCTGTCCGCCCATTGTCGGCAACACACAGTCAATATCTGGGTGATCTTTGAGGATTTGGATGATGGACTTCTTCTCAAGGGGAAGCAGGTACACATGATCTGCGGTGACCGGATCGGTCATAATGGTGGCCGGGTTGGAATTGATCAGTGTGACGGTGACTCCCTCTTCTCTTAAGGAGCGGGACGCCTGGGATCCAGCATAATCAAATTCACAAGCCTGTCCGATAACTATTGGACCACTTCCGATTATCAGTACATGTTTGATGCTATTGTCTTTAGGCATTCTTTGGAGGTTTTGTGCAGTTAAAATACTTATGGCTAAATTGGGGCAAATTTAGGAAAAAAATCATAAGATGGGCTAAGCACCAAGAAGTAATAGAGAGGAAGTTCCAAAAAAGATTTGTAGGGAAGCCTTTCTTTCTAAGTATAAAACAGGCAGACCGGATCCTCTTTCCTCGCTGATATTAACCTCAAAAAACACCCTTTGATTTTCATTACGGTTCTCTGCCCTATATTTTTTATCTTTGCAGTCATTTTACAGCGTCGTTCTATATGGACCGAAGCATTAAGAATACAGATTTAATAAAAAAACGAACAACCATGATGGAAGTGTTGGAGATCAATGAAAGTGAAAGGATAGTCGGCATCAGTAGGTGGACCTATGATTTGTTGATAAGCTGGGGTGCCCCTGAATCGTTGGCCTCCTATATCAATTTGGCTGTATTGTTATGTATAGTAATCGCACTGGTATACGCACTGCATCTTGTAGCACGCGCGGCTTTACGAAAAGGCTTCCAAAAATTCACTGCTACTACCAAACTGAGCTTTTTCGGCTACTTGTTGAAAAATAGGTTTCCGCATTATCTCGCATTGACAATTCCGCTCAGTTTGGTCAAAAATGCCATTCCGGTCGTGTTTGCTGATTTTCCTTCCTTCATACGGCCTTTGGACAATTTGGCGGAAATCTATATGGTGTTTATGATTGTCTGGATCCTGATGTCCATCGTCAGGTCGGGGATAGATGTACTGAGGGAAAAAGAACCCTTTCGTGACAAGCCCATGGAAAGCTACCTTCAGGTAGTGCAGATCATATTTTTTCTATTTGGGTCTGTTTATCTGTTTTCAGTACTTACAGGCAAGTCACCCGCGGTGTTTTTCGGAGCCATGGGTGCTGCCTCCGCGGTGCTGTTGTTGATGTTTAAGGATACCATCATGGGCTTTGTGGCCAGCATACAGGTGACCACCAATGACATGGTTCGAATTGGGGATTGGGTTGAGATGCCAAAATACGGCGCGGACGGGGATGTGCTGGAAATCAACCTTACCACGGTGAAAGTTCAGAACTGGGATAAAACGATCACCACGATTCCCACCTACACCTTAATTTCGGATTCGTTTAAAAACTGGCGCGGGATGCAGGATACTGGAGGAAGGAGGATTAAGCGCTCCCTGTTTATCAAGCAGGGAATGGTCAGGTTTATCGCCGATGAGGAATTGCCCCGGTTCAAGAAAATCCAGGGAATCAGTGCTTATATAGAGCAGCGACAAGAAGAAATCCAAGCCCACAACAAACAGATAGGAGCCGACAGAAGTATCCCTGTCAACGGGCGTAACATCACCAATTTTGGATTGTTTCGGATATATGTGGATTGGTATCTTAAAAACCATCCGGGGACGCACAAGGGCTTGCTTATGATGGCACGCCAGTTGGCTCCCACGGAACATGGGATTCCTTTAGAGTTGTATGTGTTTACCAATACCGTCAAATGGGTAGAATACGAGCCGATCCAGGCAGATATATTCGATCACCTGATCGCTACGGTGAAATATTTTGATCTGGAGATATTTGAGTTGCCGGCAGGGTCTGACGTGAGGGAGCTTGGTTACTCAAGTGTCCCAGTGGGATCCAAATCAGAAGATTGATTGGGATGAACGGTCGACAGGCGGGGTAGCCCTGCTAAGCATTGCGCTTTCAACCAAGAAAATCAGATATGAAAACAAAAACGGCCCCGGGACACCGGGAGCCGTTTTATACAAAAGTTACTCTTCACAAAGCGCCGACTGGGTACGGTTATTCGACCGTCACTGATTTCGCAAGGTTCCTTGGTTGGTCTACGTTACACCCTCTCATCACCGCAATATAATAGGACAGCTGCTGCAAGGGGATCACCGACAGCAAGGGCACCAGCGCTTCATGGGTATGGGGAATCTCGATGGTATAATCCGCCAGGCGTTTTACCTGGGTATCACCCTCGCTGACCACCGCAATGATTTTGCCTTTTCTCGCTTTTACTTCTTGGATATTGCTCACTACCTTCTCGTAAGAGCTGTCTTGGGTAGCAATAAATACAACTGGCATTTCTTCGTCTATCAGCGCAATAGGGCCGTGCTTCATTTCGGCGGCTGGATAACCTTCTGCATGGATATAGGAAATTTCTTTTAGCTTAAGTGCGCCTTCCAACGCTACGGGGAAATTATAACCACGCCCCAAATAAATGAAATTACTGGCCTCCTTGAACTCATAGGCGATTCTACGGATCTGATCGTTCATCAGCAATGTCTTTTCCACTTTTGCAGGAATGCCTTCCAGCTCTCTTAATAGCTCCATGTAGCTGCTTTCGGTCAATGTGCCCCTTTGGTAGCCCAGCATCATGGCCATCATAGATAGGACAGTAATCTGAGCCGTAAATGCTTTGGTGGACGCCACGCCTATCTCGGGTCCGGCGTGGGTGTAGGAACCTGCGTGGGTCGCTCTGGGAATGGAAGATCCCACCACGTTACAGACACCAAAAATCGTAGCCCCTCTCGACTTGGCCAGCTCTATAGCGGCAAGCGTATCCGCGGTTTCACCGGATTGTGAGATGGCAATGACAAAATCCCCTTCCTTAATGACGGGGTTTCTGTACCTGAACTCGGAGGCATATTCCACTTCCACGGGAATTCTGGCAAATTCCTCAAATAAATACTCTGCAACCAATCCGGCATGCCATGAGGTGCCGCAGGCGATGATGACGATCCGGTCGGCATTTTGGAATTGATTCCTGTATTCCCTTAAGCCCCCGAGTACAAGACGTCCCGCCTGGGCATCCAGCCTTCCCCGCATACAATCCGCAATGGATTTGGCCTGTTCGTTGATTTCTTTTAACATGAAATGTTCATAGCCGCCTTTTTCTATGGCCTCCAGCTCCATTTCAAGCTGATTGATATAGGGATTGGTTTCTACATTTTCAATGGTCTTGATCTGGAGCTTGTTGTTGCGGATTACCGCAATTTCAAAATCATCGAGGTAAACCACCTGGTTGGTGTACTCAATTATAGGAGTAGCATCCGACGCCAAAAAATACCCGTCCTGCGCGACACCGATCACCAGCGGTGAGCCTTTTCTCGCAGCGATCAATGTGTCAGGTTCCTCCTTATTGATCAGAACGATGGCATAAGCGCCTACCACTTTATGAAGAGCCAGGCGGACGGCTTCTTCCAGACTACAATCGTTATTTTTATAGATATCTTCGATAAAATTGATGAAAACTTCCGAATCGGTCTCGCTCTTAAACTCCACACCTTTGTTGATTAGGTCTGTCTTCAGAACCTCATAGTTCTCAATGATCCCGTTATGCACCATGGCAAAGCTTTCGTTGGAAGAGTAATGCGGGTGTGCGTTGGCGTCATTGGGTTCTCCATGGGTAGCCCATCGGGTATGGCCGATACCGATTTTTGAAGTCAGATCCTGGTTGCCGAGGAGCGATTCCTCCAATTGGCTGACCTTGCCTTTCTTCTTGTACACTGAGAGCCCTTTGTTATTGAGCAGCGCGATGCCCGCACTGTCATAACCTCGGTATTCTAATCTTTTGAGCCCTTTGATGATGATGGGCAAGGCATCCTGCTGCCCCACATAAGCTACTATTCCGCACATAATGAAAAATTCAGGTTGAATATTTTTTCTTCCGCAAAGAAAATGATTTGTAATGATAAAAAATAGTAAAATCTCTTAGTTAAACACGATTAAATCTTTACTTATGCCATTTATGTACATGAAATATCTATAATTAACAAAAATTTAATGTGGGGAGTAGCCTGAAAGCTAAAATAACCAGAAGATTCCCGTCTTCAGCAAAAAATTGAAAATCTGTTTTGTTCGTTTGAAAAAAGAAGGGGTGCGGATAGTTAACAGTTGCACCCCTTCTTTTTTTTCTAAGGCTTGATGCCCGCTTATTTCACCTTAGAATAATATATCTTGAGCTTTATGGTGTTTTTGTTGACGATATATTCTCTCAATGAATGCCTGAATTCATCATCTGTCGTCGCAACGGGAGAAGCCACTGCGCCATTGTGCGATCGCGGATACAGGATGAGATTCGTCCGTTCTAAGCCCTGCCGGAACAAGGCATTGACATATGAATTTAGCTGCTGCGTGTAGGTAAACTTCTCAGAATTAAAAAAGAGAGAGGTTGGTAGGTCGGCAGCGGGTACTACATGGCCGTTTGCATCTTTGCCTTCGACTTGCGCTTGTCCCTCTGCCTGAACAGACACCAGCTTACCGTCTGCTCTTTGCAATCTGTTATTGTTTTCATCCGCAAAGTACAGGACGATGTTTCTGATAGGCTGCTTGGTTTCCGGAAAGTTCTCCAAAGGGCCCAGTTCAAGCGAAAACTGGTTGAAAGTCACGTTTTCTAAGGTATCCAGGAAATCAGAGATAGGCTGGGTATCGAGCTTAAGAACTAGTCCCACATTGGCCTTGCTTCCGACGAGCTCCCCATCCAGCTGATAAGCTATCCCCGTTTCGGTTATCTTTTCGGTAGGGGTTCCTGTCCGGTCGTTGATGATCTGGTTAAAATACCGCGACTGGATGGTGTTGATGGGATAGACGGTCGATACGGTATCGTCCTCGTAGTGGTAATATAGCGAAATCCCCGTGCCATTACCTGGCGCGATGGATGCTGTCACCTGTTGTTCCGGGTCGCCGGTGATGGCTATGCCCGGAAAGTAGTCCCTGAAAGCAAACAAATTGTCGAATATAGGATCCTTCGCCTTTAGTTTTTCAAAGAGATCCGAAGCCAGTTCTTCATCCAGCGGCATGGACACCGCATTGATGGTATCTGCTTTCAGAACGAAAGAACCCTCGGCTATGGCCTTTTCCTCAAAAGGCAGGGAGCTGAAGTTATAATACGTGGTGTCGAGAATTTGCTCCTGCAAGCGATGAACCGTAAAGGTTTTGCTTTGGCTGAAGCCTGTGCCGGACACGCTGCCAATGTTCAGGTGGAATTTGGCGGAGTCGAAGATGGCCTCTTCGGTAGGAACTTTTCCCCCGGGATTGAATGATAGGCGGCTATAGGCAATGGCTTCTGTTCTCCCAAAGAAAGGGCTGACATCCCCGCCCGCCACCAGAACTCCCGGCCTCGTGGTACTAAAGGAGTCAAGCAGCACCATAGAAGCAGATAGGGGTATCTCTTTATAGAAAACCCCTATCTGATTATTATCTGGATCCAGTATGATTTCCGAAGGATCGGCACATGCCCCGGCTAGGGCGGTGATTGCCAGCAGTGACGCAACGGTCTTAGCCGGCAAGCTCTGTATAGATGTTGTAATAACTTTCAAAAAGTTGTTCGTCT
>CAZHZP010000119.1:0-7639 GCA_964537165.1 uncultured Roseivirgaceae bacterium | reverse complement strand
TACCAATTTCGCCACATCCGCATTTTTAGATTTGTGCCTTCGCCACATCTCTTTTTCAATGTGGATGCAAAGGTAATAACGAAATCGATATTTTCAATAGCGGGGCGCAAAAAATCAAAAAATAATTCGAAGGCTTTTATCTATTAAAAAATCAGAATTGTTTTTAACTTCGATCATATGATTAAAGTAGATTTAGAGGAAGAAAGAAAAGAGATTTTAAAACGGTACCGGAAGCTTTTGAGGTTGGCCAAGCCGCTTCTCAGGCCCGGGGATGCCAAAATCATAAAGAAGGCCTTTACGGTATCCAGCGAAGCACATCAGGATATGCGTCGGAAGTCCGGCGAGCCCTATATCTACCATCCGCTGGACGTCGCGATCATCTGTGTGGAAGAAATAGGCCTGGGTACTACCAGCGTGGTGTCTGCCTTGCTGCATGATGTGGTGGAAGATACCGACTGGGAACTTGAGGACATAGAGCGGGAATTCGGCTCGAAAGTGGGACAGATCATCGACGGGCTCACCAAGATCTCAGGGGTGTTTGAATACGGAAGCTCCCAACAGGCGGAAAACTTCCGGAAAATGCTCATCACCCTCTCGGATGATGTCCGGGTGATACTCATCAAACTGGCGGACCGCCTCAACAACATGCGTACGCTGGACAGCATGCCACGGCACAAGCAATTGAAGATCGCCTCCGAAACCAAGTACCTTTATGCCCCTTTGGCCCATAGGCTGGGTCTGTATTCGATTAAGTCCGAACTGGAGGACCTGTATCTCAAATTTGTGGATGCGGAGACCTATAAAGACATCGTCCAGAAAATCAGTGAGACCCGGGTGTCCAGGAACAAGTTTATTAAAAGCTTTATTGCACCACTGGAAAACGAGCTGAACCAGCAAAAGTTTAAGTATAGCATCAAGGGCAGGCCGAAGTCGATTTTCTCCATCTACAACAAAATGCAAAAACAGAATATACCCTTCGAGGAGGTATATGACTTGTTTGCGGTGAGGATCATTGTAGACACTCCCGTAGAAAACGAGAAGGCCGACTGTTGGCAGGTGTATTCTATCGTCACCGATTATTACCGCCCTAATCCCGACCGTTTAAGGGACTGGATCAGCACCCCGCGGGCCAACGGGTATGAGTCGCTGCACACCACGGTGATGAGCCATACGGGGCAATGGGTGGAGGTACAGATCAGGACCCAAAGAATGGATGATATTGCCGAAAGAGGATATGCCGCCCATTGGAAATACAAAGACGCGGTATCTTCAAAAGCCGGCATGGGCCTGGATGAATGGATCACGCAGGTGCGCTCCCTATTGGAATCCAATGATGGCACAGCCATCGAATTTATGGATGATTTTAGGGGGAATCTCTTCCATGATGAGGTATTTGTATTTACGCCAAAGGGAGACCTTAAGGTCCTTCCGTACGGCGCTACTGCTTTGGATTTTGCTTTTGAGATCCATTCAGAAGTGGGGTCGAGGTGCATCGGCGCCAAGGTGAACCAAAAACTTGTCTCCCTCAACCAGCAGTTGAAGAATGGTGATCAAGTAGAAATCCTTACCTCCAGCAAACAAAAGCCCACAGAGGATTGGCTCAAAGCCGTCGTTACCTCCAAGGCAAAAGCCAAGATCAAGGATGCGCTCAAAGAAGAGAAGAAGCACTTTGTCCTGGACGGAAAGGAAATCGTCCAGAGGAAGCTTAAGCAGATGAAAATGGAATTTTCCTCCGTGGTGGTTGAGCAGCTTAGGGCATTTTTTGAAACCAAAACACCCATGGAGTTTTACTATAAGGTGGGCAGGGGGATCATCGATCCCACGTCTATCAAGAGCTTCAAGGACTTCAAGCAGGCCAGAAAGCAAAAAAGCAAGAGCCCCATGAATCAGATCATGGACGAACTGTCTTTCACCAAAGAGATCAAAAACCTGAAAGGTTCCGACCATGACCAGCTGCTGATCGGGGAGGACATGGACGTGGTGGATTATATTTTGGCCAGGTGCTGCAACCCAATCCCCGGGGATGAGGTTTTTGGTTTTGTAACCGTCAATGAGGGCATCAAAATCCATAGGACTTCCTGCCCCAACGCCTTGGAGTTGATCTCCAACCATGGCAACCGGGTGATCAAGGCGAGGTGGACCAGCCAGCAACAGATTGCCTTCCTGGCCGGCCTGAAGATCGTCGGGACAGACCGGGTGGGCCTGATCAATGACCTGACCAAGGTGATTTCCAATGAGCTTAAAGTGAACATGCGGTCCATTACAGTTGATTCGGATAGCGGTATCTTCGAGGGTACCATCAAACTGTATGTTCACAGTACCAACCACTTGGACAACTTGATCGAGAACCTTTCCAAGGTTCCGGGCGTCATCAAAGTTTCGCGATTTGATTAGAGATAGAGTGGCTTATTAACATCTTTTCTAAATAAGAACCGTATATTTGTAGAAAAATCGTTGCCATGGCTTTGAATGAGACGCTCTTTGAGGAGGTAAAGAAAATATTTACGGCGTATCTTGAAAACAAAAAGCTCAGGAAGACGCCGGAGAGATACGCAATATTGGAGGAAATATATGGAAGGAGCGGTCATTTTGACGTGGAGTCCCTCTATATAAGCATGAAGAATAAAAACTATCGGGTGAGCAGGGCTACCGTGTACAATACATTGGACCTTTTGGTTGAGTGTGATCTGGTCACCAAGCACCAGTTTGGGCAAAACCTGGCCCAATACGAAAAATCCTACGGATATAGACAACATGATCACCTTATCTGTACCGAATGCCATAAGGTTAAGGAATTTTGTGATCCCCGGATCCAGAACATACAAAACACAGTAGGAGAGATACTGGATTTTAACATCATTCACCACTCTCTGATTCTCTACGGCAATTGTACCAATGATGCCTGTGAGAACAAAGTAGGCCAATCCACTCACGAATCCCGTATTTATGAAGATTAGCTACGAGTACAGAAGAGAAAACAATGCTATTATTCTTCAGCTAAAAGGGGATTTAATCGGTGATGAAGCAGGGCCACAATTGGTCGAAGTGGTTTCTGATGCCATCAATGACCACCTGAAAAACTGCATAGTGGACCTGAAGGAAGTGAGGTACATCAGTTCAAGTGGAATTGGGGTGTTAATTACCATGCTCACCAAAATGAGGAACGTCGGAGGGGAAGTCTATCTGACCTGTCCATCCGAGCACGTCAAGAAGTTGCTGATCATCACCAAGCTCAACAATATCTTTACAGTTTTTGACTCTCTTGAAGAAGCCGTTGAGCGGGTCAGGGAGTAGTATTTTTGTCTGTTCTATAGATGCTGTGACCAGAATTTTTCTTTGTGCTTCCAAATAAATAATCTTGATTTTAAAACACTGATATAAAAAATGAAAATTGATGTTCTTTTAGGCCTGCAATGGGGCGATGAAGGTAAAGGTAAAGTAGTGGATGTGCTTGCTCCCCGATACGATGTGGTGGCGAGGTTTCAAGGCGGGCCAAATGCCGGCCATACGCTGGAGTTTGACGGGATTAAGCATGTGCTTCACCAGATACCCAGCGGTATTTTTAGAGAAAACATCAAGAATATCGTAGGCAATGGCGTTGTCCTTGATCCAGTGATTCTGATCAAAGAAATAGAGGGTTTGAAGAAATTTAATATCTCCTTCAAAAAGAATCTCTTTATATCCAAAAAAGCTACCATTATCATCCCCACCCACAAATTGCTGGATGCGGCGTATGAAAAATCCAAGGGAGAAAAGAAGATCGGGTCAACTTTAAAAGGTATAGGCCCTACCTACCAGGATAAAATCGGAAGATTGGCTTTGAGGGTGGGAGATATGCTGAGCGCTGACTTCAGGGAGCGGTACCAAGCACTTGTCGAGAAGCATAAAGCTATCCTGTCTTTTTATGATTTCGACTTAAAGGATCTGCCGGAGCTAGAGGAAAGTTTCTTCAACGCGGTGGAAACTTTCAAGACGCTAAACCTGATTGACAGTGAATACGAAGTCAATGAAGCCTTGCAAGAAGACAAAAAAGTACTGGCAGAAGGTGCACAGGGTTCTTTGTTGGATATAGATTTTGGAAGCTATCCTTTTGTGACCAGCAGCAGTACCATGACGGCAGGTGCTTGTACTGGCTTAGGCGTGGCACCATCGACCATTGGGGAGGTGTACGGCATTTTTAAGGCCTACTGTACCCGCGTAGGAAGCGGCCCTTTCCCCACGGAGCTTTTTGATGAAGATGGCGAAAGGATGCGGAAAGAAGGAAATGAGTTTGGCTCCACTACCGGAAGGCCCAGACGCTGCGGTTGGATCGACTTGCCTTCCCTGAAGTATTCCATCATGATCAATGGCGTGACCCAGTTGTTCATGATGAAGGCAGATGTATTGAATATCTTCTCCGAGATAAAAATATGTACCCATTACCGGAAGGCCAACGGGGACATCATCGACAGGTTGCCGTTCGAGATGGTGGAAGAAAAGCTAGAGCCGGTGTACAAAACGGTTCCCGGCTGGAATTGTTCTTTGGCGGAGGTGACTTCCTATGACGAGTTTCCTGCCGAATTGCGTGATTATGTCACCTATCTCGAAGAGGAGCTAAAAACGCCCATTCGAATGGTGTCTGTCGGGCCTGACCGAAACCAGACCATCATGAAATGAGCAACTGTGCCGATGGCTTAGCATGATCGATAAACCACAAATAGAAAATTTATGAAAGCTTTAAAAAACCTCGTTGTTCTTTCGGCAGCATGCCTGCTGGTAAGCTGTTCGACCTCCCAGCAGACTGTGTTGTTCAACGGGAAAGACCTGTCCGGCTGGGAGATTTACGGGACGGAAAAATGGTATGTGGAAGATGGTGTCATTGTGTCAGAAAGCGGCCCGGATGCGGAATACGGTTATCTGGGCACGAAGGATTTCTACAAAGATTTTGAGCTGACCGCAGAGTTCAAGCAGGAGCAGGATGGTAACAGCGGGATTTTTATCCGCTCTACCTTTGAGGGAACCACCGTGTCCGGCTGGCAGGTAGAAGTGGCCCCTCCGGGCAGCAACACCGGCGGGATCTATGAATCCTATGGCAGAGGCTGGTTGATTCAGCCCGATCCGGAGAAGGATAAATTCTTGAAATACGGCGACTGGAACACGATGAAGATCCGAGTGGTAGGCGGACACGTCACCACGTGGCTGAACGGGGAAGAAATGGTCGATATCACGGATGAAAAAATCGCCGAAGGCGAAGGTGCCATTGCGCTGCAGATCCACAGTGGTGGAGGCTTAAGAATTCTATGGAGGAATATCGTGGTAAAAGATTTGACCGACCAAAACTTGGCGAATTGATTTTTGCGAGGTTTTTTGGTTAGCATCTTTATGAAGTGACAGAAGCCCCGAAAAGGGCTTTTGTCATTATAGAAGGTGTAGTAAAAACTATATAGAAGGTAAAGGGATTGTTTTGAAATGCTAGTTAGCTAAATCCTTTTTTGTATTTTGCAAAAGCGATAAAAAAAATATATGTCTAAATTTGACGCGATAAGGCCATTTTACGATACGGAAGTCAACGATGCGCTTCATGAAATTCATAATGATCCGATGATGAAGGCGATTATGAATTTTACTTTCCCCGAAGTGGAGGACAAGGTGTGGATGGACCAGCTCAAAAGGACCCATTCCATCCGGGATTTTCAGATTAATTTTATTTATCCCGCAGTACAAATGGTACTGGATAGGAGCTCAGAAGGCCTTTCGACTTCCGGGTTTGAGAATTTGGATAAGCATACCGCCTATCTTTTTATCTCTAACCACCGGGATATTATATTGGATACCTCCCTGCTGAATTTCTCGCTGTACAATCACGGGATGATGTTGACCGCTTCCGCTATCGGTAATAACCTCGTGAAGCGGCCTTTGCTCTTGGCCTTGTCAAGGTTGACCAGGAATTTTATCGTCCAAAGAGGGCTTCCCGTGAGGGAGCTTTTGGAAAGCTCCAGGCTGGTATCTGAATATATCAAAGACTGCCTGCTCCACGAAAACCGCTCTGTTTGGATTGCCCAACGGGAGGGAAGAACAAAGGATGGCCTAGATGCTACCCATTCAGGTGTATTGAAAATGCTGGCCATGGCCAAAGATGAGCTTAGGGAGATGGAATATCTTAGGAAACTGAAGATCGTACCGGTGTCAATGTCCTATGAATATGATCCAACGGACGTCCTCAAGATGCCAGAGCTAATGGCCAAATCCCGGGCGGAGGTGTATGTGAAATCGAAAAACGAGGATTTCATTACTTTGGCTACGGGAATTATGGGACAGAAGAAGCGGATACATATCCAGGTGGGTTCGGTGATAGAGGAAGAAATCGATGCGATTGCCGCAGAAAACAAGGCTCCTTCCAAGCAGTTTCAGGCACTGGGAGAGACCATCGACCGACACATTCTTAAGAACTACAAGCTTTGGCCGACCAATTACATTGCCCACGACCTGCTGTATGGAGATGAAGAATATAAAAGTTTTTACACAGAAGAGGAAAAGAAGATGTTCGAGCAGCGGCTGAACAACGGCATAGACCGAAATGATGAATTGGCTCTGAAAAATTTTCTCGCGATGTATGCTAATCCCGTGAATAATCAAAAACGGGTGTTGGAGATGCGGTGAAAGTCGCCTGTTGTGCCTTACGCTGTCCGGAAGTAGGGAGTTCTTGTTTTAACAATTATACACCAATCATATATCATCCATTCAACCAAACGATAATTAAAAATGGACAACCGTCGAGATTTTATTAAGAAAGGGCTGTTAGGAGTAGTGGCTGGTTCTGCACTCACGCTTCCCCAGGCCGTGGCCAGCACCCGGAATGAAAAAAAGGAAGATGCCTTTAAATTGGGCATAGCAGGCTATAGCTTTGTTCATTTCGATCTGGAGAAATCTTTGGAGATGATGAAAAAGGTGGATGTACATTATCTCTGCATCAAGGACTTTCACTTGCCATATAACAGCAGTGCCGAACAAATTGCGGATTTTCATGCACAACTCAAAGCGTCCGGTGTGACTGGCTATGCGGTGGGGCCGATTTATACTAAATCACCGGAGGAGATAGATAAAGCTTTTGAATACGCCAAAAGAGTCGGTGTAGATATGGTCGTCGGTATCCCCGCCCACGAGGACTTAGCCTATTTGGACGCTAAGGTTAAGGAATATGACATACGGTACGCCATCCATAACCATGGACCCGAAGATAAGCTCTATCCCAATGCTACCTCTATTATAGACCGGATCAAAAATCTCGATCCGAGGATCGGGCTGTGTTTTGACATGGGACACAATATGCGGGATGGGCATGATCCTATCGCTGACCTGAAAAAATATGCTGACAGGATTTTTGACATGCATTTAAAGAATGTGACAGCAGCTGAAGCAGAAGGGAAGACCTGTGAGCTAGGGCGCGGGGTTATCGATATCCCTGACTTCGTCAAGATGCTGCGCAAAGTGAAATACGCCGGCGTATGTAGCCTGGAATATGAAAAAGATATGAAAGAGCCCCTGGCAGGAATTGCTGAGTCGGTAGGTTATTTCCGCGGGGTGACGGACGGTACAAGATAAGACAGACTAAATTTGGTTCGGCTTAGAAAAAGGGCTCCGAGACGTATAAGGTACTCGG
>CAZHZP010000118.1:0-7650 GCA_964537165.1 uncultured Roseivirgaceae bacterium | reverse complement strand
TGCCGTTGCCACCCTTTACGTCAAGGGCGGTCACTTCCACATCGCCGGCCCTGAACACCTCGCCCCGGTTGAGCTCTTCCAAAGGGGCCTGGTTCTCCAGGTCAAAGGCACCGGGTCCCGCCCCACAGGTGAAGCTGACAAGGGGCACCTCCGAGGTGGCCATGCTTACCGTTTCAGAAGGTACGCCGTTCAAGGAACCGCAGATGCCCAGCACTTGGAACTCATATTCGGTCTGAGACAAGAGGCCGTCCATTACCAGATCGTTGAGATAGGTGCGCTTTTCCTGCCAACCGGTAGGTTTACCCGACTTCTTTCTATAACGCACAATGAACTCGGTATGGAAAGGCTGGCTGTCCCACCTGACCTCTATCCTGCTACTGCTAAGGGCAGTGGCAGCCACCATCATGGAGGGCGTGCAGGCATCGCCATAGGTAAAAGAATGTACTTCGCTGTAACCATCATTCTTGAAAAGGTCCATACCCTCGATCCCCGTCGTGGCCCTTGCCCTAACTCTAAAAGCATACCTCCTTCCGGGCTCTAGCGGTGTTTCGGCAGGCCCATATAGGAGGCTGGTGCTAAAGGTGGTGGTCTCAAAGATGGGCGGGATACTGAGGATCGCATGGTTAGGGTCCCTGTTGTCGGGCCATAGCTCCACCAACTGGAAGTCATATTCGGTATTGAAGGCCGAGTTTGGGGAGCCAGTATGCCGTGGCGTCCATTGGAACAGGATGTTCTGTGGGTCCTGTGCCCTCAGCTTCTCCCCCTGCCTGGGCAAGTTGATTATGGGCGGGTCGTTGAGGATGAGCCATGCCGTACCACAGGCCTGATTAGAGACCTCGGCCCCAAGGTTATAATCGAGCACTTGGATGCAGATTCGGTACAGGCCCTCCGGCAGCCTGCCCCCTTTTTGGACTTCTTGCTTGGAAATCCCTTGGAAAACAAGGTTGTGAGGATCAAAATAAGGAGCAAGGTCAACAGCATCGAGCATGAGGGGCAAACCACCTTGTAGGTACAAAGGCTGAGGCCTGAAGTCGGGCCTCGTGGTGATGGATATCCCTACCCCTTCTATGGTAAGCCTGAGCCTGATTTGGAGGTCTTGTCGGGAAAGGTCCCTCAGCAGGAAATTGGCCATGATTCTGTTGCTCCCCGGCGCTGCATAATCTGCCAGGTAAAGGGAATAGGGTGGCGTAAGCTGCACTGTCGCCTGTACGGGATAGGATTGGGCGACAACAGGTAGCCGTAACAGGACTCCTACCAATAAGGTCAATAAAAAAGGTATAAATTTTTTCATATTGTTCTTTCACGTTCAATCCTTTCAGGATTGGATTTACTGTCATCTCCTGTCCTAGTTTATACTTCTGGCTTTTGCCTACCGCCCTTTGCCCTAGGGATTCCTGATCTACGCTACGTCAGGAATGACAACCTTCTCCTATCAAGATCTCTATCTAATATCTTATGTATGTTGTCTAAAGCCTATTCTTCTACTTAACTTTCACCCTCACCTCTTCGCTCAGGGCCGACTGCGATCCGTCTTCAAATTGTGCCATCACCTGATAGCGATAACTTTTGCCTTGATGCACCCGAGTGTCCGTAAACTTCTTTTCCCCGGCTTTTACCGATTCCAATGGTGCCATGGCACTTTCTTCATCAGCCCGAAAAATCAGGTAATGTTCCACACCAGGTTCGCCATACTCCCAGCCTAAAGTAATAGTTTTGGTTTCTTCTCCTTGAGTATGATAAAGTCTTCCTATCCCTTTTCTTACCATTATGTTCAAAGGGCTCGCTCCTAAGGGCTGTGAGGGTTTTGACTCCAATCTGGTTTGATCCACGGCGATCATAGTATATTGGTAATATCTCTCTGGACTTACTTTCACATCCAACCAAACACTATCAGTGGCATTGAAAACGTGAATAAGCTTCCATTGCTGATCATTGTCCGTTTTTCTGTATAATAAATGGTCTTTAACATCAGTACTGGAGCTCGGTATCCACGCTAGTTGTATGCCTTCCTGTTTTGCTTCTATTTGCGTAAAGACAGGAGGTACCGGAGGGCGCATGTCAGGTCGAACAAGTGCCACAGGTTCAGCAAAGTCGGAAGGGTTATAGTGAAGATCCACTGCCACAACCGTGTAATACACTTTTTCTGTTATAGCCTTAACAGGAATAGTATCATAAAATATCGTATTGGATACTGGTTCTACTGTAATCTGAATAAATTCTTCCTCCTGAAAGTAGCTCCTAAAAACCCGGTATCCCCGAAGGTCTTCCTCAGTATTGGCCTTCCAGGTAAGGGTCACTAAACCTGTCGTATCAACCTTTCCGCTAAGGCCAACAGGATTAGCTGGAGGAATGCTGTCTATCAGTTGCACAAGGTAGGGCATAGAAACTGCTTCTTGGCCATACTTGCCCACAGCGGTAATTTTGTAATAATTTGTCGTATGAGGACTTTTATCCATGACCATACGCCTATCAGCAGGAATATTATGGGCTACAATTTCATACTGCCCGTTGGCCTTTCTCGCCCTGGATAAAGTAAAACTTTCCAATTGGTAGTTAAACCTGTCATCAAAAAACCAGCTCAGTTCTACTGAATTATTGTTGATAACTTTATGTGCTGATATGGCCGGGTTGGCGCCTAGTTCATCCCTGCCCATACCTGCCACGGCGGTGGAATAGGGACCCTTTTCACCAAAAGGGGTCAAACCTCTGATGCGATACTGGTATTCATGATTATTATTGGGTAGGGAATCAGTATAAAATATGTATTGTGAAGGCATCCCTTTGGGGGATTCGCTACTGATTATGGGTAAATTTGTAATCGGTGCGAAAGTTTTACCCCCATTACTGGAACGCTCTATTTCATAAGCGGTATAAATATCGGCATAGTTCATCTTATTCCATTGGAGTATTACATGCCTATCACCAAAATTCGCTTTCGGAGCCTCAGGTCTAATCAGCTCCTCGTAATCTTCAAGCCCTATATAAACATATCCTGTATCTACCTGGACAATGTGTAGCGGTGCTGCACTGTACACCCGGTACAGATAACGCTCCCCTGGTTTCACTTGGGTATCGGTATAGCTTAAAGCAGATTTTTTTGCTGTTACTGCCGACATGTCCGCAGCAAACAAAGCAAAGGAAAAACGTTGCTCCAACTCCCTGGATTTGTTAATAATCTGAATGATATCCTCTTGGTAATCATCAGTCAACTCAAAGGTTTCTCCATATATTGCCTGAGCTGCAATGGCTGCATAAGGATCTTCGTCCACCAACTGCTCCCAGCTTGGCAACGGATCTGGCTTTAGTATCGCTTCATGTATGTTTATCAATTCAGGTTTGTCGAGCATTTTCCCATTTCTGGTCAGTGTTACCCGATCTATTTTATACCCGTATTTACTCAGGAGTTGCCACGCCGCAGGCTCATTGGGTGCCCATCGCAGCAAGATTTTATTTTCTCCTGCCCTAGCCGCTGCCTTGATCTGCGGAAGTTTCTCCGGAGTATTCTGCTGCCCGAACCCTTTAAGGGCCACAAATAGCACCATTGCCAAAAGCAAATATTGGGGTCTTTTCAAAAGAACTTTAAAAGGGTTTATAAAAAATGTCATCATATATCCTTTATCAGTTTATTTTAAAATTGATCTCTTCTTGAGAAGTCACCTTATCGATACCTGGCAACATGTACTGCATTTTCACTTTATAAGTAGTGCCTGAATTTATTCCAGGGAATGGAATGTTCATGATCCTTTTCATCCAATCATTTGCTTTCCCTCTACCTGCCTGTATAGATGCCTGTTGCCGCAAATCTGTATAATCCCGATACATTACCAAGGGCAGGTTATATACAATGGTAGAATTTTCCGGTGAAGCAATCGGTATGTTGATCATTGCATGCTCTTCATTGAGTGTCAACTCTTCTTCCATCTGCCGGATATATACTGCCCGGGATGGAGGAGCACCATAAGGCAGTACTTCTCTCCAGGTGTATTCCAGTCCATAAGCGGGGTAGTTTACTGGGTAGGCCAATGGCTTAATCTCATCTTTAAACCATGGGATGTCCAGGTTGGCTTCAAAAGTTATCAATGGAAGGCTGCGTTCCTGTGCGTTAATTTCATATATATCAAATGTTTCATTTCCCTGGATGGTTGCATTTAGCTCATGTATGGTTGGCCTGATCGGTACTCTCCAGGTACTTGTTATTGATAATGCCTTCACCTTTTTTGTAAAAGTGGCATATTTGCTGGTTTGCAGGTAAGCGGAATAGATCACTTTTTCCTGAAGCTCCTCTATTGTCCCCGCTGCCTTATTTGATTTGATTTCAGTAGTACTCTCACCTGTCAAAGTAAGTGCAGTTGTAGATTTCTCCACATTTCTATCTATTGCTTGTGCCTTTACTACAGGAATATTTACAATTTCCAGTACATATATTTGATTGTTTTTCAATCCAGCAGGAATACTAAAATTGATTTGTTCCTGTGCATAGGTAAAATCAAAATTGATTGTAGTGCCTTCTATTGTTCTAAACCTCCCAGTTTGCACCCACTCTGCGCCCATTTTGAAAAGTTCTGGCTGCCCACTGAATAACTTTATATACCCCTGACTATATTCTTCTTTGTGGAAGTGCAACTGTCCTGCAATAGGATAGCTGTATGCTACATTATGGGCAGGAATATGATCTGGTGCTTTATCAGTAGTAAACGAAATTTCTTTATATTCTACTATTTTTTTACCATTAACAACCACAGGTATCCAAGCACCTCCTTTTTTCTCTTCAAAACTTATTTGCAACTGTAGTTTAACCTGTTTTTCAGAAGGCAATATATCTGTAGGTTTGAAAGCGACAACATCCAACTGGTCATTCCATTTCATGGAACCCGGTATCTCTTCTGAACCATTCATAAGTCTAAAATAGTCCATCTTAATCCTGAACTCTTTCTTTTGGTCATCCAGATCCAACATTTCAAAAACCTTTCCTACTTCCATATTGAAGATACCTTGAGCGGCGGCAAACACACTGACGTCTCTTTCTCCATCATTAGGTGTTACCTGCGAGATTACCTGAATGGATTCTAATATCGAACCATCAACAATTCTACAGTCCTCACCAATTACTATTTCAAACTTGCAGCTACCTTTTACTAAACCGTTCATTACACTGAAATTCCCACCAACAATACCCCGCATCCAAAATGGATTGGGCAGTTTGGCTTGTAAGATCGCTGCAGCAGAGATTTCCAAGATCTCCACTTTTCTATTTTTTCCAAAAAGCTTAACCTTGATTCCTATATCCCCTTGGAAAAAGCCATAGGATTGTCCATTGGCATACCATCCATTAATGCCTAACGGGGCATCGCTTCCTACACAAGTAGCTTGTCCATAATCTTTTAGCATCATATCAAAGCCCATTCCTGCTGCAAACCTTCCATAAAACATCAAAAAACTTAAATTACCGGTATCCATTCCAAAACGGGAACCAAAGGCTATTCCTTTTCCCTCGCCAAGCGCATTCAGGCTCTCCATATAATTGAGATCGATACCGCCTAGAATTTCAGAGACGTTATCAGGTGGAGGAGGACTCCCTGGGATATAATCTCCTACCATAAAATAGCTTTGCGTTTTTACTATACCCAAAATCTGTAACCCTACCGGATCTGTAGGGCTGCCTATATGGATATACCAATCCTCTGGAGATACGTGCAGGACTGCCCATCCTGCTCTACTTCCAGCACCTATACCTTTGACCACTCCAGCCACATTCACAAAAACTTCAAAATTACCATGCAGGGTTTTGTTGGGGATATCGTAATTGATATGTATATGAGCAGCAATAGCAGCTTTGGGCTCCAAAATTTCTGCCACATCATTGACTGTATTATTAACCTTCTCTGAAAGGCCTTTGATTGAAATAGCTTCCATAGGTTGGATAAAATAGCCATTTCCCTGAAGATCAATCTCTCTGACTCCTCCTCCTTGATTAAAGGTTATGGACAAGGTGGCATCACCGTTAAATACGCTGGATGACCCTGCAGTGGCAATGCCTATACTGGCCTTTACTTTAAGATAAGTGGATTCATCTGGCACATAAGACACCCCCGAGATAGAACGTCCCAACGGGCTTGCCATGCCTTCTGTAGATTGTTTTACATGATAAAAAGCACCACCTCCAAAGCTTTTGAACTCAATAGCCCCTACACCCATACCAGGAGGCAGTTTAGAGAGAGCATCGGCGAACCAATACCGAAGATTCTCTTTTCTTCCAAACAAAGCGACAGCCTGTACCGTCAACCCTCCTTCCAGCATTTTCAAAGTAGCATCACCTCTAAAGCCATCTCCATATAGTTGATCTTTCTTAAACCAGGCAAGGGAACCATTGATTCCCACAGCTCCTGTATTAATATCTATACCAATTTTGCTAACGTCAAGTCGGTCATATACCCATTCCTGTGCTTCTCCAGTTTCTTTTAATTTACTTACTAATATCAATCTTGCTTCTCCACCAAAACTCCCTCCATCTTTTCCTGTAAGACTTACAGCGGCATCAAATGACAATTGCATTTCATCACCGGCTGTTCCTCCATGTATATTGTTGATGCCAATACCAAAACTTCCCAACTTGTTTTTATCATTTCCCCCTTTTATTCCGAATCCACCAATTTGCATATAAGGTTGCTCAACCTGAATCTGAAGCCCATTAAATTCCAACCCGGCAATAGTCATTTCTCCGCCCTTGGTAGCAATAGACATATTCCCATTTAGATGTGCTTTGGGAAGAAACTCTCCATCTTTGACCGCAACTTCTAAGTAGGAAGTGGAATATATTTCTACCCCTGTACCATGTAGAAAATCAAATTCCATATTGTCCCCTTTTGGTAAGAACATGGTAAAAGCATAATTATCTTCTGAACTTATGACCGCCTTGTATTGAAATGGCTTATCCTTTGCAATAGGCAACGTTATTTCACCTTCAAAACCTGCACCCTTTAATTTGTTAGAAACGATATGAAGTTGAAAAGCATCTACAGTAAATTTCCATTTTCTCATGGCTCCTTCTTCAACAAGCGATTTATTACTTGCTTCAGCAATAGTGGAGATCCCTCTGCTATCAATAATGGCTTTATGAATTTCAATTTGGGTTCTCTTTTCACTTCCTTTTTTATTGAATTGGCTGGGTAGGCTAAGTGAAAGCTCATCAATATAAATTCCTTTCCAGATAGCTCCAGAAAGAGCACTTTCGTACCCTTGAGGGAAAGACATTCCAGGTACACTACGAACGCTGCTATTATCAAAAACAGCTCTTTTTATTTCAAATACGAAATCCTTAAGTCCCTTTATCTGAAATGGTTCTATACTTACCTCCACCAGCATGTCATTCCAATCGGACACAACTGTATTGAATCTGCCTTTTATGCGTGTTGCTTCAATGTTTCCATTTAAATTGGCAGGAACAAAGAGGTTTTCAGAAAATTCAATTTCTGCGCCGATGGCCATTGTTTTGTAACCATCACAGTCCCATTCTACGAAAGTGGCTCCATCTCCCTTTAAAGCAAGTATAGTTTCCGGGCCTATTTTAATAGCATGATCTCCTAATAAAGATAGTTTTGCTCCTGGTGCCAGTCCTCCTTTACGGGAAAATTTTATTCCATGCCCTCCAAA
>CAZHZP010000117.1:0-7691 GCA_964537165.1 uncultured Roseivirgaceae bacterium | reverse complement strand
ATACACTCATTATACATAAAGATAAAATTGTAGTAGACGAACCGTCCATCATCGCAATCGACAAAACCACCAACCGGGTACTGGCCGTAGGCAAGGAGGCGATGAACATGCACGAGAAAACGCACGAGAACATCAAGACCATCCGCCCCTTAAAAGACGGAGTGATTGCGGATTTCTACGCAGCCGAACAGATGATCAGAGGCCTGATCAAAATGATCCCCGGACATAAAAAAGGGATGTTTCCCCAATCCCACCGGATGGTCATCTGTATCCCATCAGGCATTACCGAAGTAGAAAAACGGGCGGTAAGGGATTCAGCGGAGCATGCAGGCGCCAAGGAAGTCTACATGATCTACGAGCCGTTAGCTGCGGCTATCGGAATCGGGATTGATATCGAAAAACCGATGGGTTCCATGATTGTGGACATCGGAGGAGGAACGACCGAGATCGCCCTCATCGCATTGTCGGGCATCGTAGCGGATCAATCCATCAGAATTGCGGGAGACACCTTTACCAAGGACATCCTGGACTATATGCGCAGGCAGCACAACCTCCTGATTGGTGAGCGTTCTGCCGAAAACGTTAAGATTGCTATTGCCTCCGCTCTCACTGAGCTGGACGACGCACCCGATGATTATGAAATCAGAGGCAGGGACTTAATGACCGGTATTCCAAAAGTAATCAAGGTCTCCTACTCCGAGATTGCTTTTGCTTTGGACAAATCAGTTTCTAAAATTGAAGAAGCCGTACTAAAAGCGCTGGAAATCGCCCCACCGGAACTCTCCGCCGACATCTATGACAACGGCATCCACCTCACCGGCGGCGGCGCCTTACTCAAAGGGCTGGACAGAAGGCTTCATCAAAAAACCAAACTCCCTATCCACATTGCCGAAGATCCCTTGAGGGCGGTAGTGAGAGGCACAGGCGTGGCCCTTAAAAATATAAAAAGCTTCAGAACCGTTCTGATGACCTAATGACTGAATGCAGCGCATTTTATTATTCCTGTTCCGCCTAAGGGCATTTCTGTTATTTGCATTATTGGAGGCGATGGCCATAGGGCTCATCGTCTCCTACAATTCTCCCCAAGGAGCCGTTTTCTTCAACAGCTCCAATGCGTTTTCTGGGAGGTTATTGGCTTTTCAGGACAATTTTACGGAATATTTCCATTTAGCTACGGCCAATGATGCCTTAGCGGAAAAAAATGCCGCGTTGATCCAGGAACTGCATCATTATCAGCGTCCTGCTGATAGCGTGACCCTTGAGCTGGACAGTGTTCTAAGCCATCATTTTGAATTTCGCTCAGCGAAAGTCATCAATAACTCCATTCATCTCAACCAAAATCACCTGACTTTAAATAAGGGGAGAAAACACGGCATCAAGGAAGGCATGGGGGTATTTAATGAAGACGGGATCGTAGGCCGGGTCAAAGGGGTATCCAATAACTTCGCTTCGGTATTGTCTATTTTGCACACCGAGGTATTGGTCTCCTCCAAAATCCAAAGAACCGATGTATTCGGATCTACCCAGTGGGACGGTAAGGACCCCCAACGAGCGAAACTGATTTACGTGCCACGGCATGTGGAAATTGAGGCGGGCGACACCATAGTTACCTCCGGGTACAACTCCATTTTCCCCGAGGGCATCCCTGTGGGCGTGGTAGAAGAAGTAGCGCCGGGAGAGGAGACCAACTACCTGGACATCACCATGAAATTGGCAGCTGATTTCACCAAGCTTACTTATGTCTATTTAGTAGAAAATACCATGGAGGCCGAACTGGATTCCCTTCACCAAGCTTCAGGAACTTTGCCCAATGAATAACAAGATCATCATCCCTTCTATCGCAAGCTTTTTTGTGTATTTATTGGTACAGGTCTTTGTACTCAAAAACCTCGTGCTCTTTGATGTAGCCTTCTGCTTTCTGTATGTTTTCTACATCCTGTTGTTGCCTTTAGAGGTAAAGTCCATTCCTCTGATGCTGATCGCCTTCGCCTTAGGGCTCGGTATTGATATTTTTTACGATACGTTGGGCTTTCATTCGGCAAGCTTGGTGGCCGTAGCGTTTGTCCGAAACACTTGGATCAATGCAATCATTCCTACCGGGGGTTACGATGACAACGTCCAGCCTTCCATATTGAACGTGGGGATGGGCTGGTATGTAACCTATAGCCTCCCACTTATCTTGCTCCATCATTTTATTTTCTTTTATATTGACAGTTTGGGAACAGGGTTATACCTTCCCGTCGTTAAAAGGGCTTTGAGTAGCGTCGTATTTGTCTGGGTGCTGGGGATCATGGTTCAAATGCTGTTTTATAAAAGAAGGAGGGGAATTTAATGGACGATCGAAGACCTGTCATTCTTATCATCGTTATAGTATTGGTCGGCTTGACTTTGCTGGTCAAGCTGTTTATGATTCAGGTAGCAGATGATAGCTTTTTGAGAAGGGCGGAGAGAAATGCGATTCAAAGAATCGTCGACCATCCTTACCGTGGACTGATTTATGACAGGAACAACAACCTGATGGTATTCAACAACCCTGTCTTTGATCTGATGGTGATACCCCGGGAGTTCAGTGTGAAAGATACCGCCCAGTTCTGTGAGCTTTTTGGGATCGAAAAAGAAGCCCTTATAGAAAATTTTGACGCCGCAAAAAAATATTCCTGGGTCAAACCCTCCTCCCTGATCAAACAAATTTCAAACGAGGATTTTGCCCGAATCCAGGATTACCTGATCGATTACCCCGGCCTCTTTGTAATGACGCGCTCGGTGAGGGCTTACCCCCAGCCGAGGGCGGCCCATGCCCTGGGTTATATCGGCGAGATCAACGGCGACCAGTTGGAAAGGGATACCTCACATTATTATTCGCAGGGAGACTACATCGGACATACGGGCTTAGAGTCTTTTTATGAAAAGGACTTAAGAGGCAGAAAAGGCGTCAAATATAAGATGGTCAATGTCAGGGGGGTGGATAAGGGCTCTTTTAAGAACGGGGAACTGGACACTGCTTCCATAGCGGGGATCAATATCCAGAGTACGATTGACCTTGCGCTTCAAACCTACGGGGAAAAACTCATGGAGGGCAAAAGGGGTTCGGTAGTGGCCATAGAACCCAAGACGGGAGAAATCCTCACCATGATCTCCGCCCCTGTCTATGATCCCGGCTTACTCGCAGGTTCAAAATTCGGGGAAAACTTTGGCGTGTTAAGCAGGGATTTGGACAAGCCGCTTTACAACCGCCCGGTGATGGCGCTTTATCCCCCCGGTTCTATATTTAAAATAGTGCAGTCCCTGATCGGGCTGCAGGATGGCGTGCTGACCCCTAACACCACCTATGCGTGCAACCGTTCGCTGGTGGCCTGTCACAATCATCCCTCCCCGACCAACCTGTTCGGCGCGATAAGGAACTCCTGTAACCCCTACTATCACCAGGCCTTCCGCCAAATGATCAATAAAGGAGTCTCTTCAAACACATATATTGATACACAGATCGGTCTGGACCAATGGAAAGAAGCCGTCATGAAATTCGGATTGGGTGTCAGGCTAGGAATAGATATGGGGGGAGAAAAGTCGGGCAGCATCCCGGGAAGCACGCTCTATAACAGAATCTACGGCGAGGGAAGATGGCGATACTCCACCATTTACTCGCTCTCCATCGGGCAGGGAGAGTTGTTGGTCACCCCCTTGCAAATGGCCAATCTTAGTGCGATCTTCGCCAACAAGGGCTACTATTACCCCCCACACCTGATCAAAGCCATTGACGGCGATAACACCCGGATTCCTGAACACTACCGGACCAGAATGGATGTGGGAGTCGATGCCCACCATTTTGACATGGTGCAGGACGCTATGGCAGAGGCATTATACGGTACGGCAGCCCGTGCGATTATTAAGGATATTGTGGTCGCGGGAAAAACCGGGACCGCCCAAAACCCCCAGGGGGAAGACCATTCGGTATTCATTGCCTTTGCGCCAAAAGATGACCCCAAGATCGCCATTGCGGTCTATGTGGAAAATGCGGGCTGGGGAGGTCGGGCCGCAGCCAGTACCGCTAGCCTGATGATCGAAAAGTACCTCAGAGGTTCGGTCGAGCGGCCTGCTTTGGAAGAATATGTGTTAGCAGGAGATTTCTTAGACTGATTTGAGACAGGACGAATTATATATCAATAAAGTAGATTGGCCCACCATCCTTATCTATTCCCTCCTAGTGATTATTGGGTGGTTCAATATCTATGCGGCCGTGTTTGATGGCCAAGCTGCCAAAAGCATCTTCGACTTCTCGATCAATTCAGGGAAGCAGTTGGTATGGATCGGGACGGCAATATTGTTGATCACCGTGATCATGGTCGCGGATTATCGGCTGTTTGAGAACCTCAGCATATTTTTATACGGCTTCTTTATTATCATCCTGCTTCTTACGCCTTTTATAGGAAAAGAAATCAACGGCCAGCGCGCCTGGTTCGAAATCGGGGCCTTCCGGCTTCAGCCAGCTGAATTCGCAAAATTCGCAACCGCCCTTACCCTGGCTAAGTACCTGGAACGCCCCATGGTGGATTTGGGCCAGTTTAAGCACCAATGGCGGGCCCTGGCCATCATTGCTTTACCGGTATCCCTGATCATGCTCCAGCCCGATACGGGAACCGCCATGGTGTACAGCGCTTTTTTCATCATGCTTTATCGGGAAGGATTTCCCCAACGATATTACGTCATCGGCCTCTCCTTTGTCGCGGTTTCCCTGCTCGCATTAGGTATCGAGAACAACCTCTACCTGGTGGCGGGGGTGGTGGCTTTAATGCTCCTCTTGATCCTGGCGGGAAAGAAAAGCTGGCAACGTATTGCCTTTTTCTCTATCGCAGGCGCCCTTATTATCGGTTACAGCTACAGCCTGGACTTTGTCGTCTCAAAACTCCCTGTCCACCAGCAAAACCGGATCATGGTGTTGTTTAACCCTGATCTTGATCCGCTCGGCGTAGGGTGGAACGTCACCCAATCTAAGATAGCAATCGGCTCGGGTGGCTTTTTGGGCAAAGGTTATCTAGAGGGCACCCAGACCAAATTCGACTTTGTCCCAGAGCAACATACGGATTTCATTTTTTGTACCCTCGGTGAGGAGTTTGGATGGGTGGGTAGCCTGATCATTATTTCACTGTTCGTGGCGCTCCTGATCCGGCTGATCATTCTCTCGGAGCGGCAGAAAACACGTTTTGCGAGGGTCTATGGCTACTGTGTGGTCTCCTTGCTGCTCTTCCACTTCTCGATCAATATCGCCATGACCATTGGCCTTTTTCCGGTGGTGGGCATTCCCCTGCCCTTCTTCAGTTACGGCGGCTCTTCCTTGTGGTCATTCACCATCCTGCTTTTTATCTTTATCAAGCTGGATTCGCACAGGATACAGATGCTGGACAGGATGAGTTGATGATGGATGAGAACCAAGTATGACAGATATAGTCATAAAGACGACTGACACAGAAATGCTAAGGTTGTGAGGCCTGACGGTCATAAAATGTAAATGTAGAATTGGTTGAATTTCTTACAAAATTATATTTAGTAAAGAACGTGCTGCCAACTACATTCCTCTCATTTTCACTACCAATAGTAATCTTTGTATGTATCGTCATTTCTTTTCCTTTTGGGCCATAAATGCATTCAAATGGATCTGAGATTACGTACAGTTTCTCAGTCTCTCCGGCCCCACCTACTCCAATTCCCACCCCTGTAAAAACTTCTGTTTTATTGTCTTCAAACTCCTTCATATATGATTTACTCAGATATAATGAACTGTTTGTGACGCCAAAGTCAATTAGCACATTAAGCTTCAACATTTTGCCGCTTCTCAACTTAATTCGCGTTAAGAACGAATTATGGTCTATGTAATTGGCATATCGAACCGTTTTATCCTTTTCCACCTCAAAAGGTGTTTTAGAAATCACAACAAATCCGTCATCAAAATTGAATTTCCAATTAACTTTATCAATAACATTTAATCCTAAAAGGCCATCAAATCGGGACAACGCACCATTTGCAACGGCCTTTGTATCGAGAAACATGAACGTCACATTATGGAATGAAAATTTCCCTAAAGACATAGCAGTTAGCTTGTAGAGTTCTGAATTTATACTATTCCCAACTATGTCATTAAATGCAACATCCTGTGCTTCCAGCCTGCTGAACCCACTTTCTGTATCGCGAGTAGTCGAATAGGAAGTTCCGGTATCCCAAATATAGTTTTTTGTTGAATCGCCTATTTGAACTTTCAAGACAATCCAACCGTCGACAATCTCAACCGGTATGGTATCGGTTTCGCTTACTGTATTTTCAGTGCTAACTTCCCCTGCTGTGATCAACCTTAGATAATCTTTCCTTGTTTGCCCCCATAAGTTTACTGAAACAATAAAGAACAACCCGAATAACACAATCTTAAAATAATTAGAATTCATGATTTTTTTCTGAGGATTGATACTGAAAAGTTTCTAGCTCTGAGTTCGGATGAGATTAAGAAGATGGGAGGATAATTTAGTTATGGGTATCTGCAACTAACACTTCCCTTCGGCTTGAATGACCAAAGTGTTGCGATGATAACGATGAATCTTATAAATATCCGTTTTTAAATATTTGGGGGTTAAAATTTGCTGTCGCATGAACTTATAAATCATAAGAGACTTTTTACAGCAATTCAAAAATAGATATTACAAATTTCCCGTCGATATTGAGGGGGTTAATTATTGTTAATTGACATCTGCCGTTCTTGTTTTCGTCGGGTTATGCAACGTATACGCAACTTATCGACGAGAGGTGTCAGTTCGCTGAAGGCTTATTTAGCGGAAACAGAATTTTTTCGACGGCAAACGAACGGTCTTATACCTCTGCCAACACGTTTTTTCATTTCAAACGCGTTTTTTCCTCGGAAATAGGACTTTTTTAACGGAAATAAAATTTTTTCCGTAGCAAACGGACTTGTTCCTCCGGCAATCGCGTTTTTTTCATGGCAAACGCATTTTTTGCGAGGAAATCGGATTTTTTCTGCGGAAAATCGACTTGTTCGAATGGAAAGTACGTTTTTTTCACGGCAAATACGTTTTTTCGGCGAAAATGGGATTTTTTTAGCGGAAAACGGAGTTATTCGTCTCCGGTCTGCGTTTTTCTCATTTCAAATGGATTTTTTCACTGGCGGATACTCTTTTTCCAATTCAAATGACCTTTTTGTCAGGCAATGCCGGTTAATCTTCCCCCAGCCTAAAAACAAACAGTTTCTGCACCTTTTCCTCCCGTTGATACCAATCATTAAATACCAGTTCGAGCTCTTTCACTTCAAATTTTCCAAAATAAAAGTCGCGAAACGCTTCCAGTTGTGCCAAAATCTCTTCCTGTCTCAGCACCGGCTGCTTAAACCTGATCACCGTAGCATGCGCGGTCTGCAAAGGGTATCTTTTATCTAAGGATTGTTCCAAAGGGGAATCTTTAAAGGCCTGGCGTAGCCGGTTTCTGATTTCTTCCAAAGTATCATCCAAGGGATATCCCTTGACCATGATACAGGACGGCGAAGCGGTCACACCCCGGAATTCCAGAGAAAACCTGGAAAGCCCCTGCAGAGAGCCCTTAAGCAGATCAATATACTCCCTGGGATTGATCTGTGCTAGTTCAAAGCCCTCGTAGCAGGAAATGATCGGCATCACGGTCACATGGATATCCGGATTGGG
>CAZHZP010000116.1:0-7763 GCA_964537165.1 uncultured Roseivirgaceae bacterium | reverse complement strand
TATCATTGGGATTGATATCGGAGAGCTGTCCATAATAGATAGCACCGTCCAACACGATAAGAGGACTTCTACCGGCATTCAGAGAAGTCCTTCCACGGACTTCCAATCCACCGCCACCTTTAGCGGATGTTTCCATTCCTACATTCAGTCCTGCAATATTGCCCCTGAGGACATCCTGAACGGAGTTGGGGTTCTCGTTTTCGAGACGGTCTGCCCTTACAGACGAAACAGCTCCGGTAAGGTCTCTTTTCCTGGCCGTTCCGTAACCGATGACAACAACTTCTTCGAGTGAACCGAAATCCGATATCAGTACGATGTCAATCACGGACCGATTTCCAACCTCCACCTCCTGGCTTTGATAGCCGATAAAGGAGAAAACAAGCACCGCATCTCCCGAGGCTGACAGGGAATACCGGCCGTCGAGGTCAGTAGCCATCCCCGAGGTAGTTCCTTTCACCAGCACGGTTGCTCCGGGGATAGGCTCCCCGGATTCGTCGGTGACCTGCCCAGTCACGCGGACGGTTTGGGCCAGAAGACTGGTACCCAAACCCATCAGGAATAGTAACATCCCCAATTTTAAATAAGTAGAGTTTCTCATAGGTATAAGGGTTAATTGTTGTTGATTATTTGATTGTTAACTGCTTGGTTAATGCTTGTTCGGTATTTCGATCGAGTTTGGGCTATAAGCCCCCCTCTCCTTCTGTCGCAAACTCCATTGAATGCCCGCCTCCAAGCCCCGTAGCTCGGCCAGGCCTTTTAGTCTTCCGATAGCAGCATAGCCGGGATTGGTGACTTTAGTCAGATCATCCAGCATCTGGTGTCCGTGATCGGGCCGGAACGGGATGGGACGATCTCTTTTTTGGTTTATCAGCACCAGCTCCTTCATCACTTCCTGCATGTCCACGTCGCCGTCCAGGTGGTCGGATTCGTAAAAATTACCTAAGGCATCCTTTTTGACATTTCTTAAATGGACAAAATGTACCCGGTCACCTATTTCCTTTAGCACCTGGGGCAATACCCCGGCATCCCCGGCGCCCAAAGAACCTGTGCAAAAGCATACTCCATTGAAAGGCCGGTTGACGCTGTTTAAGATTTTATGGAGATCCTCTCCGCCTGAAGCGATTCTCGGCAGTCCCAGGATCGAAAAGGGAGGGTCATCTGGATGAATGGTCATCTGGATGCCGTATGCCTCACAGACTTCCTGGATGCTTTCCAAAAAATAACCCAAATTGTCCAGCAACCCTTCTTTGCCGATCGCTTTATAGATGTCGATACTCCGGTGAAGATGTTCTAAGGTAATGCTGCCTTCGGTGGGGACCCCCATCAAAACAATCTCCGTCAGCTCTTCCAGTCTCCCGGGTGACATGGTACGAAAGCGCTCATCTACCTGGGAAAGCACCTCGGGCCGATAAAAATGTTCAAAACCTTCGCGCCGTAGGATATACTTATCAAATACCGCCAGGTCAATCCAGTCCAGATAAAGGGCTTTGGCCCCATTGGCTAAAGTATACGCCAGCTGTGTCCTGGTCCAGTCCAATACCGGCATAAAGTTATAGCAGACGGTATAAATGCCAGCCGAAGCAAGATTCTTCAAAGTTTGGCGGTAATTTTCGAGATAGCCTTCGGCTTTACCGGAGCGGGTTTTGATCGCCTCATGCACCGGCACGCTCTCCACCACCACCCATTCCAGGCCGGCAGCTTCAATGGTTGACTTTCTCTCCAGAATCTGCTCCAAAGGCCAGATATCCCCATGAGGAATATGGTGTAAAGCGGAAACCACCCCTGTAGCCCCGGCCTGCCGTATATCCGATAAGCTAACCGGGTCATTTGGACCGTACCACCTCCAGGACTGTAACAACGGTTTATTCACAGGAAATTGGGTTTATTGTTAATCGATCTTCTAGGAATGCTGGTTCCTAAGCAAGTACATAATCGCTACCATAAGGGTATCGCTGCGGTCTCCTGAGCATGGAGTTGGCTTCATCATCGTTTTTGAACCGCTCTCGCAATGGATCCCAGTAGAGTTTTCGAGGCAACTTCATAGCGGTATGCGCCAGCAAACAAGCGCTGCACGAACGGTGAGCTATTTCAGCAGGAGTAATAGGCTGCTGACGGGATACGATACAATCCAGCCAGTTTTTGTGGTGCTCAGGACTTTCATATAAATGGATTTCATCCGGGCCGATGACGGAAGTAAGGATTTTAGGATCGCTCGCCTTAAAAGCTTCGCTTGTCTTAGCGCCCGTAGGGTCACTGGCGGTCACGCCAACATTGCCCCGGGTGACGAAGATCCATCCGTCCTCCCCTTCGAATTTTATGCCGTTGGGATTGTCCCCTCCAATATACATGGTGACGCCATTGGCGTATTTGGAAGTGACTTTAAAATCCCCGTGCACCGTCCAGAGTCCTGAAGTCGGGAACTGAGCGTTTCCCTCCAGTTCGATTGGGCCGGTATATTCTGTCCCCATTCCCCAATGCCCGATATCAATATGATGCGCTCCCCAGCCGGTGATCATCCCTGCGCCGAACTGTTCGCAGCGAAGCCAACCGGGACGGTCGTCCAGGTTGGTTTGGGAATGCACCCTGTCCAAGGTATAATAGACATCAGGGGTAGAACCCAGCCACATGTCGTAATTAAGGTTTTCTGGTATCGGCATTTCTTGGGTGCTTCCTCCGGGAGGGTCACCGGGAAGACCGATATGCACACTGTGAAGCTTGCCTATTCTTCCGTTTCTTACCAATTCGCAGGCCCGTTTGAACTGGGGCCAAGGAGAAACGGAGCGTTGCTGGCTGCCGATCTGAAAAATCACCCCTGAACGGCTGATAGCATCGGCCATCGCCCTGCCTTCTTCTATAGTAAGTGAGGTGGGTTTTTGGAGATAGATGTCCTTACCGGCGTAAGCCGCCTCCATCGCAGGCTGGGCGTGCCAGTGGTCGGGGGTACTGATGATGACCGCGTCAATGTCTTTACTTGCCAGAAGATCATGATAATCACTGTAGGTCTTGACATCGACGAAATTGGACTTGCCGGTCTTTTTGGCGTATTGTCCCTCGATCCAGGCTTTGCCCATCTCCATCCGCTTGCTGTCCACATCACTGACCGCTATTACGCGGGCGATGTCATTGCGCATGGTGTCCGGAAGGTCATGGCCTTTGGCTATTCTGCCAAAGCCGATCTGACCGATATTGATTTTGTTGCTGGGGGCATCTTTTCCTAAGACGGAAGCCGGCACGATGGTAGGGAATCCGGTAATGGCAAAAGACGCGGCCAGGGCACCTTTGGTAGTGGATTTCATGAAATTCCGCCTGGAAACGTTGGGTTTATTTTCTTTCTTCATAGTAGTTTATTAACAGTCATTGATATTCAGTTATTAATACCTCACTGGGCTGTCCCGGGAAGTCGCATAAGCTTTGGAATAGTCCAAGCCCTTCAGTTGGCCGGCGACATATTGCATGCCTTGAAGGACATGCCTGAGGAAGACAGGGTCTTCGTAATCTTTGATATGGTGCCCCAAAGCGGTGATCCATACATGGCCTCCATCAAAATGATGATGCCAAGCCGCAGGGTAATACTTGGAGTACGGACCGGCGGAGGTGCTTATCCGTTCCTTTTCACTTGCATCCAGACTTTCTAGATTATGGGCAATAGTCACCTTAATTCCCGGATAGATTTCCTTTATAAAATAGCACTCATCCTCCTTCTCCCATACCGTCGGCAAGCCTTGGACAGTAGGATGCGCCGGATCGATTACCTGGAGCTGGTATTGCTGAAACTTTGGGTGCCAAACGAAGGTGCCGCCCAGCATTTGCTTAAACCACTCCCACTTTCGCTCTGTCCCTACGACGGAATGCAAACCCACGAAGCCGCCGCCCGCCTGCATATATTTTCTAAAAGCCAATCGCTGGGCATCCGTGTCGAAAACGTCGTTGTTGGTACTGGGAAACAGAAGCAGGTCAAATTTACGCAGGTTGTCTTCGGTAAAGACTGAGGGGTCATCTGATACAGTCACCTGGAATTTATGTTCTTCTCCCAGCTTCTGAATGGCTTTGACCGCATGGGGAATATTATCATGGACATAGCCTTCACCATTTTTGGTGTAGACCAGTACCTTCAGGTTTTTCAGGCTTTTTTTTGCGAAAGCTTCATTGGTAAAAACCACCAAACTTAAAAAAAGCAGGGCCAGCAAAAATGTATTCCTTTTAACTAATTGCATTGTTTATTGGGTTATCAGTAATTTATTGGTCTTATGTCTTGCGTCCTATCTATTCTCCGTCTCAATTCTTCACAACCACCTTGACTTGGGGCGGGTGAGCATAAGCCTGCCATAAAGCCTCGGCCTGCTCGGCAGAAATCTTTTGGTCAGATACATAAAAACGGTAGTTCAACTGGTATTTCTTGCCCGGCTCCAGTTTCCAGTCCATGTTCTTAGTCGGAGAGAAATTAGCGAACATATCTCCCCGGTCATAAATATCCTCCGGCCAGATCCTCAGCGGCTCAGGGTGGTTGTAATTGGTCGGGAAAGACATCATCACTACAGCGGCGTAGCCTTCGTCGATCTCGCCTTGGACAATACACCATCTGGCCAAGCTTCCGTCCGCCTCCTTGCGGTTGAGTCCCTCAGAAGTAATTATTTCGCTGTTGTCCCTATGCCATTTTTCTGTTGCTCTCCAACCCAATCCGCCGTAACGGTACTCCTTTAGGATTACCTCATGGTCAGAGGCACCATTCATGTCAATACTAATATCGGCAATGTAGGCGTCCTTTCTGTCTTCTTGTTGGAAAATTTTCACCCCTTGCACCTCGTTGATGGCTACTTCTTCCGTATCCTTTTGGAACACCACATGCTCATGCAGTACCTTGAAGGCCCCGTACACCGGCCCGCTCACACGGGAAATGGTATTCGCATAGCGAACAGTCCCCTGTCTTTCCCCTAAATTCCAGAAATCGATTGTCCTACCTTTATATTCTACCCGGGTCCAAGGGTTCCACAGCCCATAATGATGGTAATGGTCCGGAGCCTGTATACGCGTCAGCTCCTTCCCTGCCGGAGACCAAAACGGATGGATAAAACCGCTTCTTTTGAATACCTCATTGACCCCTTCGGGAGGCATCAAGGTAGCAAAATTATATTTGAGCAATGGCCGTTCCGCATTGCCAAGAACGATCCCCCCATCCTCTACGGAGGAAGTAATGACCGGATTGGCTGAAGAAGATTGGGTCTGCATTAATTTAAAGACACGCTTGCCTTTTCGCTTTTCATCCAGCATCCAAACCAGTTTACGCCCGTTCTCACGGTCTATCTGGAAGGCTACCGGGGCAGCCTTTCCGTCTATCCACTCCACCAGCGTCAGCGATGAGTCCGCCAGGTAGGTGATCTCGTCGAGATTTGTACTAACGGGAACAGCGGAAAGCAACGGTTCCTCAGGCGTACTGACCTCGAGCGTCGCCACCTCCTGCGATAAGGCTGCGGAGAAAAAAACTATTACAAAAAGGGGTGCTAAAATTTGTCGAAGCTGCATAAGTTTATCTTATCTTTTACCAATGGTAAACATAAAAATATTATTTCCTTATCCCAACCGATTTCATAAAAAGTTAAAAATTCTTCGAACATCTACATATAAGGACTATATTACCGTGAAAATTTTGCTGACCCAGCGCCATCAGAACTGATAAAGGATCGAGGACGAACTATACCTAAGGCGCAAATTTTATGAAATCGATTGCAATTGTTAGCCCAAAATAAATATCTTCGTCTATGGATAAGGAAGTCACCATTTATGACATTGCCGGAAAGCTTGGCATATCTCCTACTACGGTCAGCCGTGCGCTCAACAACCACAAGGCTGTAAATGAACACACCAAGCAGCGGATTTTTAAAGAAGCAAAAGAGATGGGCTACCGGTCCAATATTTTCGCCTCCAATCTGCGTAGCAAACGCACCAACAACATCGGGGTAATCGTCCCCCGTTTAAACAGCCCGTTCCAATCCTCTGCCATTGCGGGGATGGAAAAAATAGCCAATGAATCCGGCTTCAATTTGATTATAAGCCAATCGTTGGAATCCCTGGAAAAAGAGATATCGAACGTCCAGATGATGTTTAACAGCCGGGTAGATGGCCTCCTTGCCTCCCTCGTGGACGACCCCGAGAATATTCAACACTTCCGCCCTTTAATTGATAAAGGCATTCCCCTGTTGTTCTATGACCGGGTGGCCCTCCAGGCTGGCTGCACCGGCGTCATCATTGACAACGTGGAGGCCGCCTACAATGCGACCGCCCACCTGATCCAGGAAGGCTGTAAGAACATCGTCCACGTGCTCGGAAATCCGAAAATCAACGTCTACGCCAACCGGCTAAAGGGCTACCGCTATGCCCTCCTGGACCACGGCCTGCCCTATACAGAAGACAATGTCATCTACTCAGACCTCAGTGAAGAGGCAGGAGAGGCTATCGTAAAAAAGCTGATGGGTATGAAAAGCCAACCGGATGGTCTGTTTGTCTCCAACGACAGCTGTGCCGCCAGTTGCATCAATGCTTTAAAGCAGGAAGGGGTGAAGGTGCCTTCCGATATTGCCGTGGTCGGCTTCAACAATGACATGATATCCCGCCTGATGGAACCCAAACTCAGTACCGTTAATTATCCGGGTTTTGAGATGGGAGAAGTAGCCATGAAAAGCATCGTAAACCATCTCAATGGGTTGCTAGGAGAAATCCTTCAGAACACCGACACCATCACGCTCCGGTCGGACCTGATCATCCGGGAATCGTCATTGAAAAGCAAATCCGGGAACATCCAGACGCCAGTTAAAGATCTGAGCCAGGCAAAGCAGTAGGGATAGCGGATCAAAACCAAATGCACGACCCGGCCTCTCTTTGGCAGTCAATAATTCTGGAACAACCCTTTTCCTTAAAACAACCCCCAAACAGCCACCCTATAACACAAACATAAATTCGGCTTGCATATTAGTGATTTTTAAAAAATTTAAAGATTGTTTTTGCTATTTGATAATTTACCACCATCTTTATTCGCAATCTAGCAATCCGCAATCACAATTATGGACAAAAATTCTGATATTGATAATATCGATCTCAAAATCATCTCGCTTTTAAACGAGGATGCGAAAACACCTTATACCGAAATAGCCAAAAAGGTGTTTGTCTCTTCCGGCACCGTGCATGTAAGAATGCGGAAGCTGGAGGATATGGGGATTGTCAAGAGCGCCACCCTTAATATCGATTTTTCAAAACTGGGCTATGACATCTCGGCATTTTTGGGAATATACCTGGAAAAAAGCTCTCTTTACGATAGCGTGATCGACAAGCTAAAACAGATTCCGGAAGTGGTACGGGCCTATTATACGACCGGTAACTACAGCATTTTTGCCAAAATCATCTGTAAGGACACCAACCACCTGAGGGAAGTGTTGAACAAGATCCAAAAAGTAGAAGGCGTTGACCGGACGGAGACCCTTATTGTTTTGGAAGAAAGCATCAACCGGCCGATCAACCTGTTTGGGGACGAAGCCGATAGATAAATTAGATTAAATCTAAATTAACTTTTAATTGATTTTATCCGGGAAAGTATACCACTTTTCGGGGAAAGCAAATTTGACCGTTCTCAAAAATAGCATTTACAATGACCTCTTTAGTAGCGCTGTAGCAAATATTTTAGCGCATTTTTTTGGAATTTCCCTTTTCATCCGAACATTATAAATGGGATTAATGTTGTATCTTCGCAACTTAAAATATAATTAGTCTAAATA
>CAZHZP010000115.1:0-7771 GCA_964537165.1 uncultured Roseivirgaceae bacterium | reverse complement strand
GCAGATATAAGGGGCGTGAACGCTGGAAGAAGTTTTTAAGTCAAAATAAAAAACAGCTGCACCCGGTATTTTTTCAAATTCCTCAATCAGTTCGACAAACTCTTCCGCTTTGTTGTAGCCAAGGTATTCTCCCTGATTGGCCGGGAGGCTGTCGGTAGAAAAAGACCCTTTGAGTTCTCCCAACAGATTTTTATTAGAAGAACCGGTATTTCCGGCCAATCCGACGATTTCTCCTTTGATAGGGATTTTGTTTTTTGCCAGGGTCTTTAAAACCTTTCGGACGGCGAAGGCACTGCGATGTTCATCGTCCATTGCATCCGCCGTGATGACCAGGGTTTTTCCGTCGGCTCCGTTTCCGTACCTTCCCAGGAGACGTTCGGAGTATTTGGGGTGTTTGCTGACTTCTTTGTCATAAGACACCCGGTCATCCATTGTACTTTCCAGACCTAGCATATGTCGTTTCCCTTTAGCATTTAAGACAGGTTGAGCAAAATGAGAATACATCAAGTGTACCATTTCTTACAGAAAAACCACACCTACCAAAAACAGAAACAGAGGGGGAAATACTTAATGCACCGCATATAAACGGTAAAACGACAAAAAAAAGTGTATCCACAGTTCCCCATTCTGTCTTTAAAAAGCCGCAGGAAAAGCGCCGCTAACGCGTTGCTGGGGCAGGCTTACACCTTGTCTACGGTTTTTTATAACTGACCACCCGCGCGTACAGCGTGTCGGCCTCAGCAGGATCCTTGGAAAAAACCACCCATCCTTCCCTTGCTGACTGCTTAGGCAGATAGGGCAATGTCAGAGCGGCTGTCTCCAGCTCCTCCCCGTCCTGCTCCAACACCATTTCTACCTGTATTTCTTCCGCTGTCTCCCGGCCGTCGTTTGTGATCCTTAGAAGGTACCGGTGAGGGGCATGAGGCGAAGGGTCATGTACGTAGGTAAGGCCCAGGTCAGGGGAGCCGGGTTCGTGTACTGAGACCTGATAAACCAGGTAACCCAAAATACCTAATACCAACATAAGGCTCAATGAAAACACGGTCCATTCCAGGATGTTCTTCTCATCCTCCGGATGGCGTTGGCGGTTTTGTTCTTCTGTCATGATATCATTTGATTAAAAGACGACCTGCAGAGGCCCCCAAGGAGGCAATCACCCCCAGCACAATACATTGCGCCATGATATTCCAAAACCCGGTGTCGCTAAACCCAAAGAAATACCATAGCACAAACACACTGGCGATCAAGGCTGTGCAGTAGCTTAAGCAGGTTTCAAAAACAACCTCGTACAAAGTAGGTCTGTTGTCGGGCCGATCTGTCCCCTTAAAATCACTAAAATAACAGACGACCAAACTGAGTAAAATGGAGACGATCGCAAGCACTAAAATATGTAAGGGCTTTGCTTCAATGGCAAGCAGCAAAACCTCTTCGGTCGGCGCCACGCTTCCTCCCACGATGATACTCCCGCACAGGGCCAATACCACCAAAGCCACTTTGCCCGACCGGCGTTCCTTGCCCTCTTTCTCCGCATCCGACGGTTGCCTGCTCTCACCTTCACCGCCGTCTTCCTCCTTGGCGCTACTTCCCAGCTGGGCCGTGCCTATGGATACGCCGATAGACACAAACATGGCTTCCGTGATGATTTTGCCCATGATTTCATCCGCAGAATTCTCTCCCAACTGGATCCTGTTCAGCATAAGGAGAATACAGAAAGACATGACCAGCCCGATGCCCATTTCTTCAAAAGAATCGATGACCACATCCTTCCAGGAGGTGCCGGGACGCATCCCCGCAAAGCGGTTGTAGCCAAGCAACAGCGCAAAGGTGGCCAGCATCATGATGACCAGATGATAGGGCTGCGCCAAAAAACCTGCATACCACACTTCCATGGTGTACAGCAATGGGAAGCTGAAAAGCAAGCCTCCCACTATACCCTGGGCATATTCCACCAGGGATTCTTTTATAGGTTTATGATGAGCTGAGGACATAAAAAGAAACGGTATCCCTTCACAAGGTTAATTTACTCGTCAGGAGACACATGCAATAAACCCACCATTCTGATTATTGCCCTTAGTAGGCTTGGATGACTATACCGATAAAGAAAGAGGAAACATTACCACCTACTATTCTCGTCGGGCTGCATCGTCCACGCCTGTGGCCTCCTCTTGATAAGCAAGAAAAGAAGCGGCCTATCATGGTTCGTTTTTTGTCTAAAAATAGGCTGCTAATGATAGGTTATCCATGAGATGACTTTTGGCCTCCGCAGCATACGCCTTGACACATAGCTTCTGCGTATGTCCCCGCAGGCTTGCCGTCGGTGCTGACCCGGCGTAGCAGAATCAAAGACCAGTAGAAAACAACTTTAACCGAAAGACTATAAAAACTATGGAACATCGACAACTCACTAACCAGGCAGTTTGGAGCAGCACCGACTTTTCTCCCACCTATCCTTCTTTATCAGGGGATGTACGGGCAGACGTAGCCATTGTGGGCGCGGGAATTACCGGCCTGAGCACAGCCTACCACTTAGCCAAAGCGGGAAAAAAAGTGGTCATACTGGAACAATCCAGGGTGGGAAAAGGCACCACAGGATCTTCTACCGGCAACTTGTATGCACCTATAGATGAACGCCTGTCATCCATCCTTTCCAAACATGGTGAAGATACCCTTCGCATGGTTGCTGAGTCCCGGATGGCAGCTGTGGACTTTATCGAGCAACGGGTGCAGGAGTTCAACATGGACTGTGATTTTCAGCGGGTTCCTTGGCACCTCTTCACCACGCCCGACACCCGCAGTGAAAATCCCCAGGTAGAAAAAGAAAAAGAGGCGGCAACCAAAGCGGGCTTATCGGTACAAAAAGCGCCCGCCGCGGGATTCCCTTTTGCGGTGGACAGCATCCTGACCATTGAGCAGCAGGCTCAGTTTAACCCCCTGAAATATGTACAGCAACTCGCTGCGGCCATCGTCAGTGAAAACTGCCAGCTATTTGAACACACGCAGGTCATCAAAGCGGAAGAGGGCGAACCGTGCAAGCTGCACACGCTCTACGGTACCGTCACAGCGGACAAAGTGGTGATGGCTACCCATTCCCCTAAAGGCGTTTACGGCGTACATACCGCTATGGAACCTTACCGGGAATATGCGATGGCGGTGCGGCTAGAAGGAGAGCTGCCGGCTCCTGGTGTATATTGGCATGTACAATCAGGACCACAATATTCTATCCGCCCTTATCGGGAGCAAGGGCAGAATTACCTGCTGGTGTTAGGCGAACCCTATAAAGTCGGCACCAAAACGAACAACGAGGAACTTCTATCCAAAATAGCATCCTATCTCCGCAGCCATTTCCAAGTCGGGGAAATCCAGTACGTCTGGGCGGCGCAAAATTATAAGCCTGCGGACCACCTTCCTTATATCGGAACCAGCCTGCTGGAAAGCAACACTTATATTGCCACCGGATTTTCTGCGGATGGATTGACCTATGGCACCTTATCGGGAATGATCATCAGTGATGCTATTCTGGGCAAAGAGAATCCCTGGGCGAAAATCTATGACCCCAAGCGCTTCACCCCGGTGGCTTCTGCCATGAAATTCGCCAAAGAGAACATCTCCGTAGCCGGTCACCTTCTCAAAGATTATCTGTTCTACGGAGAGGCAGATGAAGTTGCGGAGATACAAAAAGGAGAAGGCAAAACCATCAAAATCGATGGCGACCACCTGGCCGCATACCGTGATGACGCAGGAAGACTGCATATCGTCTCCGGCATCTGTACCCACATGGGCTGTGTGGTCCACTGGAACAATGGGGAGAAAAGCTGGGACTGCCCCTGCCATGGCAGCAGGTTCTCCGTAGAAGGAAAAGTATTGGAAGGCCCTGCCTATACCGATCTCGCCAAACCAGAGGAACCCACTTCTTATGAATAAGTGGGTTCCCTAGTCCCCATCTACATACCTGCCATGATCCGGGATGGCTATCCGGTCAAATTGATCCACCAGCGTTTTCAATCCCTCTTTTAACGCCTCCCCTTTCATGGGATGGCCATGGCCGGGCAGAACCAAGTTGGGCTGCAGCAATTCGAGGTTTTTGACCGATTCCCAGGCCGCTTGCCAATCAGTGGTAAGATAGCGGGGAGGGCCGTTGATCTCCTCTTTCTGAATCAGCACTTTATATAAAGAATCCTGACGCACGGTGATAAAAGCGTCCCCGGATATCAATGTCCGGTCGGCAGCCCTATAAAAGGAGACATGGCCGGGGGAGTGCCCTGCGGAAGGAACCCATACCCAATCGGGAAAATTGGGGACGGTGTGATCGCTCGGTAAAGGCAACAGGTGATCCTTAATATTGATGGGGCTGATGGGATATATGAATGAAATCTTGGCCAGCAGGCCGCCTTCTACCGAGGGATCCGGCTTTGGATAGTCTTTTTCCCCGGTAAGAAATGGGAATTCAAGGGGATGAGCATATACAGGAACCTCCCATTCCTCGATCATGTCCTCAATCCCACCGACGTGATCAAAGTGGCCATGGGTCAGAACAATGGCTGCGGGCGGGTTATCACTTCCAAAACGCTCTTTGGCTACGGAGATGATCTCCTTGCCGGATTTAGGCATTCCTGCATCCACCAGTATCCAGCTCCCCTGTTGGGGGTCGCCTAGCATGATGACATTGACGATCTGGTTTGTATAACAAAACACGTCGTTCAGTACCTCCACGCCTTTTCCGCTTGAAATGGAGGTCATGGGTATATAGGAGCTGTCGGAGTTTCTAGGTTTCTCGTCTTTCATAATTTCAAGATTTATTTGAATTTTCTACCAATATTGAGCCAATGCCACGGGGAACCACAAGGCCGATGTTATCTCTCTTATTAAAGAGGAAAGTCTCCGGGGATGAATAAATTCACCGAACAAACCGGGAGGAAAGAGTTCTGTCAGTGGGGCTTCTATCGGACAACAACTGTTGCTTTTTGGTGACGGATCAGGATGTTTATCTCAAAAGACACTTGAGGATAAAATTAATTTCGGAAAATCCGGCTAAATAGAACGGGCAATGACATGCTGCATGCCGGCTTATTTCCTGGCTTATGCTGGTACAATATTAGCCAGTATAACAGAACAAGACAATGTAAAATGAAAGTGTAAAAGCTGAAAAGTTAAAGGAGATATCATGAAGATAATCAATAGAAAAACCCACGGCTATCTGGATTACCTGGTGGGAGCGCTGTTAATCGCTGCGCCATGGCTGTTTAACTTCTATGAAGGCGGGAGTGAAAGCTGGATCCCGATAATGTTGGGAATAGGTACCATTATCTATAGCCTGATCACCGATTATGAATTAGGCGCAACGGGGATTATTCCTATGAAGATCCATTTGATGATCGATTTAATAGCCGGCATATTCCTGGCCGCGTCACCCTGGCTTTTTGGTTTTGCGGACATCATCTTTTGGCCACATTTGGTAGTCGGTATCATGGAGATATTGGTTTCACTGATGACCGACCCCGGCTCCCAATATATCGGAAAAGCCAGCGACCTGGAGAAATTGTAACTTACAGTTGTCCTGTAGATCATAGCGACTGTACCGGCCGGCTCCAGGACATGGTAAAATGTAAAAAGATCACTTTATTCACCCGTCATGGAAACCACACAAAACACATTCATCCATCCGACCATCCGGAAATTGGGACGGTTGCTTGGATTTCTGCTCCTGGGGCTTTTTCTGATAGGCTTCACCGCCTGTGGAGAAGATGAAGACCCTCCCAGCGATTCTGTAAGCGATCAAGACAGGGAATTTGCCCTTCATGCCTCGTATTCTAATCTGGCCGAAGTAGCCATGGCACAGCTGGCTCTTTCAGACGCAACGGATCAGGCGATCCGTCAATTTGCGGAAATGATGGTGACCGACCATACCAAAGCCCAGGATGAACTGAGGTATCTTGCGGAATCTTACGATCTAGAAATCCCGGATACCTTAAATCACGAACACCAAGCGCTGTACGAGGAACTGGACCAACTGGAAGGCTTTTCCTTTGACAGTGCCTACATCAGCAACCAGGTTGTCGCCCACCAAGAGGCACAACAGAATTATCAAAAGCAGATTGACCAGGGAGGGAATCCTACCATTGTAGCTTATGCCTCTTCTTTCCTGCCCCATATCCGTGAGCATCTGTCTCAAGCGATGGAGCTGAAGGAAGGGCTGGTACCGGAGGAGTAGAGGGAAGCGGATGACGTGACACCGGAGTTGTAAGAGGATGAGCACAGATTACTCAGTAACCTATACGCATTTAACCCCCTAACCATTATAATTAGAAAAAGGACCGCCCTCTCTAAGTAAGGCGGTCCTTTTTATATCGGGTCGACTTATGTTTAAGACAGCCGCTTAAATACCAAAGTCGAATTGTGGCCTCCGAAACCAAAGGCATTGCTCATCGCAATATCTACTTGTTTTTCCATGGCCTGGTTGGTGACAATCTGGATGCCTTCCGGTACGGCAGGATCGAGATTTTCCACATTGATGGTGGGCGGGATGATATTTTCATTGATCGCATGGATCGAAAGAATGGCTTCAATCGCCCCGGCAGCACCCAGAAGATGCCCCGTCATGGACTTGGTAGAGCTGACCGACAGTCTTTTTGATCCTTTGAAAACTTCATTTACCGCATTCAGTTCGCTAATATCGCCGACGGGGGTCGAGGTGGCATGAAGATTAAGATAGTCTACATCCGCGGCGCTTAGATTTGCTTCCTCAAGCGCTAAAGCCATGGCCTTCGAAGCACCCAGTCCTTCCGGATGCGGCGAAGTCATGTGGTAGGCATCCGCAGTCATGGCCGCGCCCACCAGTTCCCCATAGATTTTTGCGCCTCTTTTCTTGGCGTGCTCATACTCTTCGAGAATGAGCGCGCCGGCACCTTCGCCCATGACGAAGCCGTCCCGGTGCTCGTCAAACGGCCTGCTGGCGGTAAGGGGATCATGGTTTCTGCCGGACATCGCCTTCATAGCAGAAAAGCCACCGATAGAAACCGGCGTTATGCCCGCCTCTGATCCTCCGGTCACAAACATTTTGGCTTTGCCCCAACGGATATAGTTGAAAGCGTCCATAATGGCGGTGTTTGAGGAAGCACAGGCCGAAACTGAAGCATAATTCACTCCACGCAGCCCAAATTTCATGGAAATCATCCCTGGCGCCAAGTTGATGATCAGCTTAGGAACAAAAAAGGGACTGATCCGGGGCACATAGTCCCCCTTGACATAATTCTCCACTTCCGTTTCAAAGGTCTGCATCCCACCCTGGCCTACTCCCCAGATCACCCCTATATCAAAAGGATCAATGGCGGACATATCCAGCCCTGCGTCTTCCATGGCCTGGGAAGCACTGTAAAGCGCATATTGCGTAAAAAGATCGGTTCTTTTGATTTCGTTGCGGTCGAGATATTTTTCGGGTCCAAAATTTTTAATCTCGCAGGCAATCTGTGTCCTGAACTGGGAAGCATCAAATCGCGTGATGGTTCCAGCACTGCTTTTTCCTTGGAGGGCATTGTTCCAAAAGGTTGCTACATCGTTTCCCAATGGATTTACCGTCCCCAAGCCTGTAATTACCACTCTCTTCATTTAACTTATGTTTGATTTCAGTGTTGTTCGTTTCCTTAACCAGGAGATAATCCGCCTCTTTTTCCTTCAAAATTATTTTAAAATCGAGTTAAAAACGACCGTAAACATCTCCCCAGGCTACAAAGGTAATCTTCTCCAGTCATTTATTTTTATTTTTGAGAACAATACC
>CAZHZP010000114.1:0-7779 GCA_964537165.1 uncultured Roseivirgaceae bacterium | reverse complement strand
TATTCATGGAAAATATCATTCGCATTGCCGTTCAGAAAAGTGGAAGATTAAGTGACGATTCATTAAGCCTTATCAAAGAATGTGGCATTAAATTCTACAACGGAACAGGAAAATTAAAATCCAGTGCTACCAACTTCCCTATGGAACTGCTCTACCTCCGGGATGATGACATTCCTGGTTATGTGGCAGACGGTGTGGCTGACCTCGGAATTGTGGGCGAAAATGAGGTAGCCGAAAAAGCCAAGCCTATCGATATATTAAAGAAACTCGGCTTCTCCAAGTGCCGCCTGTCCCTGGCTATCCCCCGGGGAGAAAATTATACCGGAATAACATATTTCGAAGGAAAAAACATCGCCACCTCCTATCCCAACATTTTGGGTGACTTTTTAAAGAAGAACAATATCAACTGTGAAATCCACGAAATCAGCGGATCTGTAGAGATTGCTCCAGGTATTGGACTGGCGGAAGGAATCTGTGATATTGTCAGCTCAGGATCCACTCTCTTGATGAACGGATTAACCGAGGTGGAGAAAATTTTCAATTCAGAGGCGGTTTTAATCAGCAACCAAAACCTCTCCCAAGGCAAAATGTCCATTGTGGAAAAATTGCTTTTTAGGATTAATGCAGTTCAAACGGGCAAGAGCAACAAATATGTTCTCCTGAATGCCCCCAACCACTCGCTGGACAAAATCATTTCTCTGATACCAGGCATGCGGAGCCCGACGATTTTACCCCTAGCACAAGAAGGCTGGTCCTCTGTCCATTCTGTGCTAAGCGAGGACCAATTCTGGGAAAATATAGAAGAGCTCCGGCAAGCAGGTGCTGAAGGCATTCTAGTAGTTCCAATAGAAAAGATGGTTCTTTAAATATTTCCGCAAACGGCACCCTCACCGGCGATCAGCTTATAACTAAGTCATTAATGAAAGTCATTGTTAACCCCTCCAGAAAAGAATGGAAAAAAGAACTGGCACGGCCGGTTCTTAAAATAAAAGACATCGAGAAGATTGTCAAGCCCATCATGCGAAAGGTAGAGCGGCTTGGAGACAAAGCCCTCAAAAAATTTGCTCTGGAATACGACCATGTTGAGATCAAAAACTTACTGGTCAGCCGCGAGGAAATCAAGGCTTCCTATGAGCTGGTAGACGAAGCACTAAAAACCGCCATCCAGTCCGCCAAAGACAATATCGAAAGATTCCATCAGGCACAGGCTACCCCAGACCTGATTATGGAGACTATGCCGGGGGTGACCTGTATGAGAAAGAGCAAAGCCATTCAAAAGGTTGGCCTGTATGTGCCTGGAGGTACTGCCCCGCTTTTTTCTACGGTTTTGATGCTGGGCATCCCGGCTAACCTGGCAGGCTGTGAAGAGATCGTTCTTTGCAGTCCTCCCAATAAAGAAGGGGCGATCCACCCTGCCATTTTGTACACAGCCGACTTGATCGGGATTGATAAGATCGTCAAGGCAGGTGGTGCTCAGGCCATCGCGGCGATGACCTATGGCACAGAGTCAGTTCCCAAGGTAGACAAAATCTTCGGTCCGGGTAATCAATACGTTACTGCGGCCAAACAGTTGGCCATCAAGAAAGGAGTGGCGATTGACATGCCGGCAGGCCCTTCCGAAGTGCTGGTGTACGCCGACGACTCCGCCATCCCGGAATTTGTAGCCGCCGACTTACTATCGCAAGCCGAACATGGCACAGACAGCCAGGTCGTCCTGGTGGCATCTTCTGAAAAAGTAGCCAAAAAAACACTTAAGGCGCTGGACGAACAACTTGCTACACTGCCCCGAAAGGAAATCGCCCAAAAAGCACTGGAAAACAGTGTGGCCGTTGTCATGCCGAATCCCGATAAGGCCATCGATCTGATCAACGAATACGCACCGGAGCACCTGATCATTTCAGTGAAGGATGAAGTGGAGGTGGTGGATAGGATCCACAATGCGGGATCAGTGTTTATCGGGAATTTTACTCCCGAATCCGCGGGAGACTATGCCTCAGGTACCAACCATACCCTGCCTACTTACGGTTTTGCTAAAAATTACAGCGGCGTATCGCTTGACAGTTTTGTTAAAAAAATCACCTATCAAAAAATCACCGAGGAGGGAATCAGAAACTTAGGGCCTACTGTGGAAATTATGGCTGAAAATGAACTGTTACAAGCCCATAAGAATGCGGTATCGATTCGGTTAGACTATCTTAAAGACGCACAATGAGATTCTCCATCAATAAATCACTCAGGCCGCACATCGCCAAGCTCACTCCCTACTCCTCTGCCAGAGACGAGTATTCGGGCAAGGAAGGCGTTTTTTTGGATGCCAACGAAAATCCTGTTGGATCCATCACCGCGGCAAACTTTAACCGTTATCCAGATCCCTATCAGAGCCAGCTGAAGGAACGGATAGCTGCGATCAAGGATGTTCCCGCCAACAATATTTTTCTGGGCAATGGAAGCGATGAGGCCATAGACTTGCTTTTCCGGGCATTTTGCAACCCTGGGAAGGACAATATCATCATCCTACCGCCTACTTATGGCATGTATGAGGTCAGCGCCGAAATCAACGACGTCACCATCAAAAGAGTTAACCTCAGCGAAGACTTCCAGATCCGGCCGGATGAGACCCTTGCGGAGGTGGATGATTTCACGAAGATCATATTTATCTGCTCCCCCAATAACCCAAGCGGAAATGAAATGAAAAAGGAGGCCATTCTTCAGATTCTGGATGGCTTCGGCGGGCTGGTAGTGGTTGATGAAGCTTATATTGACTTTAGTGCGAGCCCTAGCTTTACCCAATTCCTCAGCCAATATCCTAACCTCCTGGTCATGCAGACCTTCTCCAAAGCTTGGGGTCTTGCTTCTTTACGGTTGGGGATGGCCTTTGCCTCTACGGAAATTATCCAGGTACTTAACCGGATCAAACCGCCCTACAATATCAGTGGGCTCACGCAAGAGACCGTTCTGGAGGCGCTGGCCGAAGCAGAAAAAATGAAAGCCATGGTAAAAGAGATTCTACAAGAGAGAACAGGTTTGGAGGAAGCTCTGAAAAATTTGCCTTTGGTACAGAAAATTTATCCTTCAGATGCGAATTTCCTCCTGGTCAAAATCAAACATGCCAGACAAATCTATAACTACCTGATCGCCCACAAAATCATCGTGAGGGACCGTTCGAAAGTTGTCTTGTGTGAAGACTGCCTGAGAATTACCGTAGGTACAGACCGGGAAAACGGGATCCTGCTAGAAGCTTTGGAAAAGTATCAAGACAACATAAAACCCATTCAGAACGAATTGAGGTAGGGACACCAACACCATACTTCTTGGTTTTTCAATCAGTTACCAATCGCAAGAGAAAATATAAAAATGAAAAAAGTATTGTTTATTGACCGGGACGGCACCATTATCAAAGAACCGCCAACCGATTTTCAGGTCGATAGTCTGGAAAAGCTCGAATTTGTTCCCAGGGCCATTTCCAATCTCAGGAAAATCGCTGAGGAAACCGACTATGAGTTGGTCATGGTCACCAACCAGGACGGCTTGGGCACTGATTCTTTCCCGGAAGAAACCTTTTGGCCTGCACAGTACAAAATGCTTAAAACCTTGGAAGAGGAAGGGGTGATTTTTTCAGCCATTCATGTGGATCGATCTTTTGAACACGAAAACGCGCCCACCAGAAAACCCCGAACGGGAATGCTGAATCAGTATATGACCGAGGCATACGACTTGGCAAACTCCTACGTGATCGGCGACCGACAAACAGATGTGGAATTGGCGAAAAACCTGGGATGCAAAGCCATTTATATCGGCAGCCAGGGGATCGAAGAGGCAGCATTAAGCACTTCGTCTTGGGACGATATTTATGAGTTTCTCCGGCTTCCCGCGCGGAAGGCCAGTGTGGAGAGAAATACTTCCGAAACCCAAATCAAAATCAGCCTAAATCTGGACGGCACCGGCCAATGTAACATACACACCGGGTTGGCTTTTTTCGACCATATGCTTGAGCAACTTGGAAGACACGGCGGAACTGACTTGCACATCCACGTAAACGGAGACCTGCACATTGACGAGCACCATACCATTGAAGATACGGCTTTGGCACTAGGAGAAGCTTATCTCAAAGCTTTGGGTGACAAGAAAGGAATTTATCGTTACGGCTTTTTGCTGCCGATGGATGATGCCCTGGCCCAGGTAGCCATTGACTTTGGGGGAAGGCCTTGGCTGGTGTGGGATGCGGTGTTCAAAAGGGAGAAAATCGGTGAAATGCCTACAGAAATGTTTTACCATTTCTTTAAATCCTTCAGCGATGCGGCCAAGTGCAACCTGAACATCAAAGTGGAAGGCGATAATGAACACCATAAAATCGAAGCCACCTTTAAAGCGCTGGCCAGAGCCATTAAAATGGCGGTCAAAAGAGACCTTCAAGCACTGAATCAACTACCCAGCACCAAGGGTGTGTTATGATACAATCTACCATCGTTCTCCCAAACTGCCGGGAGAACGATTTTTTTATCCTTCTCTTCCATCTTTTTTAGCCCTATACCGTCACCCCCCGGCAATAAGGCCTTCCTTCTACCGATAGACAAACTACCTTATAAAACCACCATAAAAAATTTCAAGCCGAATGTTTCTATTGTAAAACTATTTGATTAGTTTTATAAACAAACATCTAGTCTATGAAGCCATTCGTCAGATTATTCCCTTTTTTGATACTGGTCCTCAGCTCCTGTGTCGGGAACTTTAACAAGGCTCAGGCTTATTTCAGCAACGGCCAATATGAGAAAGCTGTCCGGGAGACAAACCGGCTGCTGTTTTTAAATAATTCGGACATTCATGTATTGGATCTCCGCGCCAAATCGTATGTCGAGCTCGAACGTTATCAAGAAGCCATAGGGGATTATGAACATATTTTGAGATGGGATCCAAGGAATGCCATGGCGTATGCCGGAATAGGAAAAATCCACTGGCTGGAAGAGGACTATATTTCCGCCGAAAATTTCCTCCTCCGTGCCGTCAGTCTTGAGCCGGACAATGCCAAGTTTTTGTTGCTATTGGGAAGAGCCATGATCAAAAACGAAAGCTATCAGAAAGCGGATGAGTTCTTGTTCCTGGCCAAAGAGATCGATCCTACCCAAGCCAATGTCTATTTCTATCGCGGAATAGCGCAAGCAAATCTGGGGGATGTTTTAGGCAGCGCTGCCCAATTCAACGCCTATCTAAGATATTCACCTGACAATCTCATCGCTCATTACAACCGCGGCTTTGCTTTTCTGCAAATGGGGAGGACTGACTGGGCCTTGGAAGATTTTGAATTTGTGTTGAGAGCAAATCCCAACCATTATGAAGCACTTGCAAAAAGAGCAGTTTGTGTGATGAAAACAAACCCTTCCCAGGCCTGCCAGGATCTCCGGCTGGCTGCATCCAAAGGCAGCAAATATGCACAAGCACGACTGGGGGATTGCGAATCCTAGACTTTATCACTCTGTCATTCAAACCCACAACCAGCCGCAGCGCGGCGAAAACCGCCTTCCATCTACCTTCTGACTTCATTTGAGACCGGCTCTTATATTTTGAGTGAATTATTTTATGCCTTTTCCTTCCCCGTCGGTCATATTCTTTGAGCAAAGGCTGAAAAAATTCTCTTTTAGTCCTAATTTTGACCCTTCAATATGAGCCATAAGAAGATAGTCATCATTCCTACCTATAATGAGATCGAGAATATTGCCGATATCATCGAAAGCGTTATGGCTTTACCAGGGAATTTTGAAGTCCTGATCATCGATGATGGTTCTCCTGATAAGACCTCGGAAGTGGCCAAATCCTATCAAATTATCTATCCTGAACGGGTACACCTGATTGAAAGAGCGGGGAAAATGGGATTAGGCACCGCCTATATTACCGGCTTTAAACAGTCCTTGGCCGAAGGATACGAGTATATTTTCGAGATGGATGCCGATTTTTCCCACAATCCAGATGATTTGGTGCGACTCTATGAGGCGTGCGCCTTGCGAGGCTACGATATGGCGATAGGATCCCGTTACATTACGGGTGTCAACGTGGTCAACTGGCCCATGGGACGGGTATTAATGTCGTTTTTTGCCAGCAAGTACGTCCAATTTATCACCGGCATCCCAATCAAAGACACCACAGCGGGATTTAAGTGTTACCGTAGAAAAGTGCTGGAGGCGATCAACTTGGACAAAATAAAATTTATCGGCTATGCTTTTCAGATAGAGATGAAATTCACCGCCTGGAAGCTCGGTTTTAAAATCGTGGAAGTACCCATTATTTTCACTGACAGAACCAGGGGCAGCTCCAAAATGAGCAAACATATCTTTAGAGAAGCGGTGTTCGGCGTGATCTATATGAAGGTCAAAAGCTGGTTTAAACCCTATAAGGTTAATCAAACCTGATGGCTTTAATCGGCTTGATATTGCTGATCACCATCGCGGGGACAAACAATATAGCCGTGGTAGCCACCAGTATCAGCAAGTTCATTCCCAAGATGATCCCCCAGTCCCAATGGACCGGCACATAACTCATGTAATAATTTTCCGCATTTAACTTAATAAGCTGGGTATGGTGCTGAACAAAACCAAAACCCAAGCCTACCAGATTACCTACCAACAACCCCCTGCCAATAATTCTGATGCCGTTCCAAACAAAAATCCGGCGGATCTGGGAGTTTTGGGCTCCAAGGGCTTTCAAAACGCCTATCATCTGGGTTCTTTCCATGATCAGAATAAAGAGAATGGAGACCATATTAAACATGGCTACGAATAAAATCAAGCCAAGAAACACGTATACGTTATTATTCAGCAGATAAAGCCAGTCAAATAGCTGGATAAACCTGTCGGTGACCTTATCCATCTTAAGGTCATAATCAACGATCTGATATATTTCATCTTCATATAAATCGATATTTTTAGGATCCCGCAAAAAGACTTCGAAGCCGCCGACCTGATCCTTTTCCCACCCGTTTAAGTTGCGGATCGTCTGCATATCGCCTAGAATGATCCTGTCATCAAAATCCTCTAAAAAAGTTTCATAGATACCGACGATGTCAAAATTACGAAACCGGGGAGGATCCTGCACAAAATACATCACGACCTTGTCCCCCACATCGAGCATCAGCGTGTTGGCTATTTTGTTACTTAAAATAATCTCATTGGAAGCCCTGTCTTCCGGAAACTGGATAAACCTGCCTCTAACCATAGCTGGCTGGAAAGCCAGGGAATCGAAGTCCGGGCCTATCCCTTTCATGATCACGCCCTGAACCTCATCCTCTCCCTTGAGCAGCCCTGGCTTGTTGGCGTAAGCCTGCACATGATGAATAAATCCCAATTCCCGATAGTTACTGTAAAAATCACTGTGGGTACTAATAGGAGATTCTTCGAAATCATTGCTTAACGAAAAGCGATGAACCTGGTAGTGGCCTGTAAAAGAAAACACCTTCTCCGAAATAACCCGCTGAAAGCCTCCCAGGATCATAAAGGAAATAATCATGATCGCCAAGCCGATCGCGATGCTGGCCACGGCAATGCGGTGAATGGTTCCGGTGAAGCCACCCGTCCGTTTAAAGCTGATTCTTTTGGCAATGAAATAGGGAAGATTCAATGAAGTGGCTTATTTTTGTTTTAAAGAATCGCAAATTAATATGAAGGTCTTGAAATTAATATTCTTGCTCACTTTTTTAGTAGGCAACCTCGCTTTTTGTAAAAGCAAACCCATCGAAACCAAAGATAAGACAAACCCGATAACATCGGGCATTCTTACCGGAGCAGACCAGCC
>CAZHZP010000113.1:3146-7786 GCA_964537165.1 uncultured Roseivirgaceae bacterium | reverse complement strand
GTGGCCCACGTGCATATCGGTGCTCTCGGCTGGAACGGCTTCTTGACCTTCGGTATGCTGTACTGGCTGTGGCCAAGAATGTGGAAAACCAAACTGCACTCCACCAAACTCGCCAACACGCACTTCTGGCTGGGCACCTTGGGTATCATTTTCTATGCGCTTCCTTTGTACGTCTCTGCGCTGACCCAAAGCTTGATGTGGAAGGAATTCAATGAGATGGGGAGATTGGCTTATCCCAACTTCCTGGAGACAGTCATTCAGATTGTACCGATGTATATGCTAAGAGCGGTGGGGGGAGCCTTGTACTTGAGCGGCGTATTTATCATGGTGTATAACCTAGTAAAAACAGCCAAATCAGGTTCCTTTGTAGCGGAAGAGCATGATGAGGCTCCCGCCTTGACGAAGCTGGTTCCACAGAAGGATGAGTTCTGGCACAGGGTATGGGAAAGAAAACCCATATTCTTCACCATCATGGCTACTGTGGCCATTGTAATTGGCGGACTGGTAGAAATCGTTCCTACTATCCTGATCAAGTCCAATGTACCCACCATTAGTAGTGTACAACCTTACACCCCGCTGGAGCTTCAGGGACGGGATTTATACATCTCTAATGGCTGCGTGGGTTGCCACTCCCAGATGATCCGGCCTTTCCGGGCAGAAACGGAGCGGTATGGGGAATATTCCAAAGCGGGTGAATTCGTTTATGACAGGCCCTTCCTCTGGGGTTCTAAAAGAACCGGGCCGGACCTGCACCGGGTAGGTGGCAAATATCCTGATAGCTGGCATTATCACCACATGGTCGACCCAAGGAGCATGTCGCCGGGATCACTGATGCCTCCTTATCCATGGATGGCGACCAATACAATGGACCACAAGGATGTGCCTGCCAAGATCCGAACCTTGCAGCGGTTGGGGGTACCCTATCCTGAGGGTTATGACCAACAGGCCAATGCCGACCTGGAAGTCCAGGCCAACCAGATTGTGGCAAGTCTGAAGGAGTCAGGCGTGGAGGTGATGCCCAATACGGAAATCGTAGCGCTGATAGCCTATCTACAACGCTTGGGTACCGATATCAAAAAAGAACAAACCGTTGATAACCCATAATACAAATTGTTATGTATAAGGAAGTATTAAGATCAATAGAAGATATAGAAATCATGCCGTTGATTTCCCTGGTTGTCTTCATGCTGTTTTTTATCGGCATGTTTATCTGGGTGGTCACGGTGGATAAGAAGTATGTGGACCATATGAAATCCCTCCCCCTGAATGACGACGAAGCTAAAGACAACAATCATGAGAAAGAATAAGAGAATATTTTTGATGATACCGGCAGGGCTGGCTGGATTTCCGGCCCTTGCGCAGGATAGCGGTTCCGGCTTTTTGCAATCTGTGGGCAGCGGCGAGCTGACGCTGTTGGTTATCCTGGCGGTGGTGCTGGGACTTATCGTGCTGTTGTTGCTCTTGTTGGTGTATCTGATGGCTTTTCTGTCCAGGATTCTGGGCAAAGAAGCGGGCGAGGAACTGAGCCTCGGGTACTGGTGGTCAAGTTTCAAGAAGAAGCATGTTTCAGGTGAAGAAGAAGAAGGGGAGGCTAAAGGTAAAGTCATCGAACACCACAGTTATGACGGGATTACCGAACTGGACAACTTTATGCCGCCCTGGCTGCAATATGTTTTTGTACTTTCCATCGGCTTCGGGATTGTCTACTTTATCAACTATTCCGTTTTGGGTTGGGGAAAAACCCAGGTAGAGGAATATCAGGACGAGTTGTACATTGCTCAGATCCAAGCTGAGGAAAGACAGTTAACGGCGGTATCGATGATCGACGAAACCACGGTAGTATATGACCGCACGAGAGAATCCTTAGAGGAAGGGAAGTCCATCTTTGACAACAACTGTATGGCCTGTCATGCTACTGACGGAGGGGGAGGGGTAGGCCCCAACCTGACCGACGAGTACTGGATCCATGGAGGGAGTATCAACGATGTGTTCAGGGTTGTCAAATACGGTGTTCCTGAGAAAGGGATGATCCCCTGGCAAGACCAGCTGAGTCCCGAGCAAATGCAGTATGTGTCCAGCTATATTCTTACCTTACAGGGCACTACGCCATTAAATCCGAAAGAGCCACAAGGTGAAAGGTATGAGCCCGCTGTGGTGGAGCCCACCGACGCACTGGGTGGTGACGACATTGAGCTGGAAGAGGCTGAAGAAGAATAACAATAGAAAATCCGGGTGAAGAACTTTGATTCTTCGCCGGACATAATGACTGCAACATTGGAGATCGCGTTGCAAATATAAATACAACAGGAGAGGAGCGTTATGAGCACGGAAGGAGAAGTAATTTATCAAAATGAAGGGTTTAGGAATTCAATAGGAACCGTTCATGATGATGGAAAGAGAAAATGGATTTACCCGCGTAAGCCAAAGGGTAAGTTTTACAACTGGCGGACATATTTGTCTTACGTTTTATTGGCGATCTTATTTGCTGGGCCATTTGTCAAAATAGACGGGCAGCCCCTTCTTTTACTGAATATTTTTGAAAATAAGTTTGTCATCTTCGGAGCTGTATTTTGGCCACAGGACACTTACCTGCTGATCTTTATGCTACTGATCTTTATGGTCTTTATCATCATGTTTACGGCGGTGTTTGGACGGGTATTCTGTGGCTGGTTCTGCCCACAGACGCTTTTTATGGAGATGGTTTTCCGCAAGATCGAATATTGGATAGAAGGCGACGCCAACCAGCAGCGTAAATTGAACGCTATGCCTTGGAACAGCGAAAAGATCACGAAGAAGACCGGGAAAATGATCATTTTCACCTTCATCTCTTTGCTGATAGGCCATACGGTGATGGCCTACCTGATTGGTATAGAATCCACCATTGATATTGTCAGCCAACCCCCGTCCGAAAACTGGGCGGGTTTCATCGGGCTCCTGAGCTTCTCGGGCTTGTTCCTCTTTGTGTTTTCATGGTTTAGGGAACAGGCCTGTATCGTGGTTTGTCCCTATGGAAGGTTACAGGGCGTCTTGCTGGATGACAACAGCATGAACGTCATCTACGACTACGTGAGGGGAGAGCCGAGAGGGAAAATTAAGAAAAAAGCGGTGGCCACCATCGAGGAGCCCCCGTTGGGAGATTGTGTGGACTGCACCTTATGCGTGCAGGTTTGCCCTACCGGGATCGATATCCGTAATGGCATCCAGATGGAATGCGTCAACTGTACCGCCTGTATGGATGCCTGTGACGAGGTCATGATCAAGGTCAACCGGCCTACGGGATTGATCCGTCTGGATTCGGAAAAGGGAGTGCGGGAAGGAAAACAGCGGCTCATCACCCCAAGGGTGGCGGGCTATTCCGCAGTGCTGTTGGTGCTGTTCGGTATATTTATATCCCTCCTGTGGACCCGGTCAGATTTAGAGGCCACGGTGACGCGGTTTAGGGGGATGACCTACCAGGAGCGTGAGGGAGGAGAGGTCAGCAACTTGTATGAGGTCAGCTTTATCAACAAAACATTTGACCACCAGAATGTCGAACTGAGAGCGGAAAATTCCGACTATCGCATCGAGGTGGTTGGGGATGACAACTGGGCACTGGAAGGCCAAGCCAGGTTTGAAGGCCGGTTTTTCATCGTCACGGATCAGGATAAAATCGTTTCTAACCAGAATGACATCAAATTGTTGTTTTTGCAAAACGGCGAAGTGATTGATGAAATTAAAACGAGTTTTGTGGCACCGGTTAAATGAGTATTAGGTACTAAGTACAAGGATGGAAAGGCAGAGGCTGCAACATCGGGGATCGGGCATCTGACATCGGGTATCTTCGGTCTCCGCCTGCCTGCCGGTAGGCAGGGTCTTCTGTCTTCCCACAAGAGCCAGATATGAAAATAACTATATTAATTGATCTTACATTTTAAATCACACCACATATGAATTGGGGACATGGATTGATGATTTTATTTGGGGCTTTTGTCCTGTTTATGATTTCCTTGGTGGTCATCTGCGTGAAGCAGGACGATATCCATCTCGTAACCCAGAATTATTACGAGGAAGAAATCAAATACCAGGAACAGATTGACAAAATAGCCAACGCCCAGAAACTGGATTACGATGCCCTTGCCTATATGGCCGAAAACAAAACGGCAAACCTGGTATTGCCTGAGGGTGCGGAGGGTGTTTTGCACCTGTTCCGGCCTTCAGATGCCAGGCTGGACCAGAAATTTGCCGTTAAAATGCAGGGCAAGGATGCTTTGTCGATAGACCTGGGGCACCTTCAGTCCGGCTACTGGAAGATGAAACTGAGCTGGCAGGAAGGCGATACGGAATATTACCTGGAGGAGCAGATTACCCTGTGATATGATTTGGACAGGCTTTTTATTGGGTTTTTTGGGATCGTTTCACTGTTTGGGCATGTGTGGCCCCATTGCTTTGGCTATCTCTTCCCAAGACAACAGCCGCTTTCTGACCAATAAGGTTATCTACAACCTGGGAAGAACCGTCACCTACAGCTTCCTCGGTTTATTGGTAGGAGCCGTGGGGCTGAGCCTGCAGTTGGCGGGGCTACAGCAGTGGTTTTCTATCCTGACCGGTGGTCTTATTATTTTAATGGCTTTCTTTTATAAAAGAAGCGAAAGATGGGTCTC
>CAZHZP010000113.1:0-3046 GCA_964537165.1 uncultured Roseivirgaceae bacterium | reverse complement strand
ATGCTGTCCGGAAAATTGTTCAGCATGGATGTGCGGAAGAAATTTCTGCGGGCCATGCCTTACTTTGCCATGTTTATCGGCGTATTGTTTATTCTTCGCGGATCAGGCTTGGGCATCCATTACGTCAGCCCGCAGCTCCAACATTTTGTTTACGGGGCGCAGGCTTCCGAGATGACCATGTGCGAATAAGCCCCGCCGTATTTTTTCAGGCAGATGGATTTTTTCATTTGGGGACGGGCCATTCCACATTGAAATGCACCATTCCACAATAGCAAGGGACCATTCCGCACAAAATAGGATTATTCTAGATTGAATAGGATTTATTTTCTCTCGGAACGGACCATTCCATTCTAGAAAGTGACCTTTCCGGATTTAGAATGCGCTATTCCGGCTAGAAATGAACCCGTCCTTGGCAGAAATGCCTTATTTTTTTCAGCGACGGTTCATTCAGGAAAAGAGACCTGTCAGGTTTTCAAAACCCGTAGATCTAAAACCAAAACAAATTTAATGCTGACGGTCTTTTTTGATATATTTGCATTCTGATTGATATTAGATGTTCACCAAGCCCCAATTTTCATTTGAAAACATTCAGGTTGCCTTTGCGCCCAAGTCGGATAAGGCCTTGAAGAAAATGTTCTTGATCTTCTCCGTTCTCAACAATGGCCTGTTGTCCAAATGGGGGGTGAATCTGGCTACCTGGTCGTTGAGGCTTCGGCTGCCGGTGAAGTGGCTGATTAAGGAGACCATCTTTGAACAATTTTGTGGAGGGGAAAGCATCAAGGACAGTAGTGTCACTATCGAGGCACTCAACCGCTACGGGATCGGCGCTATCCTGGACTATTCAGTAGAAGGGGAAGACGATGAGGAGAGTTTCGATAAAACAAGAGATGAAATCCTCCGAACCATCCAGCATGCGGCCCCTTCGGAGGGGATTCCCTTTTCTGTCTTTAAAGTGACGGGATTGGGTGATGCCAGGATCATGACAAAGATCCAAAATAAGCAACCGCTATCTGTCAAGGAACAGGCCTCTTTCGACAGGACGAAGCAACGGGTACACCAATTGTTTGAAGCGGCCTATCAGGCCCACGTGAAGATCCTGGTAGACGGGGAAGAGTCCTGGTTTCAGGATGTCATTGATGGCCTGGCAGAAGAGGGCATGGAGAAATACAATAGGGAAACTGCCATCGTGTACAATACCTATCAGATGTATCGGCGGGATATGATGCGCAATCTTAAAGATGCCCACCACAATGCGGTCAGCCGGGGGTATTTTCTCGGCGCCAAGCTGGTGCGGGGAGCTTATATGGAGAAAGAGGCAGACAGGGCCGACAAGAAAGGTTATCCCAACCCCATACATCCGTCAAAGGATGCTACCGACGATGCCTACAATGAAGCCCTACAGTTTTGCATCAACAACAAACAAAGGGTATTTTTGGTCAGTGGAACCCATAATGAGCTAAGCAACATCATTTTGCCCGAGCTGATGTCATTGCACGGGATGAAGCCCAACGATCAACGGGTGTATTTCGCGCAGCTTTACGGGATGAGCGACCATATTTCCTATAACCTGGCGCGGGCCGGGTATCAAGTGGCCAAATATGTCCCCTATGGGCCGGTGGAGGCAGTCATGCCTTATCTTGCCCGGCGTGCGGCAGAAAACACAAGTGTGGCGGGTCAAAGCAGCCGCGAGTTAACATTAATTAAACAGGAATTTGCCAGAAGAAAAGCTGTCAAGAACAATAACTAAAAGAAAATAAACCGATGCAAATACTAAGCGAACAAGAGCTAGAGCGCAGAAAGGACCGGGAGGAAATGATGAAACTGGGGATCAACCCTTATCCCGCTGTTTCCTTTCCGGTCAATGTCACGGCGGAAGATATCCATAGAAACTACGAAAACAGGAAAAACGACTACAAAGGGATTTCCATCGCCGGGCGCTTGATGAGCAGGCGGATCATGGGATCGGCGTCTTTCGGGGAGATCCAGGATGCCACGGGACGTCTGCAGATCTATGTCCGCAGGGATGACCTTTGCCCTGGCGAGGATAAAACTTTTTACAATACGGTATTTAAAAAGCTCTTGGGTATTGGCGACTTTATCGGGGTGACAGGCTATATCTTCACCACCCAGACCGGCGAGATTTCCCTGCATGTCACCGAATTGACCATTTTATCCAAATCGCTTAAGCCGCTTCCCGTCGTCAAAAGAGACGAAGATGGCCATGTCCATGACGGCTTTACCGATCCGGAATTGAGATACAGGCAGCGTTATGTGGATTTGACCGTAAATCCCGAAGTCAAAGAGGTATTTGTCACGCGCGCAAGAACGATCTCTACCATGAGGAGGTATTTTGATGACCGCGGCTGGCTGGAAGTAGAAACCCCCATTTTACAGTCGGTACACGGCGGTGCGGCGGCCCGTCCTTTCAACACCTACCACAATACCTTGGATATGCCTTTGTATCTGAGGATAGCCAATGAGCTTTACCTCAAAAGGCTGATTGTGGGTGGATTTGACGGCGTCTATGAGTTCGGTAAAATGTTCCGTAATGAAGGGATGGACAGAACGCATAACCCCGAATTCACTTCCATGGAAATCTATGTGGCCTACAAAGACTACAACTGGATGATGGAGATGGTGGAGGACTTGTTGGAAAAGGTGGTGGAGTCGGTCCATGGAAACCCGGTAATTAAAGTAGGGGAGCACGATATCAATTTTTCCGGCCCCTACAGGAGGCTGACCATGTACGATTCCATCAAAGAATACACCGGCATTGACGTCAGCAAGATGGATGAAAAGGGTCTTAGGGAAGTTTGCGCGCAGCTGGGGATAGCAGTGGATGACAGCATGGGTAGCGGCAAATTAATTGACGAGATTTTCGGGGAGAAGGTAGAAGGGAATTTGATTCAGCCGACGTTTATCACCGATTATCCTATCGAAATGACCCCGCTGGCCAAAAAGCACCGGGCCGCAGAAGGCTTGGTGGAGCGTTTTGAGCTTTTTGTCAATGGCAAAGAAATCGCCAATGCCTATACGGAATTGAATG
>CAZHZP010000112.1:0-7851 GCA_964537165.1 uncultured Roseivirgaceae bacterium | reverse complement strand
CCGTTTACCTATCAGGTTTGTTTTACAGAGAACGTCTTCGATAAGAATAACAGTACGCTTGCCAGGTTGCTGAACAACGGTAAAAAGGCCAAAGCCTTCTTTGTTGTAGATGAGGGAGTAGTGGAGGCGCATCCTGATTTGTTGAGGCGGATTCAATCCTATAGTGAAGCTTTCAAAAAAGACTTCATCCTTTGTGCTGCGCCCCTTGTCATTCCCGGCGGCGAGAAGGCAAAGAATGAAAAGGAATACCTTCAGGACATTCTTCAGGCAACCAGTACTTACGGAATTGATAGACATTCCTACATCGTAGCCATAGGAGGCGGTGCGGTAATAGACATGGCGGGTTTTGCCTCAGCTATTGCTCACCGTGGGATTCGGCATATCAGGATTCCGACCACTGTCCTCGCGCAAAATGATGCCGCAATCGGCGTAAAGAACGGGGTCAACTCCTATGGCAAGAAGAACTACCTGGGGACTTTTGCGCCGCCTTATGCGGTAATCAACGACTCGGCTTTCCTACAGACCCTTAGTGACAGGGACTGGCGTTCCGGTATCTCGGAAGCGATTAAAGTTGCTTTGATTAAAGATCCGGCATTCTATCAATGGATTGAGCGTAACGCAGAACTTCTCACCGGGAGGGACATGAGGGCGATGGAAGAGCTGATCTATCGCTGTGCGGCGCTTCACCTGGATCACATCGCCGGCAAGGATCCTTTTGAATTCGGTTCATCAAGACCTTTGGATTTTGGACACTGGGCGGCTCACAAGCTAGAGCATTTGACGAATTTCGGTGTGCGCCATGGCGAGGCGGTGGCGATCGGGATCGCTTTGGATTCCACGTACTCCTGGCTGAAAGGCATGCTTTCCGAAGAACACCTGAAACGGATCATCCATTTGATCAAAGCCTTAGGGTTTGAACTGTATGTGCCCGAGCTTTCAGGAGAGGCATTGTTAAAAGGGCTGGAGGAATTCCGCGAACATCTGGGCGGGGAATTGACCATCATGTTACTGGAAGATATAGGAAAGGGAGTGGAAGTGCATGAAATGGAAGGTGAGCTGATTCTTCAGTCGGTTGAAAAATTAAAGTCTTTCACCGAAGAAAATATAGCCGTATAATGATTAAAGACGGAATTCATCTTACTTACTGCACCAATATCCACCCGGGAGAAAGCTGGAAAGAAACTTTCGACAACCTTCAGTTTCATATCCCAAAGATCAAGAAAGAACTCGCCCCTGATCAGCCTTTGGGCATCGGTCTGCGTCTGTCCAACGAAGCAAGCTTAGACCTTGCCAAAGCGGACAAACTCCAAGAATTCAAAGCCTGGTTGGCCGATAACCAGGTTTACACCTTTACTTTTAACGGCTTTCCTTACGGCGGATTTCACCGCCAAGTGGTCAAAGACAGCGTCCATCATCCTGATTGGACCACGGCCGACAGAAGGGACTATACGATAAGGCTTTTTGAAATTCTGGCTGAACTGCTGCCGGATGGAATGGATGGGGGTATTTCTACTTCTCCGCTGTCCTACAAATTCTGGCATGGCGGGGAGGAAAAGCTGGGGCAAGCCAGGAGGACTTCTACGCGCCATATGGTGGAAGTGGCTATAAAGCTTTACGAAATCAGCCAGCGGGAAGGGCGGGTATTGCATCTGGACATTGAACCGGAGCCGGATGGTTTGTTGGAAAATACACGAGATGTGCTTGATTTTTACCGGAATTGGTTGCTCCCCCTCGGAAAGGAAATCTTCGCCGAAAAATACAATTTATCAGAAGAAGAAGCCGACATAGCTTTAAAAGAGCATATCCGCATTTGCTACGATGTGTGTCATTTCGCCGTGGTGTATGAAAAGCCTGCGGAGGTATTTGCTGCCTTTGAAGCCGAAGGCATCAAAATCGGGAAGATACAGATCAGCGCTGCCTTAAAAGTGGATCTGCCCCAGGGGAAGGAAGAAAAAGAAGCCGTTCGGAAATTGCTGCTTCCTTTTGAGGAGTCGACTTATCTGCATCAGGTGGTGGCGCGGCAGAAAGATGGCAACTTGGTCGCGTACAATGACCTTTCACCGGCCTTGGATACTTTAATGAAGACGGAGGCGGAAGAATGGCGGGTTCATTTTCACGTGCCGGTATTCCTGGCCGAATACGGTCAGCTTTCTTCCACACAGGAGGCCATTGTAGAAGTTTTAAACATACTCCAAAGTAGCAAAGTGACCAACCATCTGGAGGTAGAGACTTACACTTGGGAAGTTTTACCGGAAGATGTTAATCTAGACTTAACCCATTCCATCATCAGGGAACTTCAATGGGTGACAGAAAAAATGTAAGCATGAAAAAGACTGTTGTATTAGATGTGGTAGCCTTATCAGGGCGGGTAGTGGGAGAACACACACCATTTCTAAATAAATGGATTGCGCAAAAACAAAGAGCAACGATCAAACCGGTGCTGCCGGCCGTAACCTGTGCCGCACAGACCGTGTACCTGACCGGAAAGCACCCCGCTGATAACGGGGTGGTGGCCAATGGATGGTATTACAGAGATACCTGTGAAATCCGTAACTGGCACCAATCCAATAAACTGGTACAGGCCTCTAACGTATGGGATGAGGCAAAGCGGAGGGATCCTAACTTTACGGTTGCCAATATGTTTTGGTGGTTCAATATGTATTCTACCGCCGACTATTCCGTGACCCCGCGTCCGCTATACCCATCCGACGGCCGTAAATTGCCGGATGTACATAGCCATCCGATGGATTTCCGAGACCGGCTTCAAAAGGAGCTGGGGCAGTTCCCGCTGTTCTCCTTCTGGGGACCCAACGCCAATATTGAGTCCACCCGTTGGATTGCCGAGGCTTCCAAGAAAGTGGATCAATGGACTGATCCTACCTTGACATTTATTTACCTGCCCCATTTGGATTATAAACTGCAGCGGGTGGGGATAGACTTTTCCAAAATCGCCAAAGACTTAAATGAAATCGATGAGGTATGTGAAGACCTGATCACCTACTACGAAAAGCAGGGGGCGGAAGTGATCCTGTTATCGGAATATGGTATAACCACTGTCGATAACCCCATCCATATCAACCGCATTCTCCGCAAAAAAGGTTATATTGTGGTGAAGGATGAGCTGGGGTTAGAGACACTGGATGCGGGTACCTGCAGGGCTTTTGCGGTATCCGACCATCAAGTCGCCCATGTCTATGTCAATGACAAAAAGGACATCCCCGAAGTGAAAAGGCTGCTCGAGTCCACACCTGGAATCGAAAGAGTCTTGGATGAAGAAGGGAAAAAAGCCTATCATATCGACCATGAGCGGGCTGGGGAGTTGGTAGCCGTGGCAGATAAAGGGTCTTGGTTTACCTATTATTACTGGCTGGATGATGCCAAGGCGCCCGATTATGCGCGGACAGTGGCCATCCACGCCAAGCCGGGATATGATCCTGTAGAAGGTTTTGCCAACCCGGAGATCAAATTTTTGAAAGCGAAATTGGGGATGAAGTTGTTGAAAAAGAAGCTTGGCTTCAGGACAATGATGGACATTATCCCTTTAGACGCTACTTTAGTGAAAGGATCCCATGGCAGAATTGAGGAGGATCCATTAGATCATCCTATATTAGTAACATCACAAGGTTCGTTATTGGATAGTGCCGCAGTGGCACCTACCGATATTTATGAACTGATTTTGAACACTGTTTTTCCGGACCAAAAATCTTCGTAGAGGGTGTTTGGAAAGATTCCAAACCGAGCTAAGCAATGAACAAAGGACCAAGTATATTTTTCGGGATTTGGAGCCTGCTTTTTGTGGTGGGTGCACTGGTTCAACTAAATGATCCCGACCCATGGATATGGGTTACAATCTACCTGATTGGGGCCATTCTCTCGGGATATGCCGCCTTAGGACGTTATCCGCTGATCCCGCTGGGTATTGCGACCGTTCTTTGTTTGATGGGGAGCCTCTATTATTTTCCGCCCTCCGTGAGCGAGTGGATTAGCCAGGAATGGGAGCAGCAGGACCTGACGATGAAAACCGTGGCCATGGAAGAGGCCAGGGAGTCTTTGGGATTGCTCCTTATCGCCATTGTTCTTGGCATTGCCTGGTTTACAGGCTGGCGCAAAAAAGCCCGCCTCAAAAGCAAATATGGCCCCAATTATCTTTCGTAGCAGGTACTTGATTAGGGCTGAGTGCTGGGTATTAAGTGTCAAGATGCAAGAATCACAGACAAGATTGAAGAAGGGCCAAAGATGAGGAACAAACTTCGGACATTTCCTCAGCCCATAACCCAATAACTCGATTACCAATAACTTTCTAACTATAACAAAGGCCTGGATCAGGACCTATCAACTAACAACAAATGAGCAAAAAGTACGACGTAGTAGGCATAGGAAATGCTTTGGTGGACATTGAGTTTCAAGTAAAGGATGAATTTTTCGAAGCCAATGGGATTGAGAAAGGGTTAATGACCCTGGTGGATGAAGATCGCCAAAACCACCTGATGAAAGTTATCGATACCGAACATGCCAAGAAGCAATGTGGAGGTTCAGCTGCCAACACGGTGATTGCGGTCAGTCAGTTTGGGGGCAAATCCTATTACAGCTGCAAGGTGGCGGATGATGAGCTGGGGCATTTTTTCCTGAATGATATGAAAGAGGCCGGCGTAGACAACAACCTTGACCATGCCAATATGGAGCAGGGGATCACCGGCAAATGTCTCGTGATGGTCACGGGGGATGCAGAGCGTACCATGAATACTTTTTTGGGAATCACCCAGAATTTTTCTACCAAAGAAGTCAGTGAAGCCGCTATCAAAGATGCCAAATATCTTTATATAGAAGGTTATTTGATCACTTCTCCGAATGGGAAAGAAGCGATGAAATACGCAAAGAAAGTAGCCGAGCAGAACGGAACCAAGGTGGCAATGACTTTTTCTGATCCCGCCATGGTTAAATATTTTAAGGAGGGTTTTGACGAAGTGATCGGTGCAAGCGTCGATCTGTTGTTTGCCAATGAGGAGGAGGCCCGGCTATTTACCGGGAAAGAAGACATTTTGGAAGCCCGGGAGGAGCTGAAAAAGGTGGCCAGGCACTTTGTCATTACCTTAGGTAAAAACGGGGCGATGATCTTTGACGGGGACACCTTTATCGATATCGAGCCTTACCAAACGGTCTCTGTCGACAGCAATGGAGCGGGGGATATGTTTGCGGGAGCATTTGTCTATGGTATCACCAATGGCCATTCCTATGCTGCCAGCGGTAAATTAGCCAGTATGGCCTCATCAAAAATTGTTAGCCAGTTTGGGCCGCGGTTGAAGTGGCATGAAGCCAAGGAGATTTTGGCGAGGCTATAGCGCGAGGGGAGACTGGGCGGTGGAAGAGATGGCCACTAGTAACTCTGGGCGATCACTTGAGGCTTAGTTTTCGGTAGTTACGGACGAGGGGATGGAAGTGGTGGCAGGGACGTCGCCGGGTGCCCGCTCTTCTATCACCCAGAGTATCCTCCATCCCGTAGGGAGATTCCAGCCCTTCTGCTGGCGCCATTTCTCTCCACATTTTATTCTCCGTAAACAAGATGTTTAAAGCTATATTTCGCAGCGTGCAGGGTATCCTTGGACGCAGGTTGATAGGTAAGTTCCAGCTCATATTCAGTTAAGTCCAAGGCGTCGTTGACTACGAGCTGGAAGGTCTGGTCTGGTAGCGGGCTGATGACGGTTTGGTAGCCGGTTACCTGGACATTGAGTTCACCATGATAAGCGAAAGGAAACCTGATTTTTGCATAATATTTATCCTCGAAGAAGAATTCCTCTATTACAATGGGATAAAGCCTGTTGTCGGTTTTCTGCTGGTTTTGGTACTCGGCTTCATAAATAACCTTTCCCTGATCAAAAAGCTGATGGCTGTACTGCCCGTCCCCTAAGACAAACCTACTTCCTTCTTGTAGCCCATTTACCCAACGGGAAAGGGACAAAAGCGCCCCGTCCTCTTTGAATTCGACGGCATATCCGTTTAGCATTTGCTTTTCATCCAGGGGACAAACCATCTTGGGAAGGGACTTGTCCCCCCAGTGGATCACCAGCTGTTGTCCGGACAACTTCAATGTATCTATCGCAGAGGTCGGTTCTTTCACGGGGAACTTGGCTGCGGGATCTTTACATCCGGTCAAACTCCATCCGAGGAGGATCAGAAGAAAAACATACGCTTTCACTGGGGCAGAGGCGGTTGGATATTGAATTTTAAAAATAAAGAATTCCCTAGACCTTAAGCTTATTGCGGCCGTAAAATGCTTAGGAAAAGTGACAGGCGTCCTGGCATGGAGGCGCAGCGGGGTTGCTTTTTAATGGTGAAAAAGATAAATTGGGGGTGAGGTGCCCGGTATTCACCCCTCAAATAAATCGAAGGAATCATGGCAAAATATCTTCTTATAGCATGTTGGCTCCTGCTTTTCCAATCAAATGGACGACAGGCTGAACGGGACAAAATGGTAAGGGAACAAATAGAATCCAGGGGCATTAAAGACCAGAGCGTCCTTGGTGCCATGCGTTCGGTGCACAGGCATCAATTGGTTCCCCAACCACACAGTAGGGCGGCTTATCAGGATTCTCCCTTGCCCATTGGAAAAGGACAAACCATTTCCCAGCCCTATATCGTAGCCTATATGACTGAACTCATCAAGCCGGCTAAGGGAATGAAAGTGTTGGAAATAGGTACAGGTTCGGGTTACCAGGCTGCCGTATTGGGGGAGATAGTGGATCAGGTTTATACCTTGGAGATCATCCCTGAACTGGGGCAGCAGGCCGAAAAGGACCTGAAGGCCTTAGGTTATGACAACATCCATGTGAGAATAGCGGATGGCTACAACGGATGGGAGGAACATGCGCCTTTTGATGCCATCGTGGTGACAGCGGCTGCGCAGGATATCCCACCCGCCCTGATTCGCCAGCTGAAGAATGGAGGGAGGATGGTGATCCCTGTAGATGGAGGCGGTCCTGCTCATGAGCTGGTGGTCGTCGAAAAAAACGGGGATGACATAAGAAAGACCAGTGTTTTGCCGGTCAGATTTGTACCTTTCACCCGATCTAATGACAATAACCATAATGAATAAAAGATGCGGTTTATTGTTACTCCTGATCATTTTGGCAGCCGGCTGCAATAGCCGCCATTCCCAGAATGAATCTGTTGATGATACTGCTGCCGCCACTCCGGATGAGGGGACACAACTATTTGTGGCACAAGCCTACAAAGATTCTGTTCTTCTAGCTGCTGCGGAGGAAATTTTAACTCTCATCAAAACGAAAAATTACCGTGGCCTCGCGGGATATTTTCATCCTGAGGAAGGAGTGCGTTTTTCTCCCTACGGCTATATCGATACAGTTGATCATGTACATTTCACCTCTGAGGAGTTTTTAAAACAATTAGAAAACGACCAGCCTGTTTTGTGGGGCAGTTATGACGGTACCGGGAAGGATATACGGATGCCGTTAGAAGCTTATTTCGATAAGTTTGTCTATGATGTGGATTTTCTAAATGCGGAACAATTCGGTGTCAATGAGGTCTTGGGCACTGGTAATTCACTTATTAATATACATCAGGTATATCCCGGTTCGGACTTTACGGAAAGCCATTTTTCTGGCTTCGAAGAAAAGTATGGTGGTATGGACTGGAGAAGTTTACGTTTGGTCTTTAAGCCAGTGGGAAGGGAACCGAGGCTGGTGGGTATTGTGCATGACCAGTGGACGATATAAAATAGGTGATGTCTATCAAGGTTCAACCGTGTCATCCGAATGATTCCTAGCGGGCTTACTGCCACCAATAAAAAAAGGCGCCCCAATCGGGCGCCTTTTGTATTAGATTAACTGCTTAATT
>CAZHZP010000111.1:0-7866 GCA_964537165.1 uncultured Roseivirgaceae bacterium | reverse complement strand
TGCAGTTTCTCTTTATCCCCGCCAGACCCTTTCAGCTCCCGCTCCAAAGCCTCCAATTCGGCAGGAAGCTCCTTCTCCCTTTTGACCAAGTATTCATAGTGCCCCGGGCTAAACCTGACCCCATACTGCTTGAACCACTCCAGGTTGTTGTTGGTAAAGTTGGCCAGCAGGGATTTATCCTCTCCTTCCAGAATGGTTTCGATGCTTAGCTCGTTTTGATAGACTTTCCATGAAATTCCGGCTTTCTCCAGTCTTTCGGGAAAAGTAAACCAATCGGCTTCCTTTTCATAGCCCATTTCCCCGTTCCTTACCAGCGCTTTTTCGCCTTTCTTCCCATGGGTTTTTCCAGCCCAGAAGTAACTCCTGTTGGTGGTAGTACCCGTCAAAGCCGCACAAAAATGCTGGTCGCACACCGTAAACGCATCGGCAAAAGCATAGTAAAAAGGAATATCCTCCCGCTGGTAATAACCCATAGTCAGGGGAATATGCTGGTATTCTTTGTTGCCGGGCCTTTTGGCGTCGATCCAGCCATCATTCTTCCCCTGGTTGAAGGCATCGATTTGGTCTTCCCAGGAATGCGGTACCCCTCCCATCCAGGTGGCTTTGGTATCCTTCATGTTCAACCTAAAAGGCGCAAAGGTCTTTCCATCCTTGCCGTTTTGGAGCCACACTTTTCTGCCGTTAGGCAGCTGGATTGCACGGGGATCGTTAAAGCCCCGGACGCCCTGTAGCATGCCGAAGCAATGGTCAAAGGATCGGTTTTCCTGCATCAGCATGACGACATGCTCGGCATCATAAAAGGTGGTACCGGGATCGGGACTGATGGCCAAGGCCTTTTGAACCGACAAAGGAAAGGAGGACCATAAGCCTGTACCTCCGGCCAACAAGGCGGCTTTCTTTAAAAAGTCTCTTCTGGAATTTTCCATATTGAAAGAATGGATCTAATAATGTTTTGAAAACTGATTTTTGTCACAATAAAGCTACGCCCCGGCCTGAAGCCGGGGCGTAGCTTTATTCGAGCCACCAAGTCTTTTCATCGATCTGGTCGTTCCCCGCACCAAATTGCCTGGAAATAGCCTCAGTGACGTTGGATGAATTATAATTGTATTCCGATTGTGGATAGATCCAACGGAATGGGATCTGCACACCAGCAGGCCTTCTGAAAGAAGGATAGCCGGTTCTGTGGTGGTCAAAGAAAGAAGTCCATCCCATCTGGAAGAATGATTGCAGGTACTTCTGCATGATGATCCTTTGGATTTTTTCTTCATCACTCAATGCCTGGGAAAAACCGTTTATTGGTTTTGCCAAATAATCCCGGGCAGCACTTTCAGAAACATAGTCTTCATAACCATTGGCGTTCGTCTCGTAAAACTTAAAAGACGCCATAACGGCAGACTCGTATAAATCCTCCGCATTCGCTTCTATCCAACCCCTGACAGCAGCTTCTGCCAAAATTAACTGTTGCTCGGAATATCCCAAAAGCACATAGGGTTCGTTGACAGGATCACGATGGTAACGGTCATTTACCCTCGAAACCTTTCCCACGGTAGCCTTTTCGTTTACCGTGCCGTAAGGCGCCGCAGGATCGCCCCCTTCGTATGCACTGAAATCGTTGATGGCTTTCCCCGCCTCTCTGGCAGATCTGGTTTGGGTGCTGTAGATGAAAAGCCTCGGATCTTCCCTCTCCTGCAGCCTTTGTATAAAGGTGGAATCCATGTACATTCCAGAACTGAATCCACTGCTGTTGAAATCCGGATACCGGTTTCCCTGCTGGTCCAAAAACTCCAACGACGCATTGTCCGAAACGCCTTCCATCAACGGTTCATTTTGATAAATACTCCTGAAGCTACCGAAATCAATATCAGAACTCGACTGCTTCTCGGATAAAGTGATATAAACCTTTAGTCGAAAAGCATTGATCAACTTCCGCCAGCTCAGGATATTCCCATTATAGATGATATCCCCGACGATAATCTTGTTTTGTGAGGCCAATATCTCGTTAGCCTCTGCCAACTCCTGCAATATTCCCTTGAAGACAGCCTCTTGATCGTCGTATTCGGGTGTGTAGCCCTCTTCAGCTTCTCCCTTTAATGCTGCCGAATAGGGAATATCTCCAAAACTTAGCGTTAGATGGTAAAAATAGTAGGCGCGAAAAAACTTTCCCAAAGCGACGTAAGTGGGATCATTTATCCTTTCTGCCTCTTCCATCATTTTCGATATGTCACGCATTACCGCATAAGGCCCATAACTTCCCCTATCCCATTTATAGTACTGGTTGGCGTTTTCACCGTCGGTTTGGACCAGCATCTTCAGGGCGTATAAAGGTCCTGTACCGCGGTATTCTCTAAAGACATCCCACTCTACTTTTGTCAGCAGTAACTGAGGGTGGGTTTCGGTAGGAAGATTTGGATTGATATTCATCTCTTCCAGATCCTGGCAGGAAGCCATGCCTATTACAAATAGTAACACTAATATCTTTTTCATTTCATTCAACTTTTAGGTGGAAGGTTGTTAAAAGGATGCTTTTAAGGTGAAACCTACGTACCTGGCTGAGGGATCCTGCAGGTTGTCGTCGTTCCCATAATCAGGATCCAGATAGGGCAGCTTTTTCCACATCAGCAGGTTGTAGCCATACACGGAAAGATTCAGCTGCTTAAACTTCTGGCTCTCTACCAACTTCAACAAGTCATACCCGACGGACAACCGTCTCAGCTTGAAAAAAGACCGGTCAAACACATTGGCAAAAAAAGAACTCTCGTCCTCGGTAACCTGGGCCTGATAAGGATAGATCTGTGACCAGGTCTGCCAGCTCACAGCTTTCGTGAAAGGTTCATAGGTTCTTGTGTCAGAAATAATGTTGCCATTAACATCCCTTACCAGCTCCCCGCCTGTCAATATTACCCCCTCGGGAACATACACCGGTTCGCCCGCCGCATATTCCGCATCTCTATGAAGCACTGAATTGGGATGCTTTCCGCCCCACCACATTTTTTCTATGGTTAAAGACCGCAACAGACCGCCCCAGGAACCATCCACATCCACGGCAATTTCAAAATCCCCCACAGTAAACCTGTTTTGCAAGCCCAGCCGCCAAGATGGATCCAGATGCCCGATTTTTGTTGGATAGGGATCCCGTGTAGGAAGCCCGTTATTGGGGTCGAGGATTACTTGTCCATCGGCACTTTTCTGCCAGACGGTGGCATAGTAGGCGTCTGCTCTATCCCCTACTTGTAAATTGCCATACTTGCCTCCTCCATAGATTTCGGTGATTCTCCGGACATGGCGGCTCCAGTTGATTCCCATATTCCAGTTGAAGCCCTGGCTTTTCACCAAGCTAATGTCCGCCATAAGCTCCAGCCCGTTGGTGGTGTACTCATTCCCGTTGACTTTCCTTGACGCAAAACCAGAGGCTTCAGAAATACTCAGGTCGATTATCTGGTTTTCGTCCAAGATGCGGAAATAAGTACCTTCTAAAGTGACCCGCTTCTGAAACAGAGAGGTCGACAGACCGGCTTCAAACGAAGTGGATTTTTCCGGCATTATCTCCGGGTTGATGATCCCTGCGGGATAATACACGGAAGGTGTTGATCCGTAGGTGACCCCTTTGTTGTAAGTAGCATATATGCTATAAGGACTCAAATCGCTGGATACCTGCGCCCAAGATGAATAAGCCTTTAAATAATCCATCGCCTTGGGTAAAGTGATGAATTCAGAAAGCATGGCGCTTAATGACACTGAGGGATAGAAATAACTGTTGGTAGAAGAAGGCAAAGTTGACGACCAGTCATTCCTTGCCGTAAAGTTCAGGAAAATGGATTGCCACAAGTCAAGGTTGGCCGATCCATACACGCTTCGAATAGCTTTTTCCTCAAAGAAATTCGAAGCCTGTACGGGTCCCTGCGTGTTGCTCAGGCTGTACACCCATGGCACGATCAACCCATCCGAAGAGGCAAATTCCTGCTGCACTGTCCGATAAAAACTGGAGGCTCCAGCATTGATTGAAAAGTTGGCGTTTTCGCTGAGTTCTTTAGAATAAGTGGCCAAGAAGTCTGTATCAAGATTCAATTGTCCGTTGTTCCACATCTTGTAATCCCCATTTCTGGAATCCCCATAATTCATGTAAGACTTGGGACTCTGCATATCCTCAAACAACCTTCTTTCCCTAGCGGATAGCCTGCCTTGGATTGAGAAGTTAGGGGTTATCTGGTAGTTGAGCTTTATCTTCCCGTCCAAAACATTCCTGTTATGCACTTGGTTGAGCTCATAGGCGGCGAAATACACATTGTTGTACCAGGCATAGTTATAATTTGCCTGACGGTACCCTTCGAGTCCCGGAACATACATATGGTCTCTCAAATTCCTCCCGTTCACATCATCGCCCATCCAGATCAGGATGGTGTACATGTGGTTTTTAGGACCGTATCCATATCGGGGATAATTGGGGGAATAGACTTTATTATAACTTAAAGCGGCATCCAGCTGAAGATTGTCTGTCAATTTAAATGAAGAATTAAAATTAATTCCTCCTGAATTTAAAGAGGTATTGGGCACTTGTCCTTTTTGGTAGGAATAATTACCTGAAAAATAAAGCTGTGATCTTGTGCCTTGGTAAGCTACAGAAAAATCATTTTTTGTGACTATCCCTGTACGAAGAAAATCCCTCAAATTATCATGCCTTACCCAGTCCGTAGGCACTCTTTCATAGCGGGACTTGTCATCGTATACTGTCCCGGCGACATTGCCGTACCACTCAATTTCCTCGCCTGTTACTTTGTCCCTGATCGGGCTGTCCCACTGCCTTACCTTCACGCCCGGGGCGAATTTAGGGCCCCACATCATGTCCCCGTCAGATATTCCCCCATCAGCGCCGTCCCAAAACTCATAAAGTCCGTTAGAGCCGTTTCCATATTCGGTTTGTGTCTCTGGATAAACTGTGAACCCTGCCGTCACCATGTTGCTGGTCGAGAAGCTCACCGTTAGCCCTTCTTTGGAAGCGTTTTTTCTTGTGATCAAAATAGCTCCGTTTTTTCCCCTAGCGCCATATAAGGCCGAGGCCGTCCCTCCCTTCAAGACGTTGATACTTTCGATATCATCCGAAGAAATATCCATAAGATCCGACTCAACGGGTATTCCGTCCAAGACGATCAGGGGGCTTTTTCCACGTAAATTCAATGAGGGAGACTGGAACATTCCCGTAGGATTACTTACGGTAAGCCCGGCCACCTGCCCCGATAGCGCATTGCCAAGATTCATGGTTCTGGATTCAGACAACACGTCCGTATCCACTTCCTGCGTGGCATATCCAAGCTTCTTCTTCTGCTGCTTGATACCGATCGCTGTGACCACTACCTCTTCCAGGCTTTTAGTATCTTCCGCCAATGTAACATTCAGGATACGCTGCCCATTGACGGGTATTTCTTTCTGAATAAAACCAATAAAACTAAACACCAGCACCGAATTATCGGGAACTTCTAGAACATAATTACCTTCAAAATCAGACACGGTACCAATCGACGTGTCCGCTACCAGAATGGTAACTCCCGGTAAACCTTCTCCCTGAACGTCGGAGACTTTGCCTTTGATTACGTTTTGCGCTATGGCCAAGGGAATCCCTATCCATAGTGCCACGAGAATTGAAAATAGATTTTTCATGTTTGTTATTGAGGAATAAGGGTTAAGGGTACAATAGACTTTCAGTTAAGCAACATTCAAACTACCTTATGGACGAATGTCGGCGTAGATTTTCGCCTCGATTTCTTTGAACTTTTTGATTTAAAAGGGTTGGCCTTAATCGTTCGGGCAAATATTCTTTTTTAATACTCCAATTTACAAAAACGACCTGTTAATTTATTGTAAATATTCCATTTATTTATTTTCAATAACTTAACCTTATACCTAGAAAGCGTAGCGCTACAGGAGGCCTGTGACCTAAATCACACGAGACCCTGACTTTATAGAGGCTTCACGTTATAAGAGGTTTGTAACCTCGTATCAAACATCCCGGAATTTCCTGCAACAGACCATTCAAGCCCTCAAATGATACGCCTTCGGCTGCACAAAAGCACGTATGCCGGCCGCGGAAAGGCTGGAACCCAAGCCCGAGTTCTTCCTTCCCGACCAAGGTACGTTGGGACTGACCCGATCGCAGCAGTTCCAATATACGGTTCCGGTATTCAGCTCCTCCATCAAAGCTTTTGCCCTGGCGTAATCGCCGGAAAAGATAGCTGCCGTCAAACCATAATCCGTATCCTGCATCAACGCCAGTGCTTCCTCATCATCCTTTACTTTTTGGATGCCGATGATCGGCCCGAAGGATTCCTCCCGCATCACCAGCATGTCATGATTGACATCGGTCAGCACCGTAGGATAGAAATAGTAGCCATCACGATGCACCCTTCTACCACCAAGCGCCAAAAATGCCCCCTTTTTTATAGCGTCCCTTACCTGATTTTCCAATACAGCCAATTGCGGCTCACGGGTCAAGGGTCCGATAAAGGTATTTTTATCCGTAGGATCACCTATCCGATAGCCCTCCACTTCCTCTATAAAATACTGGACAAATTCCTCATAAATGCCCTCCTGCACATAGATCCGCTCCACAGCACAGCAGCTTTGGCCATTATTGTAGAAGGCTCCTTCTGCCGCATTGATGGCGGCTTGCTTGACATCGGCCACATCGTCCATGATGTAAAGGGGATCTTTGCCACCCAATTCCAATTGCACAGGCACCAGCTTGGGCGCTACTTTTTGGGCGATGTACTTACCCGTCGAATAGGAGCCTGTGAAGAAATAACCATCCAGCTCTGCCCCCAACAAGAATTCCCCCACTTCTCCCGTCCCGACCACACATTCAAACACATCTTCCGGCACTCCCGCAGCCCAGAGGTATTCCCGGAACTTCAGTCCCGTCAGGCTGGCATATTCCGACGGCTTATAGCAGACGGCATTGCCTCCCACCAGTGCGTAGAGGAAAATATTGTAGCCCACGTTGTACGGGAAGTTCCAAGCGGAGATGTTGGCAATTACGCCCAATGGCTCATATACAATGATTTCTCTAGTAGCCCCCTCCGTGGCTATCGATTCTTCCTGCAGCCACTTTTCGGTATGTTGTTGGAGGTGTGTGATCCGGTTGTGGGCGCCACGGATTTCGTTGAGTGACTGCTGTATCGGCTTGCCTGTTTCGGCGGTTAAGGTGGCGGCTAATGCTTCCAGGTTGGCTTGAACGATCTCCCCAAAACGGACAATGCAGGCCAAGCGGTCTGCCACAGACACCTTTTTCCAGCTGTTTTTACCCTCCCTCAGTCGGGCCAGTTTGATGCTAACGGTTGCTTCTGTATCGGCCACCAAGGTAGCGATCTCTTGTCCGGTCGCAGGATTAATTACTTTCATTTTTAGCTTCTTTTACATGGTTCAAAAAAACATCCAGCAAGCGGTGCTTATCCAGCAATTGCTCACTAAGGTTCTCGGAAAACTCAGGATGCCATTGTACCGCCATCACTTTGCCTTCTTCCGCACCCGTATATCCAATGGCTTCAATGATGCCGTCATCAGGGCAAACCGCCAAAACCTCCAGCCCAGTGCCCAAGTCTTTAATGGCCTGGTGATGGACGGTATTGACCATCATGGGATTTTCCCCCGCATACAACCGTCCCAGCCATTTCCCACCCATAAACACAACAGGATGAATCAATTCATCATACAAGGCCGCATCCCGATGGCGAATCGAACCGTCCTTTTGTGTGGCAATATCCTGGTACAAAGTGCCGCCAAAATACACGTTCATCAACTGCAACCCCCGGCAGATGCCAAACACCGGCTTCCCCGCCTTGACCGCATAGTCCATGATCTTAAGCTCGTACTGATCCC
>CAZHZP010000110.1:0-7896 GCA_964537165.1 uncultured Roseivirgaceae bacterium | reverse complement strand
TGGCAAAATCCGTCACCACAAAGGCGAGCATGGTTGCCATATTGGGATGGATCATCCCGGATCCTTTGGCAACGCCGCCCAGATTGATCTGAATGCCGTCATACTCAAACTCCACAAAACCCTCCTTGGCAAAGGTGTCCGTGGTCAAAATGGCATTGGCCACGAAAGAACCCGCCTTCGCATCGCTACTCAATTTTGGGATATTGACCTTTATTCCCTCCACCACGTCCTCGGTAGGGAACCGTTCCCCTATCAGGCCGGTAGAAGCCACAATGACATCTTCCGGGGAAATTTTCAGCATTTCGGCAACCGTGTCGGCCATGGCTTCGGCTCCCATTCTTCCCTGTTCGCCTGTGCAGGCATTCGCATTGCCCGCATTGCAGACGATGACCTGGGCCCTGTTGTTCTTCAGGTGTTTTTGGGTGAGCTTGATTGGCTCAGCCTGTACTTTGTTCTGGGTAAGGGTCGCTGCGGCGGCAGCCGGAACTTCGGAATAGATAATGGCTAAATCCCTTCTCATGGACTTGATACCACTATGTGCGCCCCAGCATTTGAATCCTCTTACGTTTGTTATATTCTTAATCATCTGTCTTTATGGTTGAATGGGTACTTGTTTTAAACCAGTGGTTTGGTCCAGTCCTAGCATGAGGTTCATGTTTTGTACGGCCTGGCCAGAAGCACCTTTCACTAAATTATCAATCACGGAAACGACGATTACCCGCTGTGTCCGGTCATCCCAATAAGGGTAAATGTCACAATAGTTGCTTCCTCTTACCTCCTTAAGGGATGGGGCCTGCTTACGGATCCGCACAAAGGGCTTATCCCGGTAAAAGTCGGTGAAGATACCGGTCAACCTTTCTTGATCCATATGGGTCGATGCCTTTAATGAGGCATATGCGGTCGCCAAAATCCCCCTGTCCACCGGCAGCAGATGGGGGGTGAACTGAATCTGCGCTTCTTGGCCATGCAAGCCCTGAAACTGCTCTTCAATTTCTATGGTATGTCTGTGGCTACTGATGCCATAAGCTTTGAAATTGTCATTCACATTGGAAAAATGGGTGGTAGGGCCGTGCTTGATACCTGCGCCGGTGGTTCCCGACTTGGCATCAATGACTACCGAGCGTTTTTCAATTAGGTGCGCGGCAAAGAGCGGGGCCAATCCCAGAATAGATGCGGTGGGATAGCATCCGGGATTGGCAACCAATTTTGCCTGCTTCACTTTTTCCTCATGGAGTTCCGGAAGGCCATAAACGGCCGTCTCAAAACCTTCGGGGAAAGTATGCTCCTTCTTGTACCATTCACCGTACACCTCCGTACCGGCTAATCTAAAATCCCCGGAGAGATCAATCAGCTTGGCATCCAGTTGATGCCACTTTTTAACGAATGCCATGGAAACGCCATGAGGCAAGGCCAGGAAAATGACGTCCAGCCCCGCTATGTCCATCTCTTCCGCTTTGACTAAAGGAAGATCCAGCAGTTCCGTGAATTGGGGATGTAGCGCTGAAAACTTCTTCCCCGCATGGTTTTCTGATGTGATGGCTTTAATTTCCGCCTCAGGATGATCCAATAAAATCCTAGCAAGTTCAGAGCCCGTGTATCCGGAGGCTCCGACTATCGCAATGTTGTATTTTTTATTTGTTGTCATTCTTCTCTATTTCACTTATAATTTCTTCGATTTTTGCTAATACGGTTTCCAGATCAGACCTGGAAATATTTAAAGGCGGCACCAGGCGCAACACCGTGTCGGCAGTGGCATTGGCGATCACCCCGGCTTCTAACAGCCTCTGTACCACGGGAGCAGCAGGCTGACTTAGTTGGATCCCGATCATCAGACCCCTGCCACGCACTTCCCTGACAATAGGGTGCTTACGGGACAGGCTCTTCAATTGGTCGATCAGCCATTTCCCTTTGCTATCAGCACTTTCACAAAGCTTTTCATCCGCAATGACTTTAAGCGTCGCCAAGGAAGCCGCCGCCGCTAAGGGATTGCCTCCAAACGTCGTCCCATGGTCGCCATAGTCGATGGCACCGCTGATCTTTTCATTGCACAAGAACGCACCAATAGGCATGCCGCCACCAAGCCCCTTGGCCAGGGTGATGATGTCCGGCTGGACCCCATAAAGGTCTTTGGCAAACCACTTCCCTGTCCTGCCGATGCCACTCTGTATCTCGTCAAAGATCAAAACCACATCATTTTGGTCGCAGAGCTTTCTCAATCCTTCCAGATAGTCCCTATCGGCAGGGCTGATCCCTCCTTCACCCTGTATGGGTTCTACAATGATGGCGGCAGTTTCGGCTGTTATAGCTGCTTTTACCGCTTCTAAATCGTTGAAAGGAACCTGCAAAAAGCCACCTGGAATAGGGTCAAAGCCTTTTTGGTATTTTTGCTGGCCCGTGGCAATCGTCGCCAGGGTACGGCCGTGAAAGGAGTTGGCCATGGAGATGATGGTTCCCCCTCTCCCCTTTTTGCTGGCATATTTTCTAGCCACTTTGAAAGCTCCTTCAACCGACTCAGCGCCACTGTTGGTCAGGAACACCCGGCTCAGCCCACTGATGTCGACGAGTAATTTACTAAGCGAAACCTGGGGAGGGCTGACGAAAAAGTTGGACACATGCATCAAGGTCGCTGCCTGATCCTGAATGGCTTTGACCAACGCCGGGTGACAGTGTCCCACGCTGTTTACCGCAATCCCGGCCAACATGTCTATATATTCCTTTCCGTCTGCATCCCACAGACGGCTTCCGCTTCCTTTGATAAAGGCGAGCGGGAACCGCTTAAAGGTGGGCAAATAATTTTCTTTATCTAACTGATATAGTTGTTCGTTGCTGATTTCCATATTTATTTTGTGATGACGGTTCCTATCTTTTTATTTTCAAGCGTATATTGGCTGATCTGCTCAGGCCTGGTTCCGTTGAGGATCACCGCTCTGCTCACCCCTCCCGCCACGGCCGCCTCGCAGGATTGGATTTTGGGGATCATCCCTCCGGTGATGATGGTTTGATAATAGGATGGCAATTGTGGGAGCGCCAATTGGTGGATCAGGGAAGCGGGATCGGGATAATCCGAATAGAGGCCATCCACATCTGTCAGTACAATATAATCGTCTACTTCCAATGCGGCGGCGATTTTTCCTGCGAATGCATCCGCATTGATATTGTAATCATTGCCCTCCTTGTCGGAAGCGATGCAGGTGAGTACCGGCAGGAAACCGGCATCAAGGAGTAGCTGAAGCAACCGGGTATTTACCGTCCTCACCTCCCCTACCTGTCCCAAGTCTAAGGGGGAAGATGGCTCATTTTTGGATATGATCTGTTTTTTTTCGGCGACAACGATGGAGCCATCCTTGCCGGACAACCCGACTGCGGGGAGCCCCGCACGGCTAAAAACATTTACTAAAGAACTGTTGACCTCTCCTTTTAGGGTTTTTTCGATCACTGAAAGAGCTTCCTTGGTGGTCTTTCGGTGCCCTTCAAAAAAATCAGAAGCTATTCCTGCCTCTTTTAATGCTTTGTTGATAAAAGGTCCCCCTCCGTGAACCAGCACTATTTGAATCCCCTGGGCCTGTAGGGTGTTGATTTGATGGGCAATTTGTTCTTTTAAGTTTTCGTTGATCATGGCGTTCCCACCATATTTGATGAGAACTCTTCGACGAGTCATGTGTTTGGATTTTAATGAAAAGATAAATTTAGAAAATTTCGGAGAAAAAAATATGGTTTTTGTTTACCTCTAAAAACGGGCTCAACCGGGTTTTACCCCAGTATGACCATATTTTGCCCTGATCCGCACAATAATGATACCACCATGGCGATAAAAATTTGTTTAAACCACATTGCCTGAATAATCCTATTTCGAGGTCAAATAATGATAAACGAAAATACTTCATCGGCCATTTAGTCAGCCCGCCCACGTTCGGCAAGACTACCCTTTGGCTAAAATCAATTGGCTCTCCAGAAGAAAGGGGTAAACAATACGAGCACAGTAAATAATTCCAGCCTTCCTAAGAGCATCAGAAAGCAAAGGAAGATTTTTACAAAGGGCGAGAAAAAAGCGTAATTGTCAATCGGCCCAATCAAGCCTATCGCCGGGCCCACGTTGCCCAATGCCGTTGCCGTGGCTCCGAAAGAAGTAGCCAGGTCATACCCGCAAATCGAAAGGACAGTGCTCCCCATGACAAAGATCATTAGATAGAGCAACAAGAAATTCATAATATGGGTGATAATCCTGCCCGTTACCCTTTCACCATTGATTTTTAACGGCACCACCGCCCTAGGGTGCATAATCCGTTTAAACTCCAGGTAGGTATTTCTGACAAAGGTCAAATGGCGGATCAATTTGATCCCTCCGCTGGTGGATCCCGCACAGGCGCCGAAAAACAGAAGAAGAAAAAACACAAAGGTGATTCCGTTGTGGTAAGTAGTGTAATTGACCGTGACAAATCCGGTAGTGGTAATTAATGAGACCACCTGGAAAAGCGAATCGCGAAAAGCTTTTTCCACGGCCGTTCCCGACAGGAAGTAGATGGGCACTGCCAGCAAAACCGCAATCGTCGCCACCACATAAACGTAAGCCCTGAACTCGTCATTTCCCCACACCCTATCCAGCTTGCCTTTCAGTCCAAAGTAGATCACGGTAAAGTTGGCACCGGCCAAAAACATGAAAACAATGGTGATGTAATGAATCAGGGGCGAATCAAAATAAGCCATGCTTGCATTTTTGGTGGAGAATCCGCCGGTGGCCATAGTAGTGAGCGCGTGATTGACCGCATCAAAAAAACTCATCCCGGCGACATAGAAAAGCAGACACAACAGCACAGTGAATCCGGAATAGAGGTACCACAATCTTTTGGCAGTCTCCCGGATACGGGGATGCAACTTGTCTGACGTGGGCCCTGGTGCCTCAGCCACGAATAATTCTATCCCACCGATCCCTAAAAGGGGAAAGATAGCCACCGTCAGCACTATAATCCCAAGGCCTCCTATCCACTGGGTCATGCTTCTCCACACCATAATGCCGGCGGGAATCGCCTCAATATCAGTAAGGATGGTGGCACCGGTAGTAGATAGGCCCGACACCGTCTCGAACAGGGCATCGGTAAAATTGTCGACCGTCCCGCTCAGCAGGTAGGGGACCATGCCGAACATGGACATAAAAACCCAGCTCAGGGTCACAATCAGGTAGCCTTCGCGCTTTCTGATGTTTTGGTCGTCCCTTGCGGAGGAGAAGAAGAACATGGCACCGATAGCCATGGTCACCACAGCAGAGTAGACTAGGGCCAATTTATCGTGGCTGTCATAGTAGTACGAAAAACCAATTCCGGGAAGCATCAGCAGGCCTAACAGAATAAGCAGCGTGCCTAAAACCTTCCCAATTGCCTTGTAGTGAACCATGTCTTAATGTTAAGCAAAGGTACAGCCGAAACTCCCGAAAATTCAAGAGAACTACCGATTAATCTACTTCCGGCTTTCCCGCCTCCTTTCGCCCATAAGTGTGTCCCGGATAGGTCGGGAGCCATCCCTGAAAACAGTTCTTCCAATTTGTCGCACCAGGTATTTTGATGCCGGCCATAGGGACGGTTCTTCGGCTGGGTTGCTCCTACTGCGTGCATAAGTTCTCATTTTTGTTTTCGCTTCTGACCACGGTTTTTTCTCCGCCTTCACACGCTCTTCCTACGGTTAGGAAATCCATGCGGAGGTAGCCGTTTTGGGTTTTCGTTATAAAAAGCCCGGCATCGCCCTTAGCTATTCGGATCAAGATGTGAAACAGAGAATACCGTTCCGCAAAAAACCTCTCTTGATCCCTATGGAGAGGCATTCCCGGCCATAATTACCACGAAACTGCTTGAGAGGCGATTTTTTTGGTTTGATCATCAACCGATTAGGTTATTTCCGAAGCTAATCGCATTTTTTTGCGGATTTATATTGTCTTATTATTTTGTTAAATTGCGGATTAATCGTTTATATTTGCATCGTTTTAGAGGGTTGGGTGAGTGGCTTAAACCAGCAGTTTGCTAAACTGTCGTACGCCGCAACGCGTACCGGGGGTTCGAATCCCCCACCCTCTACTGGATAGAATCCTAACTTACTGTTTGTCAGGGAGTTAGGATTTTTTGTTTCAGTTGGGGGGCTAATTGGGGGGCTATTTAATTTTTATTTCAGCAATCCTAATTTTATTTCTCAAGGCACTGGATACGTTGGATCGGATCTCCTAACCTAGAAATAATAAATAATTGACTTTTTATTGAGACACCAGAAAATACCCCACGGCATCGGGGATCTCGAGAATCTCACCATCCTGTATCTAAGTTCCAACAAGTTCCATGATACCATACCCAAATCCATCGGTAACCTGTCCAAACTGAAATCGCTTTATCTGTTCAGCAACCAGTTGGTCGGTGAACTGCCGAAGGAATTGGGGAACTTAGGTCAATTGGTTGACATGAGGCTGGAAAACAACGGGTTTTAAGGGAGAATTCCCAGGGAATTCGGCAACATGCAGAACATCAGGTATTTCCACATTTACAATAACCAGCTTACCGATACGCTTCCTGCCGGCTTGGAGCGACTCCAAAAGCTGGAAGTGCTGAATTTAAACAACAACCAGCTGGAAGGGCCGGTCCCGCCGGAGCTTGCTCTTATAAAAAACCTGCAAAGGCTACAGCTTACCAACAACCGCCTATCAGGCGGGATCCCTGCGGAACTGGGGGATCTGGAAAACCTGGTCAGCCTGACCCTGGACAGGAACAGCCTCACCGGCCCGATACCCATTAACCTGGGGAACCTTAAAAAGCTCCAAACGCTCTATTTATACAACAACAAACTGACCGGGTTCATACCGCCTGGTTTAGGTAGAATGGAGCGGCTGTCAAATCTGGCGCTTTTTGGCAACAATCTTACGGGCAGCATACCCCCACAGCTGGGCAATCTCCATTATCTCACGGAGCTAAGGCTGGAAAGCAACCTGCTGTCAGGCCCAGTTCCCAGCGAGCTGAACAATTTGCCCCTTACCAACTTTTCATTGCGGGCCAATTACTTTACGGCAGGCGACCTGCTACCCGTTAAGGAAATGTGGATCGACGCTAATAGTTATGCCCCTCAGAAGAATATGGACCCCGCCCGTGCTTACCAAGTTGGACAAGGCGGGACCCTCACCCTCCAGGCAGATACCGATCTCAATACAGAGCCCCCCTCAGAGTACCAATGGTTCAGGGGCAGCCAGGCATTGAATACGCGTTCCGCTTCCGGACATACCCTGGTGCTGGACAACGTGGCCGTAAACCAGTCAGGAAATTATACCTTCAGGATATGGAACGCCGATCTCCCCGCCCTCACCCTGACCAGTGCCGTACAGAACGTACAGGTACAATCCCCTGGATGGAAAAGCCTGACCGTCGACCTGATGTCCCACAACAGAAAGGAAGGCAGCAGCTCGGTACTGCGCAAAACGCTTCTTAATACGGTGCCCAACACGCCCTATTCCCTGTCCTACGAACTCAGCGGGCTGGGAACGGAGCTGGAAGGCATAGGCTGCAGTTCCTGCTCCTTTGAACTGGAAATTATGTTGCTGGACCCCAAAGGCCATCCGGTCAGCCTCGGCATCGTCACGGGCAACACAGCACCGGACAGCTTCAGCTACCGGAACAGCTATACAGTGGACGACTGCATGGTGGAGCAGACGGAGGCGACCGTGGATATAGCAGGGATTGTCCTGAAGGATATAGGGGACTACACCGTGGTCAAGGAACTGCGCCTGCTGTCCCCCACCGCCACCCAGGCCATGGCGGAAATAAGGAGTTCCCCCGTATTCGCCGGTCAGCTGGCGGCACTGGACATCCTGATTTCGTGCACCATATGATTACGCATCAACAACCCTAATTTTATTTCACAAGACTCTGGAAA
>CAZHZP010000109.1:0-7938 GCA_964537165.1 uncultured Roseivirgaceae bacterium | reverse complement strand
ATCATGTCTGGAGCCAATTTCACAAGTTTCAAGCCTCCCCAAAACGATCCAAAGGAAAGCCAGCCGGTAGTCTCGCCGGATTCATCCTGATCAAAAAACACATTGGCGTCGATGGCGTTCCAAAGATCCCTCCCTGGAATGGACTGAAGGATCATTCCCCGATCATCCCATTGATAGTCCCGGCTGGATTGATCCAGGGTTTTGTTGGTCATCACGCCTATAGCAGAAGTGTTTTTTCCGAAGGCCGAAGGCGAATAATAAAGGTAATATAGCCCGTTGTAATATTGAATATCGGGTGCCCAATAGCCACCTCTATGGCCCGGGACGATGTCCTCCGTCACCCAATCCAAATCCCTCGGTACCCTGTCAATTCGTGTCCAATTCTCCAGATCAGTACTCGTGGCTACTCCCCCTCCGGTCACAAACAGGTAGAAGAGGCTGTCCTGCTTGATCATAACCGGGTCATGGGCTATGAATCCCTTGGAATCATCTGGTACCCGCTGGGCCTGGGCAGGAACAGTCATGGTGGAGAATACTACTAAAGCAATTAGGAGAATCGGAAGCCCTCGTCCAGCAGTATATAAAGAACAAGTTGAAGGAAAATTTGGGGGAAATCTCATTCGGCAGATTAATTTACAGGTATACTAAAAATGTCTTATAAGCTTAATGTAGAAGGGGACGGTTTGCCTAAGGCCCTCACGTCCCCTCGCTGCATTGCTGTTGGTCTTGCCTACATGTCCGGCTTGTCTGTAAGGAACCGGTTTACGTCAAGCCAATGGATAAAGGCATCAAACCATTTGTTGCTGGTCCTGTTGGGATTTCCCAATCCAAAGCCATGCCCGCCGTTTTGATACAGGTGAAACTCTACCGGAACCCCGGCCTTGTACCAAGATTCGATCAGGCCGGTTTGTCCGTTAAATAGAAAATCGTCGGTAGCAATCACATTAAACATGGGAGGGGCATTTTCCGGAACTTCCACCGGTCCCATGCCTCCGTAGATAGGCCCTATAAAAGCAAGTTTCATCTTCTTTGAATTTAAGGTGCTGTGCATGGTGAGGCCGGCTCCGGCCGAAAATCCGATCATACCTAACCTCGAGGGATCGACGCCCCATTCTTCTGCCCGATCGAGGATCATGGCATAAGCGGCCTCGGCGTCTTCAAGCTGATCAGACAGGTTTCGGCGAGGCGGGGTCGGCCGTGGGGTGTCTTGTGGCCTGCTTGCATTCTCTTCCGCTGCGGAAAAAGTCCGGTTCATCGACTCGCGAAAGCCATCCAGCGACTCGGGGGTAGGGTGGAGCCGGTACTTCAACACAAAAGCCGCAATCCCCTGGTCTGCCAGCGCCTGTGCTACTTCCCAACCCTCATTGGATAGGGACAGCCAGCGGAATCCTCCGCCCGGAGCGACAATTACCGCTGCGCCATTGGCTTTGCCGGGTTCGGGTAGAAAGGGGGTAAGCGTAGCTGTGGTGATGTTTCGTGCCATGGGATCGCCCCACTGCCGAAACCAGGATTCCTGAGCGGGTTGGTCTTCCACCCCGCCGGTATTAAGTGGAATGGCATTGGGTTCCTCAGGGTTTTCTAAAGGGTAAATGGTCCCATCTTGCGCGCTGGCTATAGAAGCCACAAAAAACAGGGCCATCGCCAAACTGGAAGTTAGTCTTCTGTAAAATAAGGGAAGCATAATGTTGAGATTTGGGGTTTAAAGTTTTTTGAAATAATGAATTGCGATAAAAATAACTGTATTTTCAACACTAACAAAATTCCTGTGAAAACTACTCCAGGTTTGTTGGGGAGAAGGGGTGATACCGGATGAACCGGCCGGAGCCTGTGCTTGTTTGAAACTTTGAATGTTTGTGGATTGCCCGCTTCTGGGCAGAATCCTTATCCTTATTTCTTTACATGAAAATAGCCTCCCTTGCGGAAATTAAAAAAGAACTGCAGCACCTCTCCCAAAAGGAGCTGATTACGCTGATTGCTGATCTGAGCAAGTTCAGCACGGACAATAAGCTGTTTTTATACTTTCAGCTGTATGGCCGTGAGCAACCGGACTTGTTTGCCGGGATGGTACAGGAGGAGTTGGTACGTCTATTCCAGACGGCCAATACCCAAAATTCCTATTATGCAAAGAAGTCCGCTCAAGGGATCCGACGCAAGCTCAACAAGTACCTGAAGTTCACCAAAGACAAAGCTACACAAGTCGATTTAATAGCTTTTTTCTGCGAAATGCTCGTAGAGTATGGCTATTTGAGACACCGCCATCCGGTGATAGAGAATCTATTTGTGATGCAGGTGGGCAAGATGGAAAGACTGCTGGGTCAAATGCATGAAGACCTTCAGTATGATTACCGGGACAAGCTGATGGGGTTAAAGAAATATTTGAAGTTCGCTTAGGGTTTCCAGTTCTGTTAACCTCACAGCACATCGTATTTGTAACAGTTTACAATGCTGAGGTGTATATGCCGGATTGAGTGATTTCCTCTCCTTTTGCTCGCGGGATGGTTTGTCAGCGGATTTTTGATTCCCCAAATCTTGAGTTCATGGCCCGTAGTGATGATCCGCATCTCCTCATACACTGTTGAAGCAAGTTTTATGATTTGTCCGTCGTTCTTGTCCACAGTATCGCAGTCTCTTGTGGGACTAAAATAATCATGTTATTGATAGATTTAAGTTAACCGGTGGATGTAAGATACATAGATGGAGTCTTTCCTGTCCATCTTTTGAAAGCCTTCAGGAAAGCACTGGATTCCGTATAACCTAACGTGTACGCAATATCTTTAATCTGGTGATTTTCGGATTTTAAGTAGTGAAGGGCCAGATTTTTTCTTACCTCTTCTACAATTTCGAGATAAGTGATACCCTCGTTTTTCAACTTTCGTTGAAGACTTCGGGAACTCATGTTGAAATTGGCAGCCACAGCTCCCAATGACTGTATGCGGAGAAACGAGTTAGCCATCAAGTAATGGTAGATTTTCTGCTGGAAAGCACCTTTTACCGGTGAAGATTTCAATAAATTGTCAATTTGCTGAAGCAGTGTCTTTTGTAGGCTATAATTGGACGTAATGATGGGTATTGAAAGGTATTGGTGGGGCAATTCTATGGACATTAATTTGCTGTTGCCCAAGATGGGGCATCGGAATATCCGCTTGTACTCTCGGATGTCTTTCAAGTCATGATTAATATTCACCTTTTCCGGCTGTAACTCTTGAAGGATTAATCCATTCATTTCGTGCAGAACAAACACCATCAGGTAATCCGACATATGCCGGTAGGTAAAGGGAAAAATCCTGTTAGCTTCCTTGTCTGCAATAAAATGAATATGGGTGTTTGCTTCCTGTTTCTCTATCTGAATCTGGAACATGTCCGTAATCAGATGCACCATATTGCCCGCATGGGAGAGAGCTTCACCTACGGTATTGCTTGTGGCAATAATCTGACCTATCAATCCCAAGGCACCCAATTGCATGGATTCTCCAAAGTGAAGCCCGAAGTAAGGATCCTGCGTGAGATGAGCAGCGTTTTTCCATAAACTATTTATCTGTTCAGCAGTAAGTGAACAGTTTTTCTTTTGTAGCTCGGCAAAATTTACCGAGGAAGCCTCACATAATCTTTGAGGTGATAGGGCTCTTTGGGCAGCGTAGCCCAGAAGGGCATTATAGAACTGGTTCTGATGGGTGTTCATAGCTAACATTTTGATACAAAGAAAACCAAAATTGTTCTTACCATTGATTTGTTGGCGCAAAAGGACAACGGGTTGGCGGAATATGATACCTATGGGTTTTTTAGGCTGCTCTACCTTTGTGATATCAACAAAATATCAAAATTATGGTCACACTAAGAAATGTTTTAAAAGTTAATTCAATTAGTTCTGGTGCCACAGGCATCTGCTTAGTAACGTTCTCTGAATTCTTTGCCTCCCTGTTTGAGGTATCGCAAAGGGTTCCATTTGTCACAGTAGGTTTGTTTTTAATTTTATTTGCTGGTTTTGTGATGCTAGTAGCGCTTCAAAAAAGCATACGACCAAGGCGGGTTAAGAAGATAATAGCCATTGACGCCGGTTGGGTCATGGGCAGTGTAGTGGCGGTACTTTGGCTCAACGGAACAATATCAATAGTTGGTATGATGATCATCCTTTTAGTAGCTGTATGGGTAGGCGTAATGGCTATCCTTCAATTTATGGGAGCGAAGGCAGTCGACAAATTAAGCGATCCCCTATAACTCCATTTCCGGTTGCCAACCAGGATATAGTAAAAGTAAAGCCCTGAAGGTTTAATAGTTATGGGGAAGTATTTTCATTGTCTAAATAAAAACACTCATGATGCATAAAAATAAAACCACAAAAGATATTGCCCGGCAGTTGTGCAAGGCTTTAGGCGAAAGAAATCTGGAACTTATCCTGTCTCTTTTTGCTGAAGACATTGACTGGTATATTCCGGGCAATCAAGAAATCGCAACCTGGACGGGTAGACGCAGCCATAAAGATGAAGTCAAGAATTTCTTTCAGCTTCTATGGAACAACACCGATCCCCTGAGTGCCCGGATAGATTATATATTAGCTGAGGAAGATTTTGCGGTTATTGTCGGTGAATTTTCTACCCGCATGTTATCTACCATGAAGGTTGTAGAATCGATGTTCTCCATCCATATCAGCGTAAAAGATGATCTGATCGTGAGATACAGACTACAGGAAGACAATTTGGCGGTAGTCACCGCCCTCCAATAACTGCTTCCATGGGACAGCCACACTTTATGCGTTGGATAAACTGTAAGGGAGGTGGCATTGTCCCATTATTTTGCAAGTAATAAATCATTTCATATTAAAACTCAATTAACTATGCCGTTTTTTGAAGCAAACGATCAAACCCAGCTCTTTTACATGGACTGGGGTACCGGGAAGCCCCTTGTATTTACCCATGCCTGGGCCATGAGTTCGGTCATGTGGGAACACCATATGCTCCATTTTGAGCGTCATGAAAGGCGTTGCATTGCCTACGACAGACGTGGGCACGGCCGATCAGACAAGCCAGGTAATGGCTTTAATTACGACCAGCATGCAGACGACTTGGCCAGCTTAATTGAATTTCTGGACTTGCAAGATATCACGCTGGTGGGACACTCCATGGGTGGGGGAGAAATCATCCGTTATCTGACCCGCCACGGGTCGGATCGGGTATCCCGACTGGTACTTATTGCTCCAACCTTGCCTTTTTTATCCAAGTCAGCCGATAATCCGGATGGGATTGATGTAAGCCTATTGGAAAGCGTCCGTGCAGCCATGCAAAAGGACTTTCCCGATTGGTTGAATCAGGGAGCAGATGGATTTTATCGACCCTCTGATTTGGGAGTTTCTTCCGGCATCATCCAGTGGACAATTGATATGATGCTGCAAACTTCTTTGAAAGCAGTCATTGAAGATAACCTAGAGGTGACCCAAACTGATTTTCGGGCTGAATTAATTAATATCTCTGTGCCTACTTTACTTATCCACGGAGATGAAGACCAGTCCGTACCAGTGGCCTTTGGGCGAAAAACAGCCCAGTTAATCCAGCAATGTGAGTACAAAGAATATAAAGGAGCACCTCACGGTTTGTTTTATACCCACATGGATAGAATTAAAAAGGATATACTTTCTATGATTTCGGACTAAAGGTATTGATGTAGAAAGGGGTGGTAACCCAAGTAGGAAGCGGGTCGCAGATAAGAAAAGTAGGGGATACTTAAGTTCCTGAGACAGCAGGCAAGAGTTCATTCAGCTATCATGACATCCCTGGTGAATCAGCCTTTAGCGGAGATTGCATCCATATTTAAACTAAATCCAAGTGATTGACGCTCATCTAATCCCATGGTATTTGATAATCCAAAGGGAGAAAAGGTCTTCGATATCTATAGCCTGTTGCTAAAGGAAAGGGTCATTTTCCTGGGAACCCAAATTAGCTGAAGAGGTGCCGCTCAGAGCTGAACGATCCGCTCGGTACCAATCTGTTTCAAGAAGGTTTCATCATGGGACACCACCAGCAGAGTGCCTTTATATTCATTGATGGCGGCTGTCAAGATTCCTACATTCTGGATGTCCAAGTTATTGGTGGGCTCGTCCAGTACAATCAGGTCAGGCGACTGCTGCCCAATGGTCAGGCAGCAAAGCATCAGCCGCATCTTTTCGCCTCCGCTTAAGGCGTGACAGGGCTTGTCCCAGGCATCTTGGGGAAACAAAAAGCGGTTAAGCCGGATCTTCACTTCATGTTCCTGCAAGGCCTGGGTATTAAAATGCTGGGCCTGCTCATACACGCTGAAGCGGTTGTCAATCAGTGAATAATCCTGATCAATATAAATGGCCTGGTCGAGTGCCCTGTAGACGGTACCGCTGCATGGCTCCAGTTTACCAAGGATCAGGTGGATTAACGAGGTTTTGCCGGAGCCATTATTGCCTTTCAGGGCAATGCGTTCTCCGCTGCGGATTTGCAGACTGAGCGGGCTTTTCCAGAGCAGATGTTGATCGTAGGCCACCTGTATAGCTTTGGCTTCAAAGAGGATTTTGCCGCTATGCAGGGCAGAAGGCGAAAAGCCCAAGCGCATCTTGTCCAGATCGGGCAGGGAAGAGCGGAGTTCCTGCAGTTCTTGGGAGATATGGCTGATTTTTTCAGCATGGACGCTTTTGGTTTTGGCGGTGCTGTTTTCCGCTTTGTTCCGCATGGTATTGATCATGATGCGCGCCACCCCAGCTTTTTCCTGTTTTCCTTTTCCCCTACTGTCCGCCTTCTGCAGGCGCTCAACGGTTTCCCTTTCTTTTTCTCTGGCCTTGCGAAGCGCCTTTTCTTTGCTTTGCAGGTCCTGGCTAAGGGCTTTGGCTTCTATTTGTTTTTGTTCCTCATAGAAGTCATAGTTACCGCCATAGACCTTTATTCCGGACTTGCTTAATTCACAAATACAGTCCAAAAGGTTCAGCAACTTTCGGTCATGGCTTACTACCAACAAGGTACATGAGGTGTTTTGTACAAAACCATATAAAAGCTCTAGGCCGTCCAGGTCGAGGTGGTTGCTGGGTTCATCCATAAGCACCAAGTCTGGCTGATGGATCATGATGCCGGCTAGGAAAACCTTGGTTTTTTGTCCGCCGCTTAAGCTGTCCAGCCTTTGCGAAAGCGCGATATCCGAAAGCTGCCAATGTTGCAATGCTTCTGAACAGCGTTCCTCAATGGTCCAGTCTTCGGCGAGCAGCGCGTAATTTTCCTCTGTTACCTCTCCTTGAAGTATCTTACCCAACGCATGGAGCTTGTCTTCCACCTTTAGCGCCTGCGCCACGGTCAGGTGATTGTACTGGCCAAAGAGCTGGGGTACTTCATAAGGCGATGCATGAAGTATTACCTCTCCCTGATTGGGCTGAAGTTGGCCCATAATGATTTTTAGGAGGGTAGATTTTCCGGAGCCGTTGTTGCCGATCAAGGCTACCTTTTGCCGGGAATTCACCGTAAGCTGGATATGGTCCAGCAGGATAGAATGGTCGGGAAGGGTATAGGAAATGTTCTGTAAGCTCAGCATAATTTCTTTCTTAAAAGTGGATAATAAGCCGGATCCGCTTGGCGGAAGGGTTTTTTATTATCTGTGGAAAGAAATTATAACTTCATGGGCTTGTGTTTTTGTTTTGGCAAATATACAAACAAACCTTTGCAAAACCATTGATCGATGCCCAAAGGCCACAGTTCAAATCTTTGACGCAAACAATGCGTCGTTTGGTTATTTAGCCAGTTCCCCTTGCCGCTGACTGCAACCTCCCCGGTTTTATCTTTTCCGTCGATAATGCAGCTGCGTCAATCCGGTATCAAAAGTCTCTATCCTTACCATTTCTAGGGACATTTCCGGCCGGCCATCTTTAAACAACCGGGTTCCGTTGCCTAATAGTATGGGTACAATCGAAATGATCATTTCATCGATTAGATCCTGCTT
>CAZHZP010000108.1:0-8009 GCA_964537165.1 uncultured Roseivirgaceae bacterium | reverse complement strand
GTAATGGGGAAGGTGCTTTTTCCCGACCCGGTGATGTTAGGGGTGATTTTACTCCCTTTGATGATCTACCATTCCTTACAGTTAATGGCCGGAAGCGCGATCGCCGAAAAGCTGGGCTCATCTTGAAAAGGAGGCCTGCAGGGCTGCGACTTCCCAAAAAACTCTCCTTCGTTGTCGCATACCGCGCCGTTCTTCCGTCCTGATATTAACCTAAAGCAATAAGCCATGAAATTCAGCCTACCTAAAGCCCCCGTATTACTTTTTGGTGTCGTCCTCTTGTTTGCCTGTGTACCGGATGGCGAGCGTTCGCCCCTGGAACCAAACCTTCGTACGCTTCAGGAGCATGAAATTAAAACGGTCAACGCCAGCAGTGACTTTGCCGTTGATCTTTTTCACCAACTCAGCAAATCCAATCAGGTCAATCAGTTTTACAGCCCTTACAGCATCCATGTGGCTTTGTCTATGGCCATGAATGGCAACGAGGGGGAGGCCTTGGAGGAGTACTTGGACCTACTGCGGTTTGACGGGCAAACTGTCGAAGAAGCCAATCAGGGGGCGAAGGAGCTTACAGAGTTTTTGCTTCAGGTGGATCCCAAAGTCAGGATGGCCATTGCGAACGCCATATGGTATCGACAGGACTATCAGGTGAAGGTACCTTTTAGGACAACGGCAGAAGAATATTACAACGCCGAAGTGGCAGGCATAGATGTGCTGAACCCCACATCTGTCAATGTCATCAACGGCTGGATCGAGCAGCAGACCCAGGGCCTGATCAAGGATATGCTGGACAAGGTCCCATCCGATGCGGTGATGTACCTGGTCAATGCCATCTACTATAAGGCTGACTGGAAATATCAATTCGATCAGTCGAAGACGACGGAGGACCCGTTCTATATTTCTTCGGAGCAATCGGTACCGGTGGATATGATGAGTGTGAAGGAAGCCGCGGCGATCAGGGCTTTTCAAGGGCAGGGGTTTCAATACCTCGAAATTCCCTATAGCACCGGGCAATATTCGATGGGGGTACTGCTTCCCGACAGGTTTGATCTGTCGGCGGTAGAGGAACAGTTTACCTATGACAACCTGCAGGCGTGGAGAAATCATGCCCAGGAGAGATCCGTCATTCTTAAAATGCCCAAATTCAGGCTACAACAGAAGATAGAAAACCTGAAAGAGGACCTGGTAGCAATGGGGCTACGGATTCCTTTTGAATATGACCCAAGAAATTTCACCCTGTTATTCGACAATCCGACGGATTGGTTAAAGATTAGCAAAGTGATTCATGACGCGGTCATCGAAGTGGACGAAAAGGGAAGTGAGGCGGCAGCGGCTACCATTGTCGAGGCGGTGGAACTGACTGCCATGCCCCCTGGCCCAAGGGTGATTTCCCTTGACCGGCCTTTTATTTTCTTTATTCAGGAAAAACATTCCGGAGCCCTTCTTTTTATGGGTAAGTTAGGGGATCCATCATTGTTGTAAGAAGGCTGTACCGTTACAGGCATAGGGTTAGCATGAACACGTGGACCGGAAGATGGAAACCGCCGAGCAACCGGAAAAAATGGAGTGTTCAACCCGCAGGTTGTACTGATCCTCACAGCTACCACCTGCGTTTCTTTGCGCAGTCTGCGGACACAAACACTACATCATATATTTAAAACAATCCAAAATCCTGCTCCGCTTGTTCCTGTCCCTGGGATCGCCCATATAAAACTGGTACCGCAACGAAATCTCATGGGCTCCCTTGGCTTGGGATCCTATATTAGAAACCATAAAATCATAGCTGTAGCCGACAACGATGCCATTTTCCAAGCTGAGCCCCAGCATAAAGATAATAGAGTCATGGTTGGGCATATCCCTTACCCCAGGAATGCCCCGGTAGGAGAGACCCCCGATCACGCCGCGGTACATCAGTTGGCCTCCAACATCGAATTGCTGGAAAGGCCCCTGTTTTTTGTAGCTGACCAATACCGAAGCCTGGTTGTCGAAATTGGAACCCCAGTAGTCATTGGCACCTAAGGGGAAACTCATTCCCCCGTGAAGTCCCCATTTGACAGGCAGATAATCGATTTCATTGTCTGGGTAGAAACTCAAATTCGGCTGGTTGATGTGATGTGCTGCGGCACCCAGCCAAAAGAACTCATTGTTGACCAAAGCGCCAAAACCCAGATCCAGATAGTTGTATGGATCAAATTCCGGTATTTGATCAATGGTAGTAGGCGCGATGCTTCTGGAGAAGAGGTCTATTTGGTCACCGAAGATTAAATTGTCCAAGGTGCCATTTCTCTGCACCAAAGAGGCCTGTCCCCCGAACCTAAAAGCCCAGGTTTCCGCCAATTGTAGTTTATAAGAATAAAAAAGAGAGACATCACTGGTGCTGATGTTCATATTGGATTCCCGAAAGCTGTTGACCGCAATGCCCATCCCGCTGTTGAGATCGAAGCTATAATGATCAAAGTAGGCAGCGTATGCAGAGAAATCCTGCGCCAGGCCGGGCCACTGTTTCCGGTAGTTGATTCCGACCCGGGACAATTCCGTGGAGCCGGTCAAGGCCGGATTGAGGTACAAAGGGGCGGCGTAAAATTGCGAGTAATGAAAGTCTTGGGATTTTCCTGTAAGGGTAAATACCAGTCCTAAGCATAAGACGAGGAGGTTTTTTCTCATTATTTCAGCAATAAAAAGACATCGGTTTTGGTTTGTTTGCGGCCATCCAACGTGTGGTAGGAAAGCCGGTACACATAGTTTCCGGGCATGGCTTCCTCCCCGCCAATCGTGCCGTCCCAGCCTTCCGACTGAAGATCATCGGTGTGATAGATGGTTTCTCCCCACTTGTTCATCACCCAGAATTCGAGCTTTTCGATGTTGAGGAATTTGGGAAAGAAATAATCATTGACCCCGTCACTATTGGGGGTAAACACATTGGGCACCACGAGGTGATAATCGAAGACGTTGACCTTCTTTTTGGTCTGGGTTTCACAACCGTAAATGTCTGTCACGACCAATGTAATTTCATGTTCTCCTTCCGTAAAATAGGTGTGGACAGGATTTTTTTCGAAACTAACGTTCCCGTCCCCAAAGTCCCAGTAGTAACTGTTGATCGGCCCGACGGACCTGTTAAGGAACTGGATCTCGAAGTTGACCATATAGGTTTGGTACAGCTCAAAGGAGGCGGACCTTAATTCCGCGTCCACGATAACTTCCGAATTGATCACCTCAAACGACTCCTGGTAATGGCAACCATTGCCGTCCGACACGTTCAACAGGTACAAGCCCGGTTGATCAGTGGTCATTACACGGCCGTTTTGACTAATCGCTCCGCCTGTCCAGTCAATGGTATAAGGGGCTACCCCGCCGCTCACTGAAATTCTGATTTCTTCCAGTACCTCCCTTGGCTCACAGGTCACGTCTGTGGATCTAAATGCAATCACGGTGAGCGGTTCAGGTCTTTTGACCACAAATTGTCCTTGAATGCGGCATCCCGAACCATCTTCCACTTCCACCGCATATTGACCGGCGGAGAGGCTGTTGAGGTTTTGATCTACTGCACCATTGCTCCATCGGAAGGTAAAGGGAGGCGTTCCCCCGGATACGGCCAGACTGACGCCGCCGCTTTGGGGATTGTCGCAGTCCAGTGCATCGGTCACCTGGCTTTCCAATACTAAGGGGGCGGGTTCAATAATGGTAAACTCCCGCCGGATCTGACAACCCTCAGGATCTGTTAAGGTCACGCCATACGATCCAGCCTGGAGATTGAACAGGTTTTCCGTTTCAGCACCATGATCCCACCGAATGGTGGTTTGCGGACCTTTCCCTTCTAGGTTAAGCTGGATGGAGCCGTCCTGCTCTCCGTGACAGGAGATATTTTTCACCGTGGGGGTGATCTGAAATAAAGGCGCATCAATAATTTCAACCGGCATGACCGTCGTGCAGCCTACATTATCCCGGACGGTGACGGTATAAATTCCCGGCCCCATGTTGCTAAACGAAGTTTGGGAAGAACCGAAGTCCCATGAAATATTGTACGGAGGCTGCCCACCATCGACTTGAATGTCAATATAGCCGTCATTGGCATTGTAACAGGAGATATCTCCTTTCTCTACCGTAACCGCTAGGGGAGCCTCAGGCTCAGAAATGGTAATAAGCTCAGAGCTAACCGCGCAGCCATTTTGGTCTAGCACGTTTACCTGGTAGACTCCTGCTGGGATATTGTCTAGGTCTTGGCCGTCGGTTGCAAAAGTAGTTCCGTCCCTAAACCATTCGAAACGGTAAGGATAATTTTCCACACCTCCTGAGACCGCCAACGTAATGCTTCCTGTGGATTCTCCCGCACATAATACATCAACCGTCCCGAGCAATTCGACTTCTAAGGGTTCTGGTTGCTGCAGTTCGTAGGTCGCCGACATCATACAGCCTGTACCGTCCGCAATCTCTACTTCATAGACACCCGCCGCTAGGTTTTGGAGGTTTTGGGCGGTGGAGGTAAAGCCATTGGGCCCGGTCCAAGAAAATGTGTAGTTGCCGTCACCTCCGGAAGGATTGGGCTGGATGGTTCCGTCACCTGCACCGTAACAGGAAATCTGATAACCTGAAAAGTCAGAGATCAAAGGTTCTGCCTCAATGCTGGGATTGACGGTGATGGAATAAATCTTAGGGCTCCCTTCGCAGCTGTTGTTACTAGCGGTGGAAGCCCTGACTTCATATTCGACCACAATGGACTGTCGGGTAGGATTGATAAGCGCTTGGGAAGGAATGATATTGGTCCCGCTTGCTGCCACCCCTTCAGCCCCGTTTGCTCTCGAAACCCAAGTAAAAGAAGCTCCCGCCACGTCACTGCCAATGACGACTTCCTGTGTAGCGTTGCCTGTACAGATCATTTGATCAGGGACGGAAAAATCGATTCCGGGTGAGGGCTGAACCGTAACCGCTAAATCAAAGGGCTCACCCAAGCAGCTGCCTAAAAGCGGGCTGAGGGTATAGATGACAGTGGCCGGCGCATCACCGTTATTTTCCAGTGATTGAAGGAGCGAGGCTTGTGGATCTGGCTGATTCGATGATCCTGAGATACCATCTGCCGCAGCGACCGTCCAGGAATAGAGCGTACCGGGGATATGGTTTGCAGGAATAAATGCCAGCATTTCGCTACTGCAGATTTCCACTTTTGCGTCTCCATAATTTGGAGTAGGTAGGACGGTGATGGTGTAGGTGGCTGGCACTACGGCACAATCCCCTTGATCCGATGCGGTAATTTCTGCGGTATAGACGACATCGATAGGCTGCGATGTTGTGTTGATCAAAGTCTGTGCGGGGATCTCGGAAGTTCCGGAAGCTTCTACGCCTTCGATACCGTTAGCCGCTGCAGTCCAAGCGATAGTTGCCCCCGGAGCCAACGGGCTAGTGGTAACCAGTTGGCTGGTTTCACCCGAACAAATCACCTGATCCGGCAGGGAGAACTCAACGATTGGTGCGGGGAAGACAGTTACAGTGACCTCATCCGTTGCGGTACAGCCGGTGGCCACATCAGTGACTGTCAGTGCGTAGGTAGTGGTTTGGCTGGGTGTGACAATTGGATTTTCTTCTGTCAGCACTTGACCGGAAGTTGAGCTGACCCATCGGTAGGAATAATTTGCAGCTGGGGCGACGGTAGGAGAGAGGGTCACTTCTTCCCCGTTGCAGATTTCCGCGGCCTCACCCGCATCTACAATTGGTATATCATTAACTGTAAAGGTCTGGGAAGATACGATGGTGCCACAAGATGTAGTGACTTCGAGGCTGACCGTCTTTGGCCCGGGGCTGGCGAACTCAACAGCACCGGGAATAAGGCTGGTGGATGATGCGGGAATCCCGCCCTCAAAAGTCCATTTATACACCGGTTCGCCCGTGCCGCAGGCGGTCACTGAGGCTGTAGGCTCGATGATGGCCGCACCACAAACATCTTGGATTGGCGCAATTTCGGCCGTAGGTGGTGCATACACCCGCACCGTTTGTGGTTCGCTCCTAAAAGTGCCACAGCTAGCGGTCATGGTGAGTCGGATGTTATACTCTCCAGGACTCTTAAAAAGGAAAACCGGATCCTGGGAATGTTTGTCTGATCCCGGAGCAAATACCCAGTCTTCCCCGGTGCCGCAACTTCCGCTGCCATAGGAGACAGTCCATTCCATTTCTGCCTCGTCGCATAATCCCAAGATATTACTTTCATTGGTAGCTGTCACTTCCAATGGTCCACAGCCTTCCGTTACATCCAGATCGAATTCAGGCGCTGGTTCGGGGATCACACAGATTGTTTCCTGGACTTCACCAAGGCCACACCGGTTACCGGTGTACAGGGTGATGGTATAGGTGCCCGGTACGGTGAATACAGGTCTGATATCCCTGGAGCCGGTTTGCCATGAATTGGGAGCTTCGGGATCCGACCGAACTCCCAACGTTCCACTAGGGAGCGACCAGCCTGTTGCCGGACTGATATCCCAAACAAACCTTCCCTGGTCGGAGCAGTTGCCGTTAGGGCTGACTTCATTGCCATAGAGGGTCACGTTACGGATCAGGCTAGGACTTCCCACGCAAACCGCTTCCTCCGGCACTTCCATTTCTGGCTCTGGGGCTTCGGTCACATAAATAGGCGCTACAGTGGCTGTGGAGGAGGCACAGGGATTAGCGGCGGTAATGGTAGCCGAGAACGAGTTGGGATAATTGGTGCTGTTAAATTTTCCACAGGAGCTTTCATCGAACGTATGCTTAACTGTGGCGGGAGGCGGATGGTTGAAAACCTGTGGCGCAGAGCCATCGGAGAATGTGACGGTGTAGACGGTTCCCACAGGATTATTTTCTGTACTGGTGATCGGGAATTCGAGGGAAGTGGCGGAGCATATATTGGTGTTTCCGGGATTGCCCAATCCAACTGCCGGATTGGAGCCAATAAATACGCCATAGGTCTTGGTAGCGACACATCCGTTTTCTCCCGTAACCGTGTATTTGAGATTGTAGATGCCTGTGGTATAACTATGGGTGAAGGAATCCCAGTCGGTTCCGGTAAATTTAGGGGTACCATCGCCCCAGTCTATCTCATACTGCTCATTGGTGGCCTTAGTGGTAGAGTGGTTGTAGAAAGTAAAACTGGTGGCTCCATCTCCGCATACGATGAAGTAAGGGAGATTATCGAAGGTGTTGTCGTTCTTGTTGCTACCGACGACGAGTGAAGGTAGCTGCTTTCGTGTTACCTTTTTTGTAGCGCTATCCATCGCCCCATCCTTATCAGTAACGGTCAGCGTGACAGTGAACTCTTGTGTCCCGTTTCCGGGAGAGCCTACAAATACATGTTTGGGGTTTGCTTGGGTCGAAATGTTGTTGGTGTTTGAATTTGGATCATCAAAATCCCAGCGATAGGTTAGGTCTTCCCCTGTGGAAGTACTGGTGAATTCGACGGCGTCATCCGAACATTCCCCCGGAGAAGTAAATGTAAAGTCAGCAACAGGGGGCAAATACTCTCCCTGTCGAAAATAATATAAACCATCGGCCTTTTCGAAAACCGGTGAAACAGAACGATGGGCGAGGATGGATCCCGAAAAAACTGTGATCAGGACACATGCTATAATAAGCCACGGTTTTTTGTGCATTTTAAAAATAAAGAATTGATTTTTTTAAAGATAAAAATCGAATCATCTTTTGTCGGAGCTAATATATTGAAAATACTTTATATGTGGATTTGGCCACTTGAAAAATAAATCCACATCCTTTCTAAATGCAGGAGATTTTGGTTTCCCGAGCTGGGGAGAGTATCAGTACCTAAAAAGCCAAGGTAGGACGGAGGGAGTCGGATCCCGGGATTATGAAATAGTAATTTCATAACAAATGAGCCTTTCTATTAACTATTAGGTAACAAAAATATTTTTTACTAAAATATTTGCATCGAATTAAATGATCTATTACCTTTGTCATATTAGAAAAAGGAAAAACGCTTTCTTTTATACTGTAGGGTGTTGAAATTGGCAGACAAGCCCTCCTGTCCCGGGGGTGGA
>CAZHZP010000107.1:0-8066 GCA_964537165.1 uncultured Roseivirgaceae bacterium | reverse complement strand
CCTTCTCGGATAGTTTGCGGCTGGTAAGCTTAAAGGGGGAGGCATTTTTTGAAGTCCAGAAGGAGGGTAGGCCGTTTGTGGTGGAGATCGGGCAGACCAGGGTTTGGGTTTTGGGCACCGCATTTAATGTCAACCAAAGTGATACCGGCGCCCTTACCGTGGCATTGGTAAGCGGTAAAGTCAGCATTGATGACCAACAGGGCAACCAAGTAGAACTTAAGCCAAGTGAGATGATGGTGAGGGAGAAGGATGGGCTCCTGCATAAGACGACTTTTGACCCTCTGGAGGTCACGGGATGGAAGGATAAGGTGCTGGTGTTTAAGAAGAATTCCCTGTCTGAGGTGAAGAAGAAACTAGAAAATTGGTTCGGAGTTAAAGTTCAGCTAAATGTTCAAATCGACCCCAACTGGTCCTACTCCGGGATATATAAGGATGAAACCCTTGAAAATGTGTTGCGGGGAATCTTCTTGACTTCGGGATTGAATTATCATATAGAAGACAAAAACGTCATCATCACTAACCCAAAATAACATGAGAAGTATTCCAATAGACAGCGGATAAAAAATCAAAGGCAGAAGCTGTTCTGGGGGGAACAGGCTCCTGCCTTATCCAAGCCTTTGATCCATTAGAAGAATTACAAAGGCAAAGCTCAAGCTGTTCAACTCAAACTAAACAATAGTATGGAAAAAAATTTACTTAGGCAACTGATCATGCTGTCAAAAAAAATATTATATGCGTTTCTGATACAGCTCTTTATGTGCACGGTGCTCCTGGCCAATACCGGAAACGCACAACGAAAGACCATTGATGAAATCAAAGTTTCCCTAGATCTAAAAGACAAAAACCTCCTGCAATTTTTTAAGCAGGTCGAATCCAAGACGGACTTTAAGTTTACTTACAATGATGATCTGGTGGATTTAAAACAAAAAGTCACGGTAGTGGACAACAACACGGTGTATGAAATTCTGGAATCTGTCTCCCGCCAGACCGACTTGAATTTCGTCCAAGTAAATGAGAATATCCATGTGAAATTAGAGACTGGTTTGAACCACAAGCCATCTGTGCAAATTGCTCAAATGCAGGATATTACCGTTTCAGGAACGGTCACAGATGTTAATGGGGATCCCATTCCGGGGGTCACAGTTTCTGTTCCTGGAACCACCATAGGAACGGCTAGTGACATCGACGGAAAATACGCTATCTCTGTACCCGAAGGGTCTACTTTGGTATTTTCTTTTATTGGCTTCGAAACCCAGCGGATACTTGTCGGAAACCAAAGGGAAATCAACGTCACCTTGGGTGAAAATACAGCGGCCCTGGATGAGGTGGTTGTTGTTGCATTTGGGGAGCAGAAGAAGCAGGATATCATCGGCTCTGTTACAACAATTAATCCTTCTGAATTGAAAATCCCTTCCAGTAACCTTACCACTGCCCTGGCAGGAAGGGTTGCGGGGATGATTTCTTATCAGCGGAGTGGAGAGCCTGGTCAGAACAACGCCGACTTTTTTATACGGGGGGTGACAACTTTTGGATACAAAGTGGATCCACTCATCCTGATTGACAATGTAGAGGTCACCACCACTGAACTGGCCAGAATACAGCCTGATGATATCGCAAGTTTTTCAATAATGAAGGATGCGACCGCCACGGCCTTGTATGGCGCACGTGGGGCAAATGGGGTTATTTTAATAACCACAAAAGAAGGAAAAGAAGGAAAAGCTAAAGTAAGTTTTAGGATAGAAAACTCTATATCAATGCCCACTCAAAATGTAGAATTGGCAGATCCTGTCACTTATATGAAACTGCACAATGAAGCGGTGTTGACTAGGGATCCTTTGGGCATTCTTCCCTATTCACAGCAAAAAATAGACCGCACAATGATGGGCGTTGATCCTACTGTTTATCCCTCCACAGACTGGAGGCGGGAGCTTTTTAAAGACTATGCGATGAGCCAGCGGGTGAATCTAAATGTTTCTGGAGGTGGAAAAGTAGCCCGATATTATATAGCCGGCTCATTTAACCACGATCATGGGGTTCTAAAGGTGGATAGCAAAAACAATTTCAACAATAACATCAGTTTGAAAAACTATAACCTGCGGTCCAACATCAATATCGATCTTACTAATTCCACCGAACTCATCATCCGGATGAATGGGAATTTTGACGACTATACGGGGCCTATTGATGGAGGAGCCGGGATGTACAACATGGTCATGCGGACTAATCCCGCATTGTTTCCGGCCTATTATCCTGTGAATGAAGAAAGCAGGTATGTAAACCATATCATGTTTGGAAATCACGAGGAAGGAGATTACGTCAATCCCTATGCTCAAATGGTTAGAGGATATAAAGACTATTCCAGGGCGGTGATGCTTGCGCAGATGGAACTGAAGCAGCAACTTTCTTTTATCACGGAAGGACTTTCTTTTCGGACATTAATGAATACGAATCGGTCTTCGTACTTTGATGTTTCACGAAGTTATAATCCTTACTACTATACTGTGGGGAGATATGAGAGGGGTACGGGGGAGTACAGCTTGTACCCAATTAACGAAGATACAGGGACCGAGTATTTAGACTATACCGAAGGTCCTAAAGAGGTGAGTTCGGTCTTCTATCTTGAATCTGCTTTGAGCTATAGTAGAACTTTCAGTGAAAAGCATGGCTTGAGCGGCATGCTGGTATATGTCATGCGACAGAATTTGTCGGCCAATGCAGGAAGTTTACAGTTGTCCTTGCCCTACCGTAACCTTGGGCTTTCCGGAAGAGCCACTTATTCTTTTGATAATCGTTATTTTGCTGAATTCAACTTTGGATACAATGGTTCGGAGCGATTTCACAAAACACAACGTTTTGGGTTTTTCCCCTCCGTAGGTTTGGCCTGGAGCCTCTCCAATGAACGGTTTTGGGAGCCTTTGCAAGCTGTAGTGACAAACCTCCGACTTAGAGGCACTTACGGTTTGGTGGGTAACGATGCCATAGGGAGTGCAGAGGATCGCTTTTTTTATCTGTCCAATATTGACATGAATGCTGGGGGTGCGGTTTTTGGCAGAGACAATGGATATTCCAGAACCGGCGTCTCTGTTACCAGGTATTCAAACGAAGATATTACTTGGGAGACGTCAAAAAAAATGAATGTGGCTATGGAATTGAGCCTGTTTGACAAGCTGGGAGTTGAGGCGGAATATTTTAACGAGTACCGCACCAACATACTGATGTCAAGATCATTTATTCCTAGTACAATGGGATTATCCTCTGACGTAAGGGCCAATGTAGGCGAAGCATCCGGAAGAGGAGTGGACGTTTCCCTCGACTACAACCATTATTTCCGTCAAGATCTTTGGTTGCAGGGCCGGGGGAATTTCACCTATGCCACCAGCAGATATGAGGTATATGAGGAGCCGGAGTATGATGAGCCTTGGCGGTCAAGAGTCGGGCATTCCATCCAGCAAGAGTGGGGTTATATTGCCGAGCGCTTGTTTGTTGACGACTATGAAGTAGCCAACTCTCCCCGCCAGAATTTTGGCGAGTATATGGCCGGAGATATCAAATACAGAGACGTAAATGATGATGGCCAGATCACAGAGGCCGATATGGTTCCGATCGGATACCCGACTATCCCAGAAATTGTTTTTGGATTTGGATTTTCCACCGGCTATAAAAACTGGGATCTCAGCGCTTTTTTTCAGGGAGTTGGACGGGAATCTTTTAGGATAGGAGTCGCTGCTACCTCTCCTTTCATTGATAACGATGGCGATGGGGCGGTCAAATCCCAAAACCAGTTGCTACAAGCATATGCGGACAATCACTGGTCAGAAGAAAATAACAGGGATCTGTATGCATTGTGGCCAAGGCTAAGCCCCACCCTTATCAACAACAACCATCAGCGGAGCACCTGGTTTCAACGGGATGGATCTTTCCTTCGCTTCAAGCAACTTGAAATTGGTTATTCGCTATCACGAGAACTTGCTGAAAGATTGCATTTGAGCAACCTCCGTGTCTATGTAAACGGAACAAATTTGATGACTTGGAGCAAATTCAAGTTGTGGGATGTGGAAATGGCTTCTAATGGTCTGGGATATCCCATTCAGAAGGTTTTCAATTTGGGCCTGAATGTATCATTTTAAATAAAGATTCTTGATGAAAAATATAAGTTTGTCTTTTGCACTCGTGGTAGTGTTACTGACTGGGAGTAGTTGTGAATACCTAGATGTTGTCCCAGATAACGTTGCCACCCTGGACAATGCCTTTACCAGCAGAAATATGGCGGAAAAATTTCTTTTTACCTGTTACCGCTATTTGCCGTCCCACGGGAGTTTTACAAGTGATCCCGCTTTTCTTGCAGGGGATGAAATATGGACATATGAAGGCACCACGCCTGAAGCCGCGTCGGGAGCCATGCAGATAGCGAGAGGGAATCAGAATATAGCCACTCCATTTGTGAATTTTTGGGATGGCCAAAGCTTACCGTTTAGAGGAATTCGCGACTGTAATATCTTCCTGGAAAACATCGAAAAAGTGCCGGATATGGAAAGCGGTGAAAGGGCACGTTGGATCGCTGAAGCCAAATTTTTAAAAGCCTATTACCATTTTTGGTTGCTTCGAATGTACGGGCCTATTCCCGTAATTCGTGAAAATCTGCCGATCTCTGCAGGCCCCGATGAAGTAAAAGTCAAAAGGGAGCCCGTGGATGTTGCCGTGGATTACATCGTTGAATTGCTCGATGAAGCCGCTATGGACTTACCAGATGTCATTTCGAACGAACTGGTAGAGTTGGGAAGGATCACCTTACCGATCGCAAAGTCTGTAAAAGCTATGGTTCTTGTTACAGCTGCCAGCCCCTTATTTAACGGAAACCCCGATTATATCGGCTTTACAGACAAAGAAGGAGTTTCACTCTTTGATCCCGATTATAAAGCTGAGAAGTGGGAGCGGGCCTCGGAGGCATGCAGGGAGGCCATTGAAGTATGCCATGCTGCGGGAATAGACTTATACCGTTTCCAGCCGGGAATATCCCAATTTGCGCTTTCGGAAGAAACCTTAATCCAAATGAATATCCGAAACGCGGTAACTCAAAAGTGGAATTCAGAGATTATTTGGGGAAATACCAACAGCATGGCGGTAGAGATACAGCGGGTAAGCACCCCGGGAGGACTGGATCCGGCCTTCGGTGATAACCAAAATACCAAAGGGACCTTGGCTCCGCCAATAAAAATAGCGGAAATGTTTTATTCAAAAAATGGGGTGCCCATATCAGAAGACAAATCCTATAATTACTCGGGTAGGTTTGATTTAAGGACGGCGACCGACCAAGAAAAATATCATTTGCAGCCAGGATACACTACAGTAGGGCTTCATTTTGACCGTGAACAGCGTTTTTATGCCAGTCTGGCATTTGACGGAGGTTTATGGTATGGGCAAGGCCGCCTAGATGATAACAACCAATGGCTACTCCAGTCTAAATCTGGACAATACCAATCTGCTGTTGCGCTCACTCGCTATTCTGTGACAGGATATCGTCCTAAGAAACTGGTGAATTACGAAAACATCATTGGTGCGGGGGCTTCGTACACTATCCAACAGTATCCTTGGCCGGTCATGAGGCTGGCAGACCTCTATTTGCTGTATGCGGAAGCTCTGAATGAGGTAGAAGGGCCTTCGCCGGAGGCTTTATCCTGGATCAATCTTGTGCGCGACAGGGCTGGTCTCCAGTCAGTTGAGGATTCTTGGAGTCAGTTTTCCGTAAACCCCGGAAAATACAACAGCAAGGAGGGCTTAAGGGAAATCATTCAGCAGGAACGCTTGATCGAATTGGCATTTGAGGGGAAGCGGTTTTGGGACTTGCGGCGGTGGAAGCGGGCCCACATCGAACTAAACAAGCCCATAACGGGATGGAGCATCGATCAAGAATCAGAGGAAGGATATTATAGAGAGCGGCTGATACATAAGCAAACCTTCTTGACACGGGATTACTTCTGGCCTATAAGAGAAGAAAATCTCGTCATAAACAAAAACCTGGTACAGAATATCGGGTGGTAAAAAACTGTATGGGACACCAATGCTTTATTTCCAAAGGAAAAGAGTTATTTCCCACAGAGCAAGCGAATGTTTTAAGCAAAAAATTATTTAAAGATGAAAACAAGTCAATTTAGCTCAGTGCTATCGATAGTTGTATTGTTAGCGGCACTTGTTCTGACTGCTGCTTGTGAAGAGGGTATTCATGAGCCGATTAATCAGGACAGCGAGGCGCCGTTTCCTGTCCAAAATCCTGAAGTGCAGAATTTTTCCGGAGGAGCCCGGATTAATTATACCCTTCCCAGTGACAAAAAAGGACTGTTGTACGTGAAAGCAACGTGCGAGATCCAGCCTGGAGTAATCCGGGAAGTTAAAGCTTCCTATTACACTACGGAACTGACTATCGATGGTTTTGGTGATTCTCTGGAATATGCGGTTAATTTATACACCGTAGGCCGGAACGGGAAAGAATCAGACCCCGTAAAAGTAATGGTCAAACCTTTAAGTCCCCCGATCTGGGAGGCATTTAAATCGCTGTCAGTCAAAGAGGACTGGGGAGGGATAAACTTTTCTTTCGAAAATAAAGAGGAAGATGATATTGTCTTTGAGGTGCTGACCAAGGATTCACTTGGCAACTGGGAGTCGGTCGAAAATTTTTATACCAAAAGAAGAGAAGCGAAATTCTCCGTTAGAGGGTACGACGCTGAAAAAAGGATGTTTGGCATTACTGTTCGCGACAGGTGGCTTAACCAGACTGACACCCTAGTCGGAGAATACACCCCCTGGGCGGAGGAAGCTTTGGATAAATCACAGTTTAAAGTAGTGAATTTGCCGACAGACTATACCCTCGGTCATACCGGAACCACTATCCAACAGATTATGGATAATGTTTATGTGGGAGAAGGTTGGATTTCCCGACCTGATGTTTCTGGAGATCTAGGAGGAGGAATGCCGCAGTGGTTTACTCTTGACTTGAGTGAGACGGCAATATTATCAAGGCTGGTGGTGTTTTACAGAACCGGAGATTATTTATATCAGTCGGGATGTCCAAAGGAGTTTGAAATCTGGGGTTCTAATAATCCAAATCCAGATGGTAGCTGGGATGATTCCTGGGTGCTATTAAGAGAATGCGTAGCGGTTAAACCTTCAGGTCTGCCTCACGGTCAGAGTACACAGGAAGATTTGGAATATGCCCTCGGAGGAGATGAGTTTGTTTTTGAAGATGCGCCTCCTTTGAGGTACATCCGTTGGAAGACCATTTCCAATCAGGCAAATTCCACCCATGTGAACTTTGTAGAGCTGGACTTGTATGGACAATATGTCGACTGAAAGCACATACCCCTACCTCGAGAGGCGGTGCATGCCTGAGCACGAGTGCTTGCTCGTGACCACCTTATAATATTTAACCTGACAATTGAATAGCAATGAATATAAATAAAAATATATACCAAGCAATCCTGTGCTGTGTATTGATCAGTGGCATAGTTGCCTGCGATCATATGGAATCAAACTATCAGGAGTTTCTTAAAAACGGCGAGAAGATATATCCTGGCAAAGCGGATTCGTTGCAGGTACACCCTGGTGATAATAGGCTCAAATTATCATGGTTGCTTTTAGCCGATCCGACCATCACCCGTTCAAAGGTATATTGGAACAATAAACGGGATTCTTTGGAAGTGGTGGTGAACCGGACCGAAGGTATCGACACGGTCAGCGTGATGGTCGAGAATCTGGAAGAGAGATCTTATTCTTTTGAAGTCTTCAATTTCGATGCAGATGGGAATACCTCTGTTAGATCAGAAGTACTGGGTAATGTTTACGGGGATACTTACCGAAGTTCCATTTTAAACAGGCTGATTCGAGACCTTTCCTTAGTGGATGATAATTTGGTTATTCATTGGGGGGAAGCGGAGGGACAGATGCTCGGCGAGGAAATATCATATACCAACAACTCCGGAACGATAAATAACATCTATGCATCCGCTGACAGGGATAGTATTGTATTAGAAGACTTTGATTTTGACGCTGGGTTTCGTTTCAGGAGCGTGTTT
>CAZHZP010000106.1:0-8085 GCA_964537165.1 uncultured Roseivirgaceae bacterium | reverse complement strand
TGGGCATTTCACATTCCTGAAAGTTATCCCGGAAAGAAAATCACGCTAACGGGTTACGTTAAAACCAAAGGCGTGACGGACGGCTATGCTGGCTTGTGGATGAGAATTGATCCTTCGGTTGCCTTTGACAATATGCAAGACCGAGGAGTAGTCGGCAGTACCGACTGGACGAAGTATGAGGTCACCCTTGATATGGATCCTGAAAATACCCGGCAGATTGTCGTGGGTGGTATATTGGCGGGTAAGGGCAAGATGTGGGTGGATGATCTGGCGGTCACCGTCGACGGGAAGGAGATTCAGGACTTACAACCTCTTGGAGAAAAACTTCTTCCGGCAGATTTGGATAGCGCCTTCGACCAAGGCTCCGGCATTGCCACCATTCCCACCGGCAGCAACACCGAGGATTTGAAGGCACTGGGGCTTATTTGGGGATTTTTGAAATACCATCATTCCGCGATAGCGGCAGGGCAATACCATTGGGATTATGAGCTTTTCAGAATCTTGCCACAAGTCCTCAGTTCCCAGAATAAAGAAGAACGGGATAAAATCCTGGTGGCATGGATTAGGGGCTTGGGGGAAGTCAGGGAAGGGAAGAAAGCCAAAACCAAGACAGCTGAAGCCAAACTTGTACCAGATCTGGATTGGATTGAAAACAGCGGGTTTTCGGCCCAGCTCCAGGATTTATTGGTGAAAATCAAAGAGGCGAAACGGCCCACAGAAAACTATTATATAGGACTACATCAAGGGGTCATGAATCCCATTTTTAAGCATGAGAACGCTTATGGGGCGATGGTATATCCTGATGCGGGTTTCCGTCTGTTAGCCCTATACCGTTATTGGAACATTATCCAATATTATTTTCCCTACAAATACCTCATCGAAGAAGACTGGAAAGGGGTATTGGAAGAGTTTATTCCAAAAGTGATCGAGCCTGAGAACGAGACCGAATACACTTTGGTGGTGTTGGAGCTGATCGCCAGAATTCACGACACCCATGCCAATATTTGGGGCAACAATCCGGTTCTAAACAGGCATTTTGGAACCCGCTATGCCGCAGTGGAACTGACTTTCGTAGAAGACCAACCCGTGGTAACTGGGTATTATGATGATGCCTTAGGGGAAGAGACAGGGCTAACCATAGGCGATGTCATCACGGAAATTAATGGAAAGGAGATGGGAGAGCTTGTCAGGGAACAATTAAAGTATTTGCCTGCCTCCAACTATCCTACACAGCTAAGAGATCTTGCCAGAAAGCTGTTGAGGACGAATGATTCCAGCGTGGAGGTAGGGTATGTCAGAAATGAAATCCCTGAAAAGGTGACATTAAAAACCTATACTACTGAGGAAATCAACCTTTATAAAAAACAACAAACTCCTGTTCCTTCCTTTAAACTTATCGATCAAAATATTGCCTATATCCACAATGGCGCACTGAAGAGAAGTGAACTACCTGATATTTGGGAAAGCATGAAGGACACCAAAGGTTTGATCATCGACATTAGAAATTATCCTTCTGATTTCCCCATTTATGACCTCAGCAGGTATTTGATGCCCAGTAGCAATCCTTTTGTCAAGCTTACCCATGGCAGTACCCATCAGCCGGGACTTTTCACGTATATTCCGGCTCTGCGGGTTGGCGTAAAAAACAAAGGGTCTTACAAAGGAAAAGTCGTGATTTTGATCAACGAGAGCTCCCAAAGCTCGGCGGAGTTTCACGCCATGGCCTATCGGACCCACCCCCGTGCGACAGTCATCGGCTCTACTACCGCAGGTGCTGACGGCAATGTGTCTTCATTTAACCTTCCCGGTGGAATAAGCACGATGATCACAGGTTTGGGAGTGTACTATCCGGATGGGAAAGAAACACAGAGGGTTGGGATTGTCCCGGATATTGTGGTGACACCCACCATCCAGGGAGTGAAGGAGGGCCGTGATGAGTTGATGGAGCAGGCCATAGAGATGATCCGTGAACCATAGGGGAGATACAATATCCCGCTGTCTTAACTAAACTGATTTTAATTAATTACATCCATAAAACAATAACCCCATGAAAACACCCTTCATCTTGATTCTATTAGCAGTTGTTCTGACCTCGTTTCAAACACAAGAAGCCGACCTGGGCTTGAGGCTGGAAAAAGGAAAGACATACAGGCAGACCAGCCATTCCAATTCCACGGTTATTCAGCACTTCGGAGGTCAGGAGATAAAAATGGATATGGTTGTTAAAGGTAGCATGGTGTTCCTCGTCAAGTCTGTCGATAATGAACAATATGAACTGGAGACCCGCTACGAAAGGCTGAGCATGTCCATGCAGACGCCGCAAGGGACTATGGAATTCAGTTCTGACGATGACAACAGCCAAAATGTCTTTTCCCAGATTATGTCAGCCATAATAGATAGGCCATTTCAAGTTATTATGGGGAAAAGGGGAGAAATCATTGATGTCCAAGGCGTAGAAGGGCTGTGGGAAAATGCGATCAACCAATTTGATGAGCTACCGGCAATGCAAAAGGAGCAAATTAAATCCCAACTGATGAACACTTTTGGGAACAAAGCATTGAAAGGCAATATGGAGATGATCACCAGGATCTTTCCTGCTAATGCCGTAAAGATGGGGGATGAATGGGCGGTTAAAACGAATTTGGAAGGCGCTATGGCTGCCTCGGTCAATACCAGATATCAATTGTCCGACATTAACGCTGACCATGTATTGATCAATGGACAGTCGGTCATTGAGTCATTGGATGGGGAAAAATATGTTGAGATGGGCGGGATGGAATTGAGGTATGACATCAAGGGTACCATGACATCGGAAATTAAGATTGATAAATCCTCCGGTTGGGTAATTGAAGCCAAGATAAGCCAGAACATGAAAGGGGATGGCCATATCAAGGGAAATCCACAGATGCCTGACGGTATGACGATCCCAATGGAAACAACCACAGAAACGGTTATGACCCATTAGGGTCCGAATCCGAGGGGGTGGCGACATTTCAAAGGGAAGTCCTGATGATCTTCAAAATTTCGGGTTAGGGGAACCGGCAGCTTCTAAGGGGCGTTCGTGTCTGCTTTTCCAGCTTGATAGAACCTTCATGTATGCTTGATGAATTAGGTCCTACAAAAAGAAGGGCATTTCTTTTTCAGAAAGGATCTTCCCCGGCGTCGGAAAGCCAGAAAGTACCCAACCTCCCGGGAGTCTGTTTTATCCTGAAACTGGCAAGGGAAGATTGAATCGGTGTATATCGGGAAATCCGGAATGCCCCACCAAAAGAACCAGACGCTTAGAGAGCGTTTAGAAATCCGATTGGATGGCACAAAATGGCCAACCCTGGTGGAACAGGAAATGCAGCAAGAGGCGTGGACGCCTTTGATATTTATAGGTCTGTGACCTTTGAGGGCAAGCACCGGAATCTTCCGGCCTATGTGGAAGGTGTCGTATTGCAGCTATTTTTGATACCTGCGGGGCCTTTCCGGAGTGGAACCACGATTTGTGAAAAAAAGCCAGCTTTCCAAAATACCGGTCAGCTGGCTTTTGTACAATAAGCTGTTCTGCCTTAATGGTCATGTCCATGCCCGGCATGGATTTCAAAATTTAACTTCAGGACATCTTTCCCGGGAAACCTTTCCGTGTAATCAGCGGCGTTCCAGTCCAGCCGGGTAACGGTAGCCTTGGTGTCAGCTTTCGTGAACTCCCTCAATACATAAGAGACATTGACCGTGCGGTCTTTATTGGACTCTCCCATGATGAAATAGGATAGGATGCCGGTGGTCTCGTACTGCCCTTCTACCGCGCTGCCGTCGCCATAAGCCTGGTCTCTTGGCTGAAATATCGCCCCCGATTCATCGTCTGTCTCGGTGTTCAGTATAAAATTGCCGCCCTGAAGGAAAGCCTTATAAAGGTCTGCTGTTGCCTTGTCCTTTACAAAATCCCCTTCAACCCGCTTCCCCTCATAGTCCCAGGCCTGGAGTTCAAGCTTGTAGATGACCTTGGGATCCAGATGCAGATGGCCCCCGCCGGCGGCGGTGCCGTCAGCATTGAATACTACGTTGATCGGCTCTCCTTCCACCGCTGCTCCAAGGCCATGAAAGTGGTCGCCATGGGCGCTTAAATCATCGCCTCCCGACAAGGGGGTAAATACAAGGCTTGTTTTTTCGATTCCCTCCTGGATCGCCGGCATCGGATCGTCGTCGGAGCATGAGAAGGCGAACAGTGATGCCGTTAAAAGCGATGGCAATAGGAACTTGGTGTTGTGCTTTTTCATAGATAATTGTTGATAGTTAAACATTTTGCAGTTGGGTAAATCCGGCCTGAATCATTAGGGTAATAACTTGGAATGGGTTATATCCTGCCCCGGCATAAAGGATAGTGAAATCCGGTGGAGTACTTACTGGATTTTAATACTCAGTCCCTGTACTGTCTGCCAGCCTTCCCTGTCGGTTAGTCGGATCATAAAGTGATAATCCCCCGGATCGACATCCGTCGGGATCTGTACCTCGGCAGTACCTTCATATACTGTCAAACCCGAAGGGATCGAATAAGTCTGGATAAACAGCATGGGATTATCCGCCGCCTTGACAGGATCTGTATCACAGTTGCCGAGTTCTGTGCTATGGGTGTGGTGGTCAAAATTGTGATGGATATCCAGGCTGAAACCCCCAAGCTCCTTATTGTCTTTAAACAGTGCTTTAAACGCCACGGTCGACCCTCTTTTTAAGACACTGCATTGCCGGGGAAAGGATTCTTCGGCCACAATAATCTCCGGATATTCGGTGTCAATATCGGGTTTTTGCTCCTCCCCGCAGCCAAAAGCCAAAAACCCCGAAAACAGTATTAAAATGTGCTTTTTCATTTTATAATTCTTATTGTTAGTTATTTCCCACCCAACGGTCCACCGGGTGTTTTTTATCATGCCGGTGGCAACGTTTGGGAAGAGGACGCTGTATTTACTGTAAGGCTTTTATACAAAAGACGCTGGCTTTGGTAGGCATTTCAATACTGTTCAGTATTAAAACCCGGTCACACTAAGCCCAAAGTAATGGTGCAGGCTGATGTTATGGGAGGAATTGGTGTAAACAACACCAAAATAGTATTCGCCTGATTCCCAGGCTATGTCCCCGTTTATGGCTTTGGGCTGGGGTGAATTATTATCCGATGATGCCCCTATGGTAAGTGTGGGACTTGGTCGCAAAAAACCCCCGCTACCATCGTATATCACACTGCTAAAGGTGTACACCTCACTTTCATTTTTGTGCTCAAATACATCATATACGATCACCTTCGAAAAGTCTATGGCATCCACTGACTCGGGAAGATGGTTTGCGTTCTTCTTGATCAACAAAAGGTACATTTTACCATTCCCCTTTACATTTTTGAGGGTTGCATCTGAGGAAAGAACCTCTCCTTTGGAAAATTCAACATTTTGCGGGTTTTCAAGCGTTTCGTTTACATAATGAAAATCACCTTGATCGGTGGTGATCATCCAGATGTATAACAGGGGATCTACCGTTAAGTTTGCCGGATCGACGATTTCAATCTTATAGGTTTCTTCTAAACTGGTTCCGTTCTCATCAGTGACGGTGATGATGAAATCGTACTTCCCTTCAACAGCATCTTGGGGAATGTCAAAGTGCTGATGGACATTGGTGTTTTTCGCGCCTTTGAACTGCTCCCACGTCAGCTCAAAATTCCAAGTACTTGCATAGCTTTCCCCTTCAATAGGCTCAATCCTCACCCCCACCAGTTCGATCTTAGCGCCTGCCACGATATCGAGATCAAGATGAAAATCCCTTCCTATTACCCCGATTCTATTGTTGCCTGATCCGATCTCGACATTTTCAATAGTGGGCGCAGGTAAAACCGGTTCCGGATCATCTTCACAGGAACTGAAAGTAAAAGTGATCAAGAGCGTGAATAGCAGATAGTTGATTTTGATTTTCATAGTAAGAGCAAGTTGTAGTTAAAATTGGAAGTTCAGGGAAAGGGTCACATTCCTGCCCGCCTCGGGCAGTTCGATCGGGCGGTAAAAACTTGTATGGTCTAAATAGGATGTATTGAACAGGTTTTGTACCTGGACATCGGCTTGGATTTCCTGGCGAAGGAGCGTAAATGCAGACCCCATGCGGAAATTAACCAGCTGGTAAGCGGGAGTCACTTTCTCCGGAGGCACGATGTTGGGCTGCGCCGCCGTCATACGAAAGTCTATTGCGAAATAGAGATCAGGGAAGGCTCCTGTCGCCTCAGGCTTGTAGGTAGCATTCACAATACCGGAGGCGGGAGGTGAAAAAGGCAAGGTATAGCCTTTTTTGCTACCGGATTTTTGCTCACTGTACACATACTCCCCGAGGAATTCCAAACTTAAAGGCTTATATAGTTGGTACATGATGCTCAGTTCGGCACCATACCGATGCACTTCGGCTTGGATATAGTTGAAAACCTGGTTTCCCGCCCCGTACAGGATGTCCAGCTCAGCGGTGGGATTCAGGTAGATGTAGTTGGAGAAGTAATTGAGAAAAGGGCTGAATGCCACCAGCCACTTTTCCTTATTGATCTCAGCGCCCAGATCCAGCTGTAAAGACCGCTCGGGTTGGAGATCCGCATTTCCTTTTTCATATCTAAAATAGTGATAGTTCACGCCATTTGCCGCCAATTCCTTGGCTATCGGTATTCTAAAACTTGTCCCCAGGTTCCCCTTCAGGCTCAGGTCACCCGGCGTAAAATTAAAACCCGCCGACCAGACCAGGCTGTTGAACTGGCGCCTGAAATCCTTCGAACGGTACAGGTAATCAGCTTCGGCCGCCTGTGCCGGATCTTTTACACTGGGAAACCAATCCTGGTATTCCTCCACACGGATCCGGCTGTGATCGTAGCGCAGCGCCCACGTAAGTTGCCAAAGCGGGTTGAGCTTGAACCTGTCCGTGCCGTACACCCCATAACTGAACTGCGTGAATGCCGGAATCAAAAACCCCCAGCCACTGATCCTGTTGTGCTGAAATTCCCCGCTTGCTCCCACAGAAAGCTCATGTCTGTCAAGAAACAGCTCATCCTTTAAATGGACGGAAAGTACTTCTTTGTCAAACGCACGCTCCAGACCGGAGGGATAGGGTATTTCGGAAGGGTAGGCCGGGGGCATATAGCCGTGGTTGACATATCGGCTCCATTCTTTCCTGTCGTTGCGCTGGTACCCCAGGTGCAGCTGGAAAAAGTTTTTCCCGACAGCGTAGCTCGATTTGTTGATCAGCTTGGTGTGTCTCACTTCCTGAAAGGGCAGCAGGAAATCCCGGCTGGACCGGTCATGCAGCCCGGTGTCCACCTGTCGGGGCTCGAGGCCGTGCGCATTGGCGAAAAATCCCGATCTGCTGCTGACGCTGCTGAGGGATAGAGAATTGTGGAACCTGGTTCCCAGGTATCCTACTCTTCCGGCAAGGTTAAATTCGTCTCCGGCGGTATTCCTCGCCAGGTTATTGTGTAAAGCTACGCCGAAGTCATAGATAAAGACCGAATCCGTCGGTACTTTAAAATCCCCATAAGATCCATAAGTAAGCCTGCCATCGGCAAACCATTTATGCTTTCTGGCAAACAGGTGGAAGGATCCGCCGAGCCAGGCATTATTGGATCTTGCTCCCAGGTCTAGCGAGCCGCCTATCCCGTTTTTTGAGGGGGGGAGCTTTTCCCGGATTTCTACAACTCCCGCTATTGCATCAGACCCGAATTTGAAGGATGCGGGGCCTTTGATGATCGTTATTTGATCCGCTGCAAATTGGTCGACTTCCAGTCCGTGGTCGGCTCCCCACTACTGGCCTTCATGTTTGATTCCGTTTTGCACCACCATCACCTGGTTGAATCCCAGGCCCCTGATGAGCGGTTTGGAAGCTCCCGAACCTATTCCTATCGTACTTATGCCCGGGAGCCTCTCCAGGGATTTCATCAGGCTCCCGCCCCTGTTTTGCCGGATATAATCCGCCCGGATAAAGGCGACATTGGAGGCTTCTTCCTTTCTCAATTCGACCGTGCGGCCTATTACGGTTACCCCTTCCAGATCCATCACCCGGGGGTATTTACCGGTCTCGGCGGTGTCCTGTACTGCC
>CAZHZP010000105.1:0-8093 GCA_964537165.1 uncultured Roseivirgaceae bacterium | reverse complement strand
AATTCGATTGGTTTAGATCGAGGATGCTGGGGGGAAGGACCAACCACTGGGGGCGGATATCGCTTAGATTTGGCCCGAACGATTTAAAAAGAAAAAGTATCGATGGCATGGGAGAGGATTGGCCCATCAGCTATGATGATCTGTCGCCTTATTATGATAAGGTGGACAAGCTGATCGGGGTGTTTGGAAGCAAAGAGGGCATCTACAATGAGCCCGACGGATTTTTCCTCCCTCCACCAAAACCGCGTTTGCATGAATTGTTCATGAAAAAAGGAGCGGACAAAGCCAATATTCCGGTTATCCCTTCCCGTCTGTCCATTCTCACCAGGCCTATTAATAACGAAAGAGGCGTTTGCTTCTTCTGTAACCAATGCAACAGGGCTTGCCAGGTTTATGCTGATTTTTCATCAGGCACCTGCCTGGTAAAACCGGCCATGAAAAAAGGCAAGGTGGAATTATACACCCAAGCCATGGTCCGAAAGGTGACCACCAATGATCAGGGAGAAGCCACGGGGGTATCCTATATCAGCAAGGTGGACATGAAGGAATATAAGCTAAAGGCCCGTGTGGTTGTATTGGGTGCGTCTGCTGCGGAATCCGCCCGAATTATGCTGAACTCCAAATCCAAAACCCACCCGAATGGTCTGGGCAACGGCAGCGGGATTGTGGGCCGCTACATCCATGACTCTACAGGCGCCGACCGAATGGCCATCATGCCGGATTTCATCGACCGTGACCGGTACAACGAAGATGGTGTAGGTGGAATGCACGTTTATACCCCTTGGTGGTTGGACAATAAAAAGCTCGATTTTGCCAGAGGTTACCACATCGAATACTGGGGTGGCATGGGCATGCCTTCTTATGGATTCGGCTTCGGTATGGACAACATGCGGCAGCATGTCGTGGACGAATTCGGCAAGCCGGGTGTCAACGGTGGCTACGGAGAAGGGCTTAAAAAAGATATTAGAAGATTTTTTGGTACTACGGTTGGTATGTCCGGCCGTGGAGAGAGTATACCTAGGTATGAGAACTACTGTGAAATCGACAACAGTACCGCAGACAAATATGGTATTCCTGTCCTCAAATTCCATTACCAGTGGACAGACCAGGAACTCAACCAGGCCAAGCACATGCATGACACCTTCGAAGAGATCCTGACCAATGCCGGTGCCAAATTGCTCGGCTCAAAGCCCGGCAGGGAATCAAATTATGGATTACATGCCCCGGGAAGAATCATTCATGAGGTGGGCACGACCAGAATGGGTAATGACCCAAAAACATCAGTCCTTAACAGCAACTGTCAGGCGCATGAATGTAAAAACCTCTTTGTCGTGGACGGCGGGCCATTTGTGTCTCAAGCAGACAAAAACCCCACCTGGACTATCCTGGCGCTTTCATGGAGAACTTCAGAGTATATCATCAGCGAATTAAAAAAGAAAAACATTTAAAATAACCTGCCATGAACAGAAGAGAAAATCTCAAACTATTGTTTACCGGGTCTCTGGCCTCGGGATTTTTGCTTACCACAGGTTGTGCTCCCGATACCAAATCAGTAGAATATAAGCCTGTATTGGGCAACTCACCCGGCTATGGCCGGACTCCGGAGGAAATATTATATGATGAACAACTGAATTCTTCTACCTTTTTCACCGACGAGGAAAGAAAAAAAATCGAAGTGCTGGTGGACATCATCATTCCCGCGGACGATAAATCCGGGAGTGCGACGGATGCCGGCGTTCCGGACTTCATCGAATTTATGATGAAGGACATGCCTGGCTACCAGACACCCATGAGAGGCGGCTTGATGTACCTTGATTACAGGGCCGATGAGCTTTTCGAAACCAGCTTCTTAGATGCTACAGAAGCCCAGCGGCTGCAGATCATCGACGAGATCGCTTATCCAGATAAGGCCACAGCGGATATGGAAGGCGGGGTAAGGTTTTTTAATATGCTTCGTAACCTTACCGCTACCGGATTCTTTACCAGCAAAATCGGATTCGAAGACCTGGGCTACGTAGGTAACCAGCCCAACGTATGGGACGGCGTCCCTCAGGAGGTGTTGGATAAATTTGGTGTGCAGTATGAAGAGAAATATGCCGAAGTTTATCTTGACCCGCTCACCCGCAACCAGCTTCCCCAATGGGATGAGGAAGGTAACCTTATCGGCTGATTGGGCTTAGAAAATGACTGTAATAAAAAAACCCGGAGCGTTTCCGGGTTTTTTGTTGAAATCACCTGTAATATTGAGCACTATCATTTAAACCTGTACGGCCCATGAGCGAAGACCTCACCAATCAACAGCCCAACAATCCCCTTCATGGCGTAAAACTGGCGGATATACTAGAACACCTGGTAGAGGAATATGGATGGGAAGAACTGGGAATGAGGATCAATATCCGATGCTTTACCCACAACCCTTCGATCAAGTCCAGCCTCACTTTTTTGAGAAAGACACCCTGGGCGAGAGAAAAGGTGGAGCAACTGTATTTGAAGGTGATCCGAAGATAAACCCGTTGTTCTTTAAAGGGGGTCAACAACTACTTCTTCACTACCCCCCGGTCCGGTAACTCTGATGATGTTCAGTGAAGGGTTGCCTTTGTAATCCACGATTCCTGATCCGGATGCCTTGCCCACAGCGTTTGGTTCACGGTGAGGGCGGCATTGCCGGACCCTGATTGGTCGGTTTGAACCTCCCCGGCTTCCAAATCAACGGCTTTTAGATCGCCTGAACCGGACTGTTTTAAATTGACTTCCCCTACAGGGCACTGAGCGGTGATTCTCCAGGGGACTGACCGAAAAAAAAATTCATTTGTTCACCAGCGAACAAACACTATAAAGTAGAGAAGCCCGCCATCTCCGTCTCCCGCTCAAACAATACCGTTGAAAAAATATCCACGCCATCCGTTCTTTTCACCGGTTCGTAATACACCCTCAACCTGAGTTCCTCGGGCGTCGTGCCATAGTGGTCCTTCAGTTTTTCTATCTCGCCGAAACTGAGCGCCATGATTTTGACCGGAGCCAGACCATCCCTGATCATATCTAACTGCTCAGCCGCACCACGCGACAGGTCGATGACCCTTTTACTGTGCTTGGGAAGACGGTCGTTTATCTTAACCATGACCTCATGCCCGTTATTCTCATTGGTAACTTTCAGTAGCGTACCAAAAGGCAGATGTTTATGGGCCGCAGTATAATCGTGCATGTTATACACTTCGCCACTGGCGGTCTTTCTCTTATGGAATTTCTTGCCGTAGAAGCTCGCTGTCCCTTCCTGAATTACCAGAAGGGAATCATTCCCGAAATATGTATGCTGCGCAAAGCCCTGGTTCACCCAAACCATGACGAACATTAGCAAAAGCAAGGCGCCCGTTTTCATTATCATTAAGCTTTAAAAAAAAGATGAAATGCCCTTTATCAAAAACTATGCCTTAAAACCCGACCTAATAAAGCCCTAACTTCAGGTAAATCGAAAAACCCGTTGCCCCTTTATTACACATGATGTGTAAAACATCCCCAATATACCCGGCTGCCTTAGAGAACCTCAAATTTACCCGGCAATTTACAAAGACCAACTTATTCTGTACCTTTATCTCATGCTTAAGATCCTTCATACAGCTGATTGGCACTTGGGAAAGCGCTTGCAGGAATTCTCCCGTCTGGAAGAACAGAAAGAGGTTATGGACGAGATCATTCAGGTAGCCGATCAAAACTCAGTCGATCTGGTTTTGGTGGCGGGCGATGTTTTTGATGCCTTCAACCCGAGTCATGAAGCCGTCGAACTGCTTTTCAAAACCCTCCGAAGGTTGTCCGACAACGGGCGCAGACCTGTTATCGTGATTTCGGGCAACCATGACAGTACACAGTTTATTACGGCGCCGGATCCCTTAGCGAGGGAGCTGGGCATCTTGTTCTACGGAAGGTTTGACCAAACGATCCCCTGTGGCCCGCTAGAGGGCGGAGTAGAAATCATCCGATCGGAGCCGGGATTCGTGGAGCTGAAACTTCCAGCCCATGAAGTTCCGGTCAGAATCCTATTGGCTCCCTATGCCAATGAACTGTTATTAAAGACCTACCTCGGCGAAGAAGACCGTGAGCAAGAATTGAGGAAAGTGCTGGAAAACAAATGGGCCGGGCTGGCTGATGGATACTGTGACGACAAGGGGGTCAACCTGTTCGTAGGCCACTTCTTTTTTATGAAAGAAGGGGAGAAGCCCGAGGCGGAACCGGAAAGCGAAAGACCGATTCTCCACGTGGGAGGCACCCAAGCCATTTATACCCGAAACCTCCCGCAGCAGATCCAGTATGCGGCCTTGGGTCACCTTCACCGCTACCATACCTGCGACACACGGCCATGCCCCGTGGTGTATAGCAGCTCGCCTTTGGCATATAGTTTTAGTGAAGCAGGGCAACAAAAAAATGTGGTCTTAATCCAGGCAAGGCCTGGGCATCCGGTGGCTTACCGGCCTATCCCGCTCACCAAAGGCCGCCCCCTATGCCGGAAGACCTTCTCCAACCTGACCGAAACCCTGGAGTGGCTGGAGAAGAACCCCTATTGTTTTGTGGAAATCACCTATGTAACCGATGAGGCCATAGATGCCGGCACCAGACGTGCCATCATGAAAGCCCACGACGGCATTGTCAGTCTCATTCCTCAACTGGGCCAAGAAAAGCTTGCGGGATATGATCTACAAGCAGAAGACCTGAACCAAGACATGCTCACGCTTTTCACCCGCTATTACCAAAGTGCCCAGGGAGTTGCTCCCAATGAAGAGATCCTGAACCTTTTTAAAGAAGTCATCAGCCAAAACGAAGTCAATGATCCCCATTAAATTAGAACTGCAAGGATTATATTCCTATAAGGAAAAACAAACCGTAGACTTTGCCCAATTGACCGCAGCCGGCCTTTTCGGGATTTTTGGCGCAGTGGGGAGCGGGAAATCCTCCATCTTGGAAGCCATTATGCTGTCGCTCTATGGCAACACCGAAAGGCTGGCGGCAAGGGGCGAAAAGACCAGCATGGTCAATTTACAAAGTGAGATTCTATTTATTGCTTTTGAGTTTAAAGCCGGAAAAAACAACCAGGACACTTATAAAGCTACTTATATATCTAAAAGGAATAAGAAGAATTTTGATGATGTAAAGCCGGCCGAACACCGCTTCTACCAAAAAACGCGAGAAGGATGGCTGCCGATAGAACAAACCGCGGACAAGCTGATCGGGATGAAGATGGAGCATTTCCGCCAAACAGTGATCATCCCCCAAGGAAAGTTCCGGGATTTTATCGAACAAAAACCCCTGGCCCGGGCAGAGATGATGAAGGAACTTTTTGGCCTGGAACGCTTTGATCTTTCTGCCAATACGGGGAGGCTAAACAGAGAAAACAATGATCAAAAGATCCGACTGCAGACCCAGCTGCAGTCCCTACAAGACATCAGCCCTGAACGCCAACAAGTAAAAGAATCCCTCTACAAAGAGCTGAACGGCCGGAAATCCGAGCAGGAAAAACTCGTCAAAGCCACAGAGATCGAAGTCAACCGACTTCAATCCATCCGTGAAAAACACCTTCTTTTATCCGGGTTGGAAAAACAACAAGCAGACATCCTCAAGGAGAAGCCCGCTGTTGAACATAAAAAAGAGCAGGTCCGGAGGTTTCGTAAGGCATCGACCTATGTCAAGCCAGTACTGGATCAGTTAAAGGAGAAAGAACTGGAACTTGAAAAATACACGGTAAGCGTGAACGACTGTTCCCGATGGAAAGCAGACTATGAGCTCGATGTGACTCAACTGGAGGCTGAAGAAAGCAAGTTGAAAATCCGCCAAAACCAAAAAGGCGAAAAGGAAGCCAAAATCCGGGATCTTCAAAAGATCATCACCATCAAGTCCCTGGAACAAAGGCTCAGTCTCCAACAACAGGCAGTCGATCTGATGGCGCCGAAATTCGAACAAGGCAAAAAGCAGCTCACAGAATTGGAACGAAGCATCTACGGCTTGGAAGTCCGGGAGGAGCAGCTTGATGTCCCTGATGCCCAGGCCCTGGCAGACTTAAAATACATGGAGAGGGAATTTTACCAGCTCGACCTCTCCCTTGCCTCCCTGGTGCAGGATCTCCAACAGCTGGAAAAGCAAAAAGACGCCACCGAAAAGAGAGCCGGGGAGCTAAAAGGGCTTCTTCCACCCGATCTCCAGGACTTCGGGAAGTGGGCCGACCAGCAAAGCATACGTTTGGAGGAGTCCCAAAACCAAAGGGAAGAACTCATTCGAAAACAAGGCCTGGCAGCGTACGCCCTGCACCTGCAGGACGGAGAAAACTGCCCGCTCTGTGGGTCTCAAGACCATCCGGAGCCCCTATCCCAGCATTTCGACGACAGCCAGCTTGAGTCAAATGCTAAGCTTATCCAGCGTCTTAAAGAAGAAATTGAAACCATCAGACAGTATCAGGCTGCCTGGGAAAAAGAATCCCTGCAGCTGGATGCGCTGAGGGGACAGACCGAGCAGAAAGCTAGGGAAATCGCAACCAAGGAAACGGAAAGGCAAACCTTAGGAAATAAACTGGAAGCCCAACAAATCTCCGGCAAAGAAGAGCTCTTGCTGCTCCTGGAAAGTTATCAGAAGGCTTATGGAGAGCTACAGGACATAACTCAACAATTAAAAAAGCTCCGGAAAACATATCACTCCCAAAAAGAACAGTCGGAACGAACCGAAAGGGAGCTTAAGGATGCCGAACAACAACTGCTGACCCTTCGCACCACATGGGTTAGCCAGAAAGGGGAAATCAAGTATCCCGATCTGATTGGCAAATACCTTCCTTTACCTGAAGCGAAAATCCAGGAAGACATCGCCACCGTGCAAAAAGCCATAGACGACCTGGAACTTAACCTGAGCCGCACCCAGGATAAACTAAAAGAGGCACGGCAGAGACAAACCACCAATCTGGCTAACCTCAGCCATTATAAAAAGTTGTTGGAAGACACCAAGAAAAAACATAGTTCCCTACAGGACGAGCTTGCCCAGCAGCTCCTAGAAAATGGCTTTCCCAACCTCCAGGAGGCCTCTCTGCTGCTGAGGAGCGCTATGGATCCCGAACAATGGGAACAGGAAATCAAAAGCTATGAAAGCAGGGCGGAATTGGTCCGGGAAAAACTACGGGAGCTGCATGAGAACCCGGCCGTTCGGCAGTTTGATGAAAGTATTTTTAGGGAAATGACCGTACAGCTACAGTCCCAACGCCAGGGATTGGACCAATGCAATGCAACCCTGGCTGTGCTGCATCAGGAGATCGAAGAGATCCGGTCAAAGCTTGTTGAAAAAAATGCCCTAAACCAGTCCCTTGAAAAAGCGGAAAAACGGGCACTCAATCTCAAAGAACTTGAAAGGCTGTTTAAAGGAAACGGTTTTGTAAAATACGTAAGCAGCATCTACTTGAAGGAGCTGTGCCAAACGGCGAACCAACGTTTTATGAAGCTCACCAAAAACAGCCTAAGCCTGGAAATTGATGAAGACAACAACTTTTGGGTGCGGGATTATCTCAATGGCGGAAAAAGAAGGTTGTTGAAATCCCTTTCGGGCGGACAGACCTTCCAGGCTGCCTTATGCCTTGCCCTGGCATTGGCGGAGAAGGTGAAGTCTCTCAACCGTGCCGACCAGAGCTTCTTTTTTCTGGACGAAGGATTCGGCGCTCTGGATCGGGCCTCGTTGCGGACAGTATTTGAGGCACTTAAATCTCTGCGGCACGAACGCCGGGTGGTGGGCATTATCTCCCATGTAGAAGAACTTCAGCAGGAAATCGAGGTCTACGCTAAGGTGGAGCTGGATGATGAATCCGGCAGCCAAGTAAGCTATTCCTTTTAGCCAACCCCCGTAGTCACCCCGAAAACTTTACGGAAGCCACCGATTCTTAGTGATTTATTCTTAATTTTACGGCGATTTAAACAAAAATAAAATATGGCATCAAGGGGGAGTTTTTCGAGTAAATTTGGTTTTATCGCGGCCGCGGCGGGTTCAGCAATAGGCTTGGGAAATATTTGGCAATTCCCCTACGTAGCTGGACAAAATGGAGGGGCTGCTTTTTTACTGCTTTATATAGGCTGGATTTT
>CAZHZP010000104.1:3511-8124 GCA_964537165.1 uncultured Roseivirgaceae bacterium | reverse complement strand
AGGTCGCCGCCCGTACCCATACAGGCCCGCTATCAAGCGGGCCTTTTTTTTTGCCCACCGCTGGAATAGGGGATGCGGCCGCCGCTTTGCCCCACATTTTTTCTGTACCGGATCAGTCCTAAAGGTGGTCCTGGATCAGTCCGGGAATTTGCGGATTTGGAGTAATCTTTTTTCTTTGTGCCAAAAAAGAACGGAAGAAACCGGACACCTGAGACTACTTTGCCCGAGGGCATGCATTATTTTTCTAAGATTACCCCCGCAGGACTAAAGACAACTCCTTACATCTACCTGGAGGGGCTCAACATCCGTGAAGGAAGCATTGTATGTATACCAATAAAATAGACAGCAAAAAATTTGAGTAGCTCAGACTCCTAGTAACAAAAATCCCCTTCAGGAAAAGCCTGAAGGGGATGGTCAAATTCGTTGTTCAACAGAAATTTATTTTAAGAACAGCATTTCTCTGTACTTCACCAATGGCCAGTATTCATCATCAACCAGTAGCTCCAGCTTATCTACAGCGTACCTGATTTTATCAAAATATGCTTCTTTCACATCCGTGCTGTAACCTTTAGCCCTTTTGATAATATCCTCTTCTTTGTTGAGTCTCTTCCGGGCGTCAATCATCGCATTTACGTTGGCTTTCAACGATTCCAAATGCCTACTGATGTCTTTTATGGTTTCGATGGCGGCCGTATTGTCCAGGCCTAGCCCCTTCAATCCATTGGCATTGGTGATGAGCTTGTTTTGGTACATGATCGCCGTGGGGATGATGTGGTTTAACACCAGGTCTCCCATCACACGGGATTCGATCTGAACTTTCATAATATAGTTTTCCAAGCGGATCTCATGCCGGGCATGAAGCTCGACTTCGTTCAGAACCTTGTTTCTGATGTAGAGTTCTTTTGTTTTTTCGCTCATCAAGGCATCCAAGGCGAAGGGTGTGCTTTTCAGGTTGGATAGACCTCTGCGTTCCGCTTCCTGAGCCCATTCTTCTGAATACCCATCTCCTTCGAACCGGATCTTTTTGCTTTCCTTGATGTATCTTCTGAGTACATTTACGATCGCAATTTTCTTCTCTTTACCAGAAGCTATCTCCTTGTCGATGTCCTTCTTCATTTCCCTAAGCGTGTCGGCCACAATAACGTTCAATGCGGTCATGGGGCCTGCGACGTTGCCGCTGGATCCGACTGCACGGAATTCAAACTTGTTGCCGGTAAAGGCGAAAGGAGAGGTTCGGTTTCGGTCTGTGTTGTCCAAGATGATCTCGGGGATTTTGCTGATCCCCATCTTGAGGTACATGTTGTCGCCTTTCTCCAGTTTTACATTGCCGTTTTTCTCCAGTTCATCGAGCACATCGTTTAAGGTTGAACCTAGGAAAATCGAAATGATCGCGGGAGGGGCTTCATTGGCGCCCAATCGGTGATCATTGCCCGCAGAGGCAATGCTGGCTCTCAGCAAATCTGCATGCACATATACGGCTTTGATGGTAGCCACGAGGAAACACAGGAACTGGAGGTTTTCTCTAGCAGAGTTGCTGGGCTGAAACAGGTTGACGCCTGTGTCACTGATCAATGACCAGTTGTTGTGTTTTCCGCTGCCGTTTAATCCCGCGAAGGGCTTCTCGTGGAAAAGCACTTTGAGGTTATGCTTGTCAGCGATCTTGTTCATCAGGTCCATCAACAGTTGGTTGTGGTCCGTCGCTTTGTTGATCTCCTCAAACAACGGCGCTACTTCAAATTGGCCGGGCGCTACTTCATTGTGTCGGGTAGATACGGGGATTCCCAATTTCAACGCTTCGATTTCAAAGTGTCTCATGAAATCCTTAACCCTTGGCGGGATAGACCCGAAATAGTGGTCGTCTAATTGCTGACCACGCGCAGGATTGTGCCCAAATACCGCTCTGCCCGCCATGACCAAATCCGGTCTACAGGCATAAAGTGACTTGTCGATGATAAAATATTCCTGCTCCACGCCCAAGGATGGTGTCACTTTCTTCACATTTCTATCAAAATACTGACAGATATCAACTGCAGCAGCATTGACCGCTTCTACAGATCGCAACAGGGGCGTCTTGTAATCCAATGCCTCGCCGGTATACGAAACAAAGATGGTAGGAATACAAAGCGTGTTGTCGAAGATGAAAATAGGCGAGCTCGGATCCCAGGCGGTGTAGCCGCGGGCTTCAAAAGTCGTTCTAATGCCCCCGTTTGGAAAAGAAGAGGCATCAGGCTCTTGCTGCACCAAGGCAGATCCTTTGAACTTTTCGATGCCCGAAAGCGCATCGAAGAACGTATCATGCTTCTCGGCGGTAGAGCCTGTCAGAGGCTGAAACCAGTGGGTGTAGTGGGTGACCCCTTTGGACAAGGCCCAGGTTTTGACCGCTGTAGCCACTTCTTCTGCGCTCGAAGCATCGATTTTTGCGCCTTTTTCGATGGCTGTGCTAACTCTTTTAAAAATAGAAGGAGCAAGGGATTCTTGCATTTCCTTTAATCCGAATACCTGACATCCAAAATAATCGGAAATTTTTGGTGATGGGGCTTCGGTAAAAACTCTTTCCCTCGCCTGAACCATCATAAGTGATTGTTTACGTAATGTTGCCATCCTTCGTGTTTTTGGTTATTAATTCGTCAGCAAATGTACATAAAAGTGATAAAAAATTAGAAAAAGGGTGATTTTTTTACTGGTTTTACGAAAAATTTACACATTTGGCAAAAAATAGGGTCTAAAAACCGCTCGTAGCCCCTACACTGGGGGTGTGAAAACCAAAAATTAGAAAATTGAAAACCTGACAATTAAATCTTAACTTTGCAGTCGGATTTAGCTGGATTTGGTTTGAAAAAGGTCGCATTTTATACGCTTGGATGTAAATTGAATTACTCCGAGACTTCTACCATCGGGAGGATGTTTGAGAGCAAGGGTTACCAAAAAGTGGATTTCTCTGACAATCCCGACATTTTTATCATTAACACCTGTTCGGTGACCGAAAATGCGGATAAGAAGTGTAAGAAGATCGTGAGAGAGGCTAAAAAAATCTCTCCCGCTTCTTATGTAGCGATTATCGGCTGCTACGCCCAGTTGAAACCGACGGAAATCGCAGAAATAAAAGGGGTAGATGCCGTGCTGGGAGCAGCCGAAAAATTCCGATTGATAGAGCTCCTGGATGATTTTGCAAAAGTACAGGAGACCAAAGTACTGGCTTCTGACATTCATGAAGCGGTCCACTTTAACCATGCTTATTCCATTAATGACCGCACGCGGACTTTTCTGAAAGTGCAGGACGGTTGTAACTACGGCTGTGCTTTTTGCACCATCCCTCTGGCGAGAGGCAAAAGTAGAAGTGATAGCATCGCTAACATCTTGCAGTCCGCAATGGAAATTGCTGCGACAGATGTGAAGGAGGTAGTGCTGACAGGTGTGAATATTGGCGACTTTGGCATTCAGGATGGACGAAGAAAAGAAAAGTTCGCTGATTTGGTTACAGCCTTGGATGAAGTGGACGGCATAGACCGTTTTAGGATCTCTTCTATTGAACCCAACCTGCTGACCAATGAGATTATTGAATTTGTGGCCCAGTCCAAACGCTTTGTGCCACATTTCCACATCCCGTTACAGTCGGGTAGCAACGACATCTTGAGAAGCATGGGTAGGAGGTATTTGAGGCAACTATATGAAGACCGCGTCTCCAAAATTAAAACGCTGATGCCTCACTGCTGTATAGGCGTAGATGTGATTGTAGGTTTCCCAGGTGAGACAGACGAGCTTTTTCTAGAGACCTACAACTTTCTGAATGAATTGCCTGTCTCTTATCTCCACGTGTTTACCTATTCTGAAAGGGCCAATACCCGTGCGGAGGAGATGGACGGTGTGGTGCCTATGTCGGTCAGAAACGAAAGATCCAAGATGCTGCGGATTCTTTCAGAAAAGAAACGAAGGAAATTCTACGAGGAAAATCTTGGCCAGACTTTTAAGGTTTTGTTTGAGGAAGATATCGAGGACGGCAGGATGCACGGTTTCACGGAAAACTATATCCGTGTGGTGGCCAAATATGACCCCCTGTTGCTTAACGAGTTGAAAATGGTGACACTCCATGAAATCAACAGCCAAGGGACGGTCGAGGTATTGGAGCCGGAAATTATGTACGAAAGCCACTAAAAATGCCGGCAATTCTTTTCCTTGGCGAAGAGAGCAGAAAATAAAATTTATGATGCCGTCTGGTTTGGATTTTGTATGTATCTTCTTCCATTAACCCCAGACGCTTATGAAAACGATCTTCAATCCCAACGGCCGAATCACGAGAAGGCGCTATCTGGTTTTTTTTGTCATCGCTTATTTTATCAACCTCTTATGCCTTCTTCAGATTTATGAGTCTTTTGTTGAGCAGCATGTTGCGGTTTTTGTAGTCTCGGGCATCATCCTGGTCACTACGATCGTTTTCTTGTTTGTTTCCGCCATTCAACGGCTCCACGACATCGGTCTGGACTGGAAGTATGCCCTGTACCTGCTTATCCCACCGCCCATAAACCTCATCGGGTTCGTCTGGTTGGCGGTAAAAGAAGGTGAAAAAGGTCAGAATAAATATGGCCCTGATCCACGGCGACAGGACGATTTGCTCA
>CAZHZP010000104.1:0-3411 GCA_964537165.1 uncultured Roseivirgaceae bacterium | reverse complement strand
TTTGGCGAAATAATTTGTTTTTTTGTATTATAGGGGATGAATATACATCTTCCGCAATTTCCTGTTGCCCCTTCTTTTATTTTGTGGCTTGGCTGTTTCTTCTTGTTTGGTTCCTGTCAGGAGCAGGAGGAGCGTTTCTACGCTGTAGATGACTTTTCCAAAATACCTAAAGTGGATGTACATGTACATATAAACACCTCTGATCCTGCATTGGTAGAGCAGGCGGAGAAGGACAATTTCTTTCTTCTGACCATCAACGTTGATGTCCCTGATTATCCTTCAATAGCACAACAAATGCGTTATGCAGAGGAATTAAGGCATCACTATCCGGGAAGATTATACTTTTTATCCACATTTGGAACGGACAATATCCAGAGGACACAGTGGCAACAAGACGCGATAGCGTCATTAAAAACAGCCAAGCAAAAGGGTAGCGTCGGAGTAAAGGTATGGAAGAACATCGGGATGGTTCTCCAAAACGATCAAGGTCAGTTTATACAAATTGACGATCCTATCTTTGACGAGGTGTTTGGCTTTTTAGAAAAAAATAAGATTCCGGTATGTGGGCATATTGGAGAGCCCCGAAACTGTTGGTTACCGTTGGAACAGATGACCGTAAACAATGATAGGAATTATTATGAACGGCATCCAGAATACCACATGTATCAGCATCCTGAATATCCTTCCCATGACCAACTAATCGATGCAAGGGACCAGCTCCTCGATAAACATCCTAACCTTAAATTTATAGGCACCCACTTAGGCAGTATGGAATGGGATGTCGATGAAATTGCAGAACGGTTGGACAAATACCCTAATATGGCAGTGGATCTTACCGCAAGGATCTCTCATTTGCAACATCAGTCGTTGACTGATTGGGCAAAGGTCCGTGAGTTTGTCATTCAATATCAGGACAGGATCATGTACGGCACTGACCTACATGTGACCCAGGGGCAAGATCCTTTACAAGTTAAAAACAATGCGCATCAAACCTGGAGCAGGGATTGGCAGTATCTGGTGACACAGGACAGCATGCAGAACAACCTAGTGAACGGTAAATTTAAAGGACTCGGCCTGCCACAGGCTGTCGTGGACAAGATTTATTTTTCCAACGCCAACGAATGGTATTCCTTGGGACTAAAACTCTAGGACGGTACGAAAGCAGGATCAGCTTAAGACATAGGTTGCCAGCACCCGGTGCACATCGTAGACATTTACCGATCGGTTAAATTGTTTGCTGACACTGGGAAGCTGTTCACTGGAAATCCATATCTTCAGTTCAGCATCCAGGTCAAAGGTCCCGGCTGTTTCGACGCTGAACCGGGAAATGCTTTTATACGGAACCGATTTGTATTCTACTTTGCTACCGGTCAAACCCTGTTTGTCCACCAGAATAAGCCGTTTGGTGGTGAAAATCAGCAGATCCCGGAAGAGTTTAAAGCCAAGCTCTATTTCTTCTCCATGAATCAACAGCTTAGCATATTCTTTTTGAAGCTCTTCTTGTGATACAGCGCCTGCATTGCCTAATAGTGAGGAGAAAATGCCCATGGTTATCTGTTAGTTGGAATTTAAGTGCGACCTTTTTTATCTAGAAATCAATATTTTCGGCATCGATCAATTCTACCCAGCGTTTCATCTTTTTTTGGATGACTTTAAAATGATGCCGGTCTTCTTCTGTGACCAAGGAGATGGCTTCACCTTTCGTCTCAGCTCTTCCGGTTCTTCCAATCCGGTGAATATAGTCCTTTGGCGAACGTGGAAGCTCATAGTTGATGACGTAGGGCAGGGATTCAATATCAATCCCTCTTGCTGCTAGGTCAGTGGCGACTAATACCCGTAGGGTACCGGTTTTGAATCTTCTCAAGGCCTCGGTACGGGCGCCTTGGCTCTTGTCCCCATGAAGGGCCAGGGCTTGTACGCCGTTTTTGTTCAGCTTCGCCACAAGGTTGTCAGCAGCTCTGATAGAAGAAGTGAAAACCAACACCTGCTGCCAACCGCCGGAAAGAATTAAATGCCTCAATAACGGCCCCTTTTTTTCGGCAGAAACTAAATAGGCTGCTTGCGAGATCAGCTCGGGTGCAATAGGATCAGAAGTGATCTCAATTTTCACAGGCTGGTTAAGAAGCGCCTCAAGCATGGTATCGATCGTCTTTTCCGTAGTTGCCGAGAAGACGAGGCTCTGTTTCTTGTTGGGCAGAAGTGACAATATCTGCTCCATCTCCTCTTTGAATCCAAGGTTGAACATCTTGTCCACTTCATCAATCACCAATAGCTGAAGATGAGAGAGGTCGATAGCGTTCCTAGAGACAAGGTCCAACAGCCGGCCCGGTGTCGCCACGAGGATTTCAGTCCCAAATAGGTTTTTCATTTGGGGATTAATGGATACACCCCCGAATACCGCTTTGGCTATAATTTCCCGCTGGAGAAATACATTGAACATACGGATTACTTCTTCGACTTGAGCAGCCAATTCCCTGGTGGGAACCAGGATCAACACGGGGATAGTCCTACTTTTGGTATAAGGTTTTTGCTGCAGGATATCCAGAGTGGGCAGTACATAAGCTGCAGTCTTACCCGAACCAGTGGGTGCGAATCCCACTACATCTTTACCGCTCAAAATAGCCGGAATGGCTTTGGTCTGGATGGGGTAAGGCCGCTCGTAACTTTCATATTTGATCGCCTGAAGCAATTGGTCTGATAATCCTAATTCTGAAAAACTCATATGCAGGCAAAGGTACAATTTTTTCGTTTGGCATGATTTGGCGATCCGGACTTATTGCACCCAAGTGTATTCAATAAGTGCTCCCCGATCCTCCGTTGATTCCGGGTTTTCTTCACTCGGGCCGGACGTAACGGTGGAAAGATCGGTGATTAGATAAATCTTCTTTCCGTCCGGAGATACTTCCACATCCCTGTACCGTGCATTTCCTGTGAAATGATCCTTTCGTTCCAAGACCTTATTGCCTTCCTCACTTAGCTTTAGTCGAACAAGGGATCCCTGTTTGAGGGAGGTGATCAGCAGCGAGTTTTTCCAGGAAGCAATCGCACCATGGTTATAAACGCTGATGCCTGAAGGCGCAATGGATTCCCATTCAGGGCTTTCCTCACCCCCTTGGCGCAATTGTGCAGCAACCTTCCTTAGCGTTGAATTTACCGTGGGATTAAAACTCCAGAAGGGATCTTGATACTTGGATAGATTTTGTGCGTTTTCCTTTTCGCTGATGATAAGCGGATAAGTGGTGTTCCAAGGGCCGGGAAGGCTGTCGGCGTCGGTAGCGGCTGCGGATAGCCCATCATAGTTGCCATCAGCATATCCAATAACCAAGGGATGGCCGTAGTTTGAGCCCCGTTTGATGACGTTGATTTCATCATCTGAGAAAGGACCATGTTCCGAACTGAATAACACTTCAT
>CAZHZP010000103.1:0-8125 GCA_964537165.1 uncultured Roseivirgaceae bacterium | reverse complement strand
ATTGATACCCGCTGTCCTGTCACTAAAACCTACATCGGACATTCGACAGCGGGCAGCCGATTTCATCTCCCTTGCTACCTCGGGAAGTCATGCCGTCTCCGGTCTCCCGTCTCCTTGACCTTCGGTCTCCGGTCTCCGGTCTTCCATCTTGAATCTTGTGTCTCATATCTCATATCTCCCGTCTCCAATCTCACTCTTCATCCTTATATATATACGTCTTTCCCTGTCCCTTCTCCCGAATATAGCCCCGGTACATGCCTTCTGAGTTGAACGGCATCGTAATATTCCCTTCCCGGTCGATGGCGATGACTCCCCCTTCCCCTTTTAAGTCCACGAGTTGCTTCATGACCACCTCATCGGCAGCCTCTTCCAAAGTCTTGCCGGCATATTTCATTTGGGCGGCGATTTCGTGCCCCACTACTGCCCGGATAAAAAACTCCCCGTGCCCGGTAGCAGAAACCGCACAGCTAGCATTGTCGGCATAAGTTCCCGCCCCGATGATGGGCACATCACCGACCCTTCCGTATCGCTTGTTGGTCATGCCCCCGGTAGAGGTTGCCGCCGCAATATTACCTTCTTTATCCAAGGCTACCGCTCCAACGGTGCCGAATTTACGGTCTTTAAAATAAGGATCTTCCAACTCCATTTGAAGAAGGGAAGAATGATCAAGCTTTTGCTGTTCCGATTCTTTAATTTTCAGCCACTGCTCGTATCTTTTCTGTACCTTAAAATAAGACGGATCAACCAATTCAAGTCCCTGCTCCTCGGCAAACTGCTCCGCACCCTGCCCGATCATCAATACATGGGGCGACCTTGTCATCACCGCAAGGGCAGCGGTGACGGGATTTTTGACCCGTGTGAGACCAGCCACTGCCCCCGCATTTTTGGTAGCGCCATCCATAATGGCCGCATCCATTTCATTCTTTCCATCGCTGGTGAAGACCGAGCCTTTCCCTGCATTAAACAAAGGGCTATCCTCCATTATCTTCACCGCCGCTATCACAGCTTCTAGCGCCGATCCGCCGGACTCCAATACGGCGTAGCCGGCATTAAGGGACTCCTCCATTTTATCCCGGTACGCCGTCTCTTGTTCGGACGTCATATTTTCTCTTCTAATAGTACCTGCCCCACCGTGGATGGCCAGTGCCAACTTTCCTTCTGCTTTAGCAACAACAGCGGCGGTATCAGTCTTGATAGGCACACTGTAAGCCGGGAGCCAGGCCACTATCAAAATAAACAGACAAAGTCTTTTCATCATTTTCAAATCCATTTTCGGACTAATAACGTATGGTGATTTAAACCAAAAGTACGTGACCGGAATGGAAATTGGAAGTCGGTGGAAAAAAATAGATTTTTGATTTACAAAAGGTAGACGTATTTTAGGGGACTTTTTGAAGAAGCAAAAGGTCGGGAGTTTAACATTTTAAAAGGAGAGAAACATGAGTCAAGAAGAAAGAACATCTTATTCCAAAGAGGAGCTACAGGAGTTTGAAGACCTGATCAATGAGAAACTAGCTATTGCAAAAGAAGAGTTGAATTCCTTAAAAGAGACGCTCAGCAAGAGAAACGACAGCGGGACGGACAACACGGCTTCTACCTCCAAACTGCTGGAAGACGGGGCGGATACCCTGGAGCGCGAAAATCTCAGCCAATTGGCGGCGAGGCAGCAAAAATTCATCATCAACCTTGAGAATGCGCTAAGACGAATCAAAAACGGCACTTATGGGGTCTGCGTCGATACCGGAAAACTGATTGCTAAGGAACGACTAAGGGCTGTACCCCATACCATGCATTCCATAGAAGCTAAGCTGGCGAAGAAATAAGTTGGAGTTTTTACCTAAGCATATAGAAGCGCTTATATTCTGCTCCCCTCAACCGTTAGGCGTCGGTGAGATCCACCGCTGCCTAACGGAAATGTTTGAGGCGGACATATCGGTAGAGCTGTTGGAAAAAGGGCTTGCTGAACTTCAAGAAAAATACCGTTCTGAAGAATTTTCCTTTTCCCTGGAACACCTAGGGGCAGGCTACCAATTTCTGACCAAGCCGGCCTACCAGGCCAGTATTTCTGTACTTTTAAAGCACCAGTCCCAAAAACGGCTTTCCACCGCCCAGATGGAAACCCTGTCCATCATTGCTTATAAACAACCCGTCACCAAAACCGAATTGGAACAGATCCGCGGGGTAAATTGTGATTATTCTATTCAGAAGTTATTGGAAAAGGGCTTGGTCATGATCAAAGGTAAATCTGACAGCTTAGGGCGGCCCTTGCTCTACGGCACCAGTGATAAATTCATGAATTACTTTGGAATCAACAACCTCAAAGACTTACCACAACCTAAAGATTTACTCCCCGACGAAAACCAGATCGGCGAGGAGAAAGAGTAGGCAAATCCGGCGCGCCGTTTCAACAATACCTGCACCATTTCTTCTTAAGCCTCGCTGGTAATTCCCTTTGTTTCCCTTAAGCTTCAGCGACCCAGCGTTTTCGGCAAACCGTCTTCATAAACAAGAATATTTCAAAGCAACTATCTGAATTCCCGATAATAGAATTACCTTTGCGTCCCCATTAAAAATCAGTGAACCAAAACCTTAACGCTGGGGTTTAATGGCTGAACAAAAATACTACAGCAGAGATGCTGCAAAACATGAAAAGAAACAACAGAGACAATTCCGGCTACGGAAAACCAGCTGGCAGAGGTGGCGACTACAAATCCTCCACGAGAAACGAAAGGCCTGAAGACAACCGCAGATCATCCCCTAAAAGATTTTTTGGGGATTCCGAAGACAAAGGCCGAAAATCCGACAAACCTTCTTACAAAGCAAAATCCGATTGGAGCAACAATTCGGAGAGAGGCCAAAAGCCTTATTCTAATAGCTTTCGGAACGAAAGGGATGGCGCGGGCACTCCTTATAAAGAACGGGATTCGGAGAGAAACAATAAAAGGTTTGACTCCGGAAGCAAGCCTTCGTACAATCAAAAGTACGGGGGCCAAAGGCCGGAACGCCCTTATGGCGACAAAGGAGCTCCCAAACGCTTTTCATCTGACAGAGGGGACAGGCAGGATTCCCGCAGCAAGCCATACAATGATTATGGCAGCGAACGGCCAGAGAGATCCTATGACAGAAAACCTTCCCATGGAAAAACTTACTCTCAAAAGAATGAACCGCGCCCAGAGCCAAAGCGGGCTTCCTATAAGTTTGGGAGTGAGTGGAAGGAGAAACCTACCGTGAACCGGAAGGACGACCGATTTACTGAAAGAGAAGAAAAAAACTCCTTTGGCAACAAGCCCCACAACCGGATCGATCCCGAAAAATCCGGCAGAAAAAATAGTGGTGAGTTTAAGACAGTATATAAAGGAAGGGGAAAAGACCAGAAACCCCGTTACGAAACCGTCAGAAAGGAAGACCTTCCTGAGCGGACTTCCTCCAAAAAGTTCTTTTCCAAGAGCAGGGAGGTCTTCGGGGAGTCTGCAGGCCCTAAACCGGAGTACGATTTTAAACGATACGAACAGCAGTTTCAGAAAAACAAGCCGGGTGATGAAATTCGCCTGAACAAATACATAGCCAATGCCGGAGTTTGCTCACGTAGAGAAGCGGATACGCTCATCGAAAACGGACTGGTCAGTGTCAACGGCACCGTGGTGAAGGAACTGGGCTTTAAGGTCTCCCGAAGAGACAAAGTCCAGTATCAAGGCAAAACGCTAAACCCGGAGAAACCGGTTTATTTGCTTCTCAACAAGCCGAAGGATTTTATTACTACGACGGATGATCCGATGGAGCGCAAGACGGTGATGAGCCTGGTAAGTAAGGCCTGTGAGGAAAGGATATTCCCGGTAGGGAGGCTGGACCGGAACACCACCGGCCTTTTGCTCTTTACCAACGACGGCGAACTGGCGGACAAGCTGGCCTCCCCCGCCAACAAGATCAAGAAAATCTATCAGGTCACACTGGATAAACCACTGACTAAAAATGATGCGGAAGTTATTCGCGGGGGCTTGACCTTGGAGGACGGCCCGGTGGAAGTGGATGACATGCAGGTGCTGTCTTCGGACAGAACCATCTTAGGTTTGGAAATCCATGTCGGGAGAAACAGGATTGTCAGAAGGATTTTTGCCCATTTAGGTTATGATGTAGTGGCACTGGATAGGGTTACCTATGCGGGATTAACCAAAAAAGACATCAGCCGCGGAAGCTATCGGTTCTTAACCGAAAAAGAAGTGATCAACTTGAAATTCTTTACCTAATCGAAAAGAGGCCCCGGAGGCCTCTTTTTTCTTTTTATCTGGATAGGGCTAGCAGGTTAATCCCATGCATAGTCGGCAGCCGGCTAGAGCCCTCCTTTTAGCACACTTTTTGGAACGGATTGGCAAAACAACCCTAAGCAACTATGAAAGCCATCTGGAAAGACAGGGTTCTCGCCCAATCGGACGAGACCGTCGTCGTCGAAAACAACCATTATTTTCCCCTTGACTCTCTCAACAGGGAGTTTTTTGAACAATCTACCACCACTTCAACCTGTCCGTGGAAAGGAGTTGCTACTTATTACCATATCAGAATTGGGGAAGACATCAATAGGGACGCCGCGTGGACTTACGAAAATCCCAAAGAGGCCGCAAAGGAGATCACAGACCATGTTGCTTTTTGGAAAGGAGTAGAAGTAACAGAATAAGGGCCTTATACCGGCAAAAGCGGTCTCCACCCAATGAGACGGCGTGCTACATGGGAAAGTGTAGTATTTAGACATCTTACATGATCAACCCAAAACCATGAAAAAATTTGATGCCATCATCATAGGAGCAGGTCAATCCGGAATGCCTCTAGCTAACCAGATTAGCAAGAAAGGGTTCAAAGTGGCTCTGATAGAGGAAGGACAAATAGGAGGAACCTGCATCAATGATGGCTGCTCGCCCACCAAGACCATGGTAGCTTCGGCCAAGGTAGCCCATACGGTGAGTCGGGCTGGGGGTTTTGGCATCCATGTGAACGGCTATAAAGTAGACCAAGCAGCTATCAAGAAACGAAAGCAATATATCGTAGACTTGTTCAGGGGCGGTGCCGAGTCCCGGCTAAAAAAGGCGGGCGATATCAAAATCATCAACGGAAGAGGGAAATTTAAAACCGCCAGAACCATTGAGGTAACCGCCGGAGACGGAAAGGTAACCCAGCTTCAGGGCGAAAAGATTTTTATCAATACAGGATCGGAGACCATCATCCCGGATATAGAAGGGCTTAAAGACATCCCCTACCTCACCAGCACCTCTATTATGGAGCTGGAAGAAACCCCGGAGCACTTGATTATCCTGGGCGGCGGGTACATCGGGCTAGAGTTCGCCCAGATGTTCCGTAGATTCGGAAGCCAGGTGACCATTTTGGACCAGGCTCCCCGCTTGGTACCAAAGGAAGACGAGGATGTTTGCGAAGAAATCAGCCGGATTTTTCACCAGGAGAAGATAGAGACGGTATTTAATGCAAAGACCTATCAAATTACCCGGCAGCAAGGTCAAATTACACTCCACTACAGAAATCAGGACAAAGATCTGAGCCTCACCGGATCACATTTATTGATTGCGGTTGGCCGGGCACCTTCTTCGAATAATCTTGGATTGGAGGAAATTGGGGTGAAGACAACGGAGAAAGGCTTTGTCAAGGTCAACGATTGTTTCGAAACCTCAGTAAAGGAGATTTACGCCCTGGGAGATGTAGCGGGTAGCCCCCCCTTCACCCATATGGCTTTTCATGATGCTTCTTTGGCCTTTGATCACATTTATGAAAACAAAAGCCAATCCAACAAAGACCGACTCGCTCCTTATTGTGTTTTTATCGACCCTCAACTGGCCCGGGTTGGATTAAATGAGCAGGAAGCCAAGCAAAAGAACGTACCTTATAAAGTAGGCAAATTCTGGATGAAACACGCAGGACGTCCCCTTGAAACTGATGAAAAAGATGGCTTCTTCAAAGTCTTGGTGGATCCCGACACCAGGAAGATCCTCGGCGCCACCATCCTTAGCATGAATGGTGGCGAAATCCTTGCGGTCATCCAAATGGCAATGATCGGCAATATCCCCTATGATGTGATCAAAACCCTACCAATTGCCCACCCCACCTTGGCAGAAAGCCTCAATAACCTGATGATGGATATTGGCGACTGAACCTACCGAACTACTTTTTGCCCTGCCTCTGCAATGGTTTTTGCGTCGAACCGGCCTTCCAGCGCGATGACCATATGGTCTGCGTCCCCATCCCCTGAAATCAGCAGGATAATATCCTTGATCATATTGCCTCCCTTGGAGTACATGACAATGCCGTTATTCTTTTCGCTTACCTCCATCATGACTTCGAATTTCTCCCGCTCTAGCCCCCTCCGTAGTGTTTGAAAATCTGCTTTGGCTACGTTTCCCCCCACGGGTAATTTGAACAGTTTCACCCTTTCGACCGATTGGGTAATGGCTTCCAGATTGGCTTCATCGAATTTTAGGTTCATCCCTTGGGCAAAGTTCAGGAAGTTGCCCGCCAGGTCCATGTGGAAGAAATCTTTGTCGCTTTTGTATTTGTTGTACAGTGCGTCTACACTTTTGCTTTGGGCCTGAGCCGCAAAGACGAATCCTGACAGCAGTAAGAGTAAGGTGATCTTTTTCATTTTGCGTTTGGTTGTTGTAAAAATCGACTGTGTTTATTCCTTTTTTCTGCCGGATTGGTATTCATTCATACCCGGCAAGTTAGTTTTCTCTGCCAGGATGTTGAGATCCTGATACGTGAAACTGCCCAACATACTCAGCAAGGTAAATTCGGTTTCTGAACCCGTAATCATCAGCAGTTCGGCAATGTTGCCATTTTCCTCCCGCACCATAAATTTCACACTGCTTCCTTTGTCCTGCACGTCCATCAGGTCTTCATATTTATTTTTGTTCAGTGTGGCCATGGCCTCATTGAACAGGCTTTTGCCGTTGACCTTGTCCCCGCTAAGGATCCTGATTCCCTTGACCTTCTGCATCAGTTCGCCGAGATCTTTTTCTCCTGTATTCCCCGGCTCCACGTTAGACCGGAGAAAACCTCCCGCCATCTGCATCATCTTAGGGCTGATATACACCCTGGAGAAGTTCTCGTTTTCCATATGTTTGGAAAAGAACTTTGCGATCGCATCATCTTGGGCCTGTACCGAACCGATAAGTAAGGCCATTACTAAAAACCCTATCCATTTTTTCATTGCTCCTCTTTGTTGGTAATGTTGAATAATTCGTTGGTCGTATTCAAATGCTTCATCTCTTGAATGGCCCTGAGGGAAGCTGTTCCTTTTTCCATGTTTTCCTGAATCATATCAAAAGCCTCCATCACCTGGGCATAGGCTATGGCTTCTTCCTTTTTTATTTGACGGCCAACAAAAAGCCCCGTGAGGCTTAAGAAGACTGTCACTACCGCTGCTATTTTTAGCCATAAAGGAATGGCTCTCCCCACCCTAAGCTGAGGCCTGGCTACAGGCTCCATGGCCTTCAATGCTTCCAGCCCCAAGAAAAACTGCTTTTCCTCTTCAAAGCCCTGTACCTTCAAGAGCATCTTTTTCAGCTCCTTTTCCTCCGCAAGCGTCGTCTCGCCGGCATAGTATTTTGACAACAATGCCTCAATCTTCTCCTTCATCTCTTTTGGTTTTTTAACAGAAATAACTGCAGGCTTTTTCTTGCCCTAAACAGATTCACTTTGACCTGCTCCATCGATATGTCGAGGTATGTACTGATCTCCTCATAAGTCAGTCCCTCTACTTCCCGCAGCTGGAAGATTTCCTGTTGCTTTTCGGGAAGTTCCTTTAGAAACCTAAAAACCAGCTGTAAGGCCGGTGAATCGGCTTCATCGGCGGGTTCCTCGGCTTCGGGTAACTCCTCCCCTTCCCCCAGCACGGCCCAGCGCTTGTGTTCCCGGATTTTCTGCAGACTTTGGTTTTTTAGCACCCTCACCAGCCAGCCCGTTGGGTTATCCAGTTTTTGAAGCATTTCCCTGTTTGACCAAGCCTTTTCCAAGGCCTCTTGAACGGCATCCTCTGCATTATCCCGGTTCTTCAGCCAGAGATAAGCCATCCGGTAGAGTTTGCCGCGCAAGGGCCAGATGCTTGCTTCAAAAAAGGTCTTCATTTATG
>CAZHZP010000102.1:0-8246 GCA_964537165.1 uncultured Roseivirgaceae bacterium | reverse complement strand
GGATCAGGCCGGGGGATCGGGTGATTGTAATCGGTCCGGGAACCATCGGTATTTTGTGTGCGGCGGTGGCCAGATTATGTGGGGCTGAGGTGGCGGTGGTGGGATTAGAGAATGACCGTAGAAGACTGGAGACGGCGAAGCAATATGGATGCGATGGGATTATCGGAGATGCGGCTGAATGGGCCCGAAGCCATGATGGCTTGGGTGCCGATCTGGTTATCGATGCGGCGGGAGCCAGCAGTACCCTTAAACTGGCCATGGACTGGGTAAGGCCTAATGGACAGATCACCAAAGTGGGATGGGGGCCACAGCCCTGCGGTTTTTCCCTGGACCAGTTGGTACAGAAAAATGTCACGCTACAAGGAAGTTTCAGCCATAACTGGCCGATATGGGAGAAAGTAATTGCTTTGCTAGGCAGCGGGACTTTAAACGTCAAGCCCATCATCGGCGGCGTTTGGTCCATCGCTTCTTGGCACGAAGCCTTTGAGAAGATGCATCATGGAGAAGTTATCAAAAGTGTACTAAAACCTTAAAATTAATGGAGCGTTTAAATGGCAAAGTGGTTCTGGTAACCGGAAGTACCACAGGTATTGGAAAAGCAATCGCCAAACGATGTGTCGAAGAAGGTGCCCGCGTGGTGCTGCATGGTTTGGAAGAGGAATGGGGGAGAGCGGTCCTGGAAGAGCTGGGCGAAGACAGGACGGCTCTTTACATTGAAGACATCTCGCAGGAGGGGGCGGCACAGCGACTGGTTGACTTTACCGTGGAGACTTTCGGGCAATTGGATGTACTGGTCAACAATGCGGCGATGGTGGTAGCGTCCAATATCCATACAACCGATATCACATTTTTCCGAAAAATAATGGAAATCAATACGCTTGCGCCTTTTTTGTTGATCAAGGTGGCCTTGCCCCATCTTAGCCATAGAAAAGGCTGTGTGTTGAATATTGGCTCCATCAATGCTTGGAGCGGGGAGCCGGATCTGCTAGCCTACAGCGTCAGTAAAGGAGCACTGATGACTTTAACCCGTAATTTAGGCGATACCCTGCATAGGGAAAACGGTGTCCGGGTCAATCAGATCAATCCCGGCTGGATTCTTACTGAAAATGAAGTCAAGAGAAAGCGGGAGCATGGTTTGACGGAGAACTGGTACGAGGAATTGCCGTCCCTCTACGCACCTGCGGGGAGGATCATTCGGCCAGCTGAAATAGCGGGGGCGGCGATTTACTGGATAGCGGATGAAAGCGGGCCTATCAGTGGACAGGTAGTTGACCTGGAGCAACATCCCATGCTGGGGAGAAACCCACCCAAAGACACATCGACCGTCGGTTAGTGTTATTGACGCGTGGTTAACCGCTTCCGGTTAAGTTGTTAAACCGCAAGGTTCTCAAAGGCATCGAAAGGAGCAGCGACTCTCCGGACAATGGCATAACCCTGCGCTCTCTACAGTGAAAAAAATTTATTTCGGTAGAAGAATAACAACAGGTGGCAACGAAACCTCCGTCTAAAAGATTATGCCATGAGATTGTCGCATTCTTTCAGATTATTCCGTCTGGATGTTAGAATTGGGATCGTTTAGCATAACCCAGAAAACACCATGAAAAAGTTCCTTTTACATGTTTTGCTCTTCGGTTCGTTTTTGTCCGTAAGCTGCCGGGAAGAAGACAATCCGTACAAGGAATTTGAACAGGAGCGGCTGGCTCAGCTGGCCAGTGAAAAGTATGAAGCCATTCGGCAGCTTGCCCAACCGACGGATTGCTTTGATGCTACTGAATGGAAAATTGCGGAAATTCAATCGGTATGTGGTACTTCTTATATTGCCTACCACAAGAGTACAGATGAAAGGAAACTCCGCGCGCTTATTAAAGATCATAATTTAGTGATAGAAATTTACAGGCCATATGTCGCCCCTGTTATCTATTGCCTCGCCTACCGTGAACCCACCGGGGTAAGCTGTGAGGATGGAAAGGCAATCGTGCAGTATCCGCAATATCAAGAACTTTCCGGTTACTCTACAGGCTACCGGTATCACACGTCATTAAAATACTTACCATGAAAAGGACATTGTTGCTGACGCTTTCTATTGCCATCTTAATTATCGGCTGTCGCGAAGACGAGAATCCTTACCTGGAATACGAGGAGGAACGGCTGACTCAGCTGGCAATTGAAAAGTATGAAGCCATCCGGACCCTGGCGCAAGCCAGGGCCTGTACCGACCCAAGTGAATGGAAGATGGTAGAATTGAATTCCGTATGCGGGATGCTCTATGTAGCCTATCACCAAAGTACCGACGAGAAGAAGCTTCAAAAATTAATCAAAGACTACAATCTGTTGATGGAGGTCTATATGCCTTATATTGCTCCCCGGATCGACTGTACACCCTACAGGGAGCCTGTAGGCATTGTCTGTGAAGAGGGGAGGCCTGTTGTTCAATATCCGGAAATTCAATGGGGAACTGACTGAGCTGTCCGTTATTTTAGGGTACAAGTTGGTGTTTTTCGCTGGAAAATAGGCTGTATTGTTTACCTTTATTGCTTCCATAATCAATTCAGCCATTTATAACCTCTTCATTCGATGAAAAACATCTGTTTCTCCCTTCTTCTCGTATTTTTAGGCTTTGCCTGCTCCAATCCGGAACGGGGCACCGTGGAACGAAGCACGTCCGAAATTAACCGTCAATCCAGCAACTACTCCGAACTCTGGACAGTGGAGCAAGCCAACGATTGGTATCAGGATCAAGACTGGCTGGTAGGCTGCAATTTTAGCCCCAGCACCGCCATCAACCAACTGGAGATGTGGCAGGAGGAGACATTTGACCCGGAGACCATTGACCGTGAGTTGGGTTGGGCTGAAGGCCTCGGCTTCAATACGGCCAGGGTTTATCTCCATGACCTGCTGTGGGAACAAGATTCCACAGGATTTTTGGAACGTATAGACCAGTTTTTGGAGATTGCAGACAGCCACGGCATCAAGATCATGTTTGTGCTTTTTGATGGGGTATGGCATCCTTATCCCAAGTTAGGAACGCAACCCGAACCCACGCCGCATGTCCATAATTCCGGTTGGGTACAAAGTCCCGGCCTGGAAGTCCTGCAGGATTCGACACAGGATCCCAGGCTGGAGCGGTATGTCAAAGGAGTCGTCCGGCATTTTGCCGATGATGACCGGGTGTTGGTCTGGGATATTTTTAATGAGCCCGACAATCCCAATGTTTCCGCCTATGGCGATATTGAATCTAAAGACAAAGCCGAACTGGCCCTGCGCTTGTTGAAAAAGTCTTTTGAGTGGGCCCGGGAAGCCGGCCCAAGCCAGCCGATCACTTCCGGAGTCTGGCGAGGGGATTATTCAGATCCTGAAAATCTTGCGCCTATGGATGAATTTATGCTCTACCATTCGGATATCAATTCTTTCCACCAATATGAAGGACCCGAAAAGTTCAGGGAAGTAATGAACCATCTCAAGCAATATGAAAGGCCTCTTCTTTGTACGGAATACATGGCGAGAGGCAACGAAAGCACCTTTGAGGATATTCTGCCCATAATGAAGGAAAATAAAATAGGAGCCTACAATTGGGGCTTTGTCGCCGGCAAGTCCCAAACTATCTATCCCTGGGACAGCTGGAGAGAAACCTATACCGCTGAGCCGGAACTTTGGTTTCATGACATCTTCCGCGCGGATGGGACACCTTACCGACAGGCAGAAGTAGATCTGATCAAGGAGTTGACGGGCGAATAAATTGTTGTTTGGGATAAAGGAATGCATCCGGCCTTAATTATTTATATTTCATGTTTTGGACACCTGCCATTTAGCTTTGGCTAAAGGGTTAGGTGTTTCTGTGGGGACACAGGAACGGCTCCAGTCTGTGTCCTCACAGACTGCCTAACTGGCGGTTTGCTACACACTTATTATCATCACGTATTTCATGAGTAAACCTTTACTTCTGATTTTTCTTGTTGATCTATCCGGTTTTCCTTTCGACCGTCTCGCCCAAAAGATCAACAACAGATATAGATTAAATATATACAATGAGCAGGTCGGTAACCTGAATATCAATACCCGTTTCCAATGGCGTCTTAAACCGGCCTCTGACTTGTTCTTGGTTTATACGGATAATTATATACCCTTTCCTATAAATGAGAGAATAGGACATTGGTGATGAGTTTACATATTGGTGCAATTTGTAGTATCATTGAGCGGTCTTTTATCCCTGTCAACAACAATTCTTCACTATCCTACCTTCTTTATATGTATGACCCAAAAAACGAATATTTAAAACGATCCCATTCCTTTTCCGATCAAATAAGGCATTACAACAAACGGCTGATGCTGTATGCTACAGCAAGATTAATATTAGGTGGAGTGATTTTATTCGGGGCATGGAAGGTTTACCAAGGTGTAAGTGTACCCTGGATTTTTCTTTTTTTATTGTTTTTGGTTTTTTTTATAGGGCTGGTAAGAATTTATAATGAGGTTCAAGATTTAAAAAACCTCCACATTCAATTAAAAGAAATAAATAAAAATGAGGTTAAGGCCATAGAAGGAGACCCGCCCCTTGGGGATGAAGGAGATAGGGGTATTGATCGCCATCATCCCTATGCTTCTGATCTTGATATTATTGGCTATAACTCTTTGTTTAATCTGATCAACCGGACTTGTTGCTTTGCGTCAGAAGATAAAGTCCTGAGGGCACTGACCGATCCCATAATGGATGAAGGGGAAATTATAAAGCGTCAAATTGCCATTCAGGAGTTAAGGGGAAAAATCGACTTCAGGCAATATTTTCTGGCTCATGGACTGCAAAAAAAGGAAACCTTCTCCGATGTTCAGGAATTAACCCACTGGCTGAGTGAACCTGATAGCCAATATACAACCTGGCCTTATAGAGCAATCACCGTTTTTTTATCTATTTTATCCTTATCTTTTTTGCTTGCTGCCATTCAAAGCTACCTGCCTCATGAATACTGGATGATTGCCCTGGTAATCAACCTCGCCTTTATTTCATTGTTGACAAAAAAGGGGAAGGTAGTCTCTCCTGACATAAACAATAAGTTTGTATTCCTCCAAAAATACATACAGCTATCTAAGCTGATTTTTGCAGCATCCTTTGACCATGAATACCTGGCTGCGAAAAGGAGGGATTGTAGCGCAGCGCATCAGGAGTTTGCTAAACTGACTTTAATTCTTGGCTATAACAGGGCCAACAACTTTGTTGTCAGAGGATTTTTCTTGCCTGATCTTCATATTGCTGCCACATTGGAGAAATGGAGGAGAAGAAACAAAGACCAGGTTTCTCAGTGGTTGGAATGTATTTATACTTTCGATGAATTAAATTCCTTCGCTAATTTTGCTTTTAACCATCCCCAATATAGCTATCCCAGGTTTGTTGGAAACATGTTTATCCGGGCGGAAGGTTTAGGGCACCCCTTGATGAATAGGAAAAACTGTGTGACCAACACTTTTGATCCCCAAGCTAAAACCGTGATTCTCACTGGCGCAAATATGTCGGGTAAAAGTACATTTTTACGAAGTGTCGGGGTGAACCTTGCTTTGGCCTACGCGGGAGCTCCGGTTTTTGCCACAAGCTTTGAATGTTGTGTGGCGCAGCTATATACAAGTATGCGGCTGACAGATTCTTTGGATGAGGATTCTTCCTACTTCCATGCGGAGCTAAAACGTCTTTCAAAAATCATGGAAAGACTTCGGGAGGGAGAGAAGATGTTTATTCTTTTGGATGAGGTTTTGAAAGGTACCAATTCCGCAGATAAACTTTCCGGATCTATCGGTTTGGTTGAGGAGTTTCTAAAACATGATTGTCTATGTATAATTGCGACTCATGATCTGGAAATGGGAAAACTTGAAATTCAATACCCAGAGTCTATCAAAAACTACTGTTTCGAGAGTGAACTGGAAAATGATCAGCTGTCCTTTGACTACAAAATAAAAAGGGGAGTCGCCAAGAATAAAAACGCCACCTTCCTTATGAAGAAAATGAAATTGATTGGATGATCTTTTTTGAACATTCATGGGCTCGGCGGTGAGCGATACTCCGTTTCAGTCAGTACCTTCCATTTTAACCAACAATTCAGCGATCAGCTCTTCTACATTTTCACTGGCGCGGGGACATTTATTCTGGACAATTTTTCCATTCCAGTCCACTAGAACACTGTGAGGCAACCCATTGATGTCAAAATCTGTACTGAGCTTTTCTTCCCAATTGCCTTGCGCCAGTAAATTATCGCTTTTTAAACCATGCTTATTGACCATGTGTTTCCAGCTATCCTCTTTCGTTTGGATGGCGATATTCAATAGCTTTACGGGTTTTCCTGCAAACCGGTCGACAAGCTCGTTTTCGTAGGGGAACTCTTCGATACACGGTTTGCACCAGGTCGCCCAAAAGTTGATCAGGAGGATCTGCCCTTTGTATTGGTGAGATTCAACAAAGTTACTGCTGCTGTCTGGAAGATTAAAATAGGGCAGGGCTGCTCCTACAGGTAGGATGGGATTGGCATTCAGTTCTTCCCGCAAATAGGTCTGATACATTTCGTCTTGGACTATTTCTATCCATTCTTCATCAAATGCGTACCTTCTACTGTCGATAATATTGCTTAAATAGTATGTCAGATAAACATCTTTAATCTCGGTAGACAACACCTTATCCATTTCGGATATTCTTCGTGCAAAGTAAGCCTTTACCTCCTCCTTAGTAGTAGCCGATCGAATATTATTAGCACTGGTTAATCCAAAAGCAAGATAATCACCTAAAAACCGCATGTATTCCGTGACCCCGAGCATTGGTTCATTAGAAAAGGACAATGAATCAACGGCATTTGCTAAAAAATCATGTGGCACCGTATCCTTGATGTCAAGCATCTCCCTCCTATAAAACAGGCTATTTAGCTTAAATCCAGCGTTGAGGTACGTCAGCCGTTGTCGTTCGAAATCCGCGAACCACACCGGAACAATGTCCAGGTTCTGGTCTAAATATTTTAAATGTACCTGGGTAACAGAATCATTGATGCTTACGAGTTCTTCTAAGTTTGTTGCGGTAGAAGTAGCGTTTGCTCTAAGCAGCCATTCCGCATCGGGAGAATTAAAGTGCACCATTTTCTTTACCAAAAACTCATTGACAGGCTGAAGATCTCCGGAAAAAGCCAAGACTATTGATCCGGTGTTCTTGGAAGCCGTCACGGCACTTGTGTCACCCGGAATAGCGAACACTTTATATTTTTTACCATCCACGGTCAAGCTAACGTAGGCGGGGTTCTGCATGATCAATTTGAAGTCGATGGAGCTTCCGGAAGGGATGAGGGAGTCAAACTCCTGGGCTCTTTGGGGTATGGTGTGCCAGTTTGTAAGGTTTACATGAACTGAATCTTCCGTATCGTTAATGAAGGTAAGTAAACTTTTGCCATCGATATCAAAACCCAAGTGTATTGCTGCATTTTCCTTTTTGCAGGAGGAAATGAAAGCTGAAACAAAAAGAAAAAGTGTTATCTTGGCGATGAATTTGCATTTTTCCATGTCCTTGATGGTCTTGCGTTATTGTTAATTTCCATCAATATAAGAAAGAATCTTTAAACACTAATTTATTAGTTGATGGATTGGTAAATTTTCCTCCGCCTCTTTTTTTAAACCTTCCAATATCGCCTCCCTTTCCTCATCCGTAACAAAGGGTACTCCTGTCAATATCTGGTGATCCACCACCTCAATCCCGCAAAAATTGAAAAGTCCGATTTCCATCGGTGTTTTCACCATCTTGTCCAACCCATTTTCTTCTATATAAGCCTGATCTGAACCCGTGGTCTGTATAATCCAGGCTTTCTTTCCCTCTAATAATCCCTTAATACCCTGATCGCCGACTTCAAAAGCAAAACCGGGAACAAACACCCGGTCAAAATAGCCTTTCATCATCGCCGGCATGGACCACCACCAAGTGGGATAAAGGAAAATTAAATGATCCGCCCAAAGTATTTCTTCCTGCTCCAATTTGACATCTGCTGGTACTTCGCCTTCCTGTGAATCATACCGCCTGATTTCATCCAAGGACAGCAACGGATCGAATCCCAAAGCATACAGATCCCTTACCCGGACCTGATGGTTTTGTTCTTTCAGGGCAGCCACAAGATGTGTTTTGATGGCTTGGTTGAAGCTGTTAGAATCAGGATGGGCAATTACGATCAATGTCCTTGGCTGGGAAGTATCAGTGACCTGAAAACCAACGGACGCACGGTCAATTTGGGCCATGG
>CAZHZP010000101.1:0-8291 GCA_964537165.1 uncultured Roseivirgaceae bacterium | reverse complement strand
GCCAATGACGATCCTTCCAGCCCGATATATGGTATGCCGATATTGGAAGTGAATAAGGCTGCCAACGTGATCGTGATCAAGCGAAGCATGAGCTCGGGGTATGCCGGGATAGAAAACCCATTATTCTTCGATGCCAAGACCAGGATGCTTTTCGGCGATGCCAAAAAAGTATTGAACGGATTGGTGGCCGAGGTCAAAAACATGTAGAAGTCGAATCGGCTTTGGCGATTTTAAAAGCAACAGCACCTACAGGCGCTGTTGCTTTTTTGGTTTAAGGGCCTGAGAAACGCATCGCCTGTCGAAGATAGTCGATAGTCCACAGCCAACAGTCCACGGCAGGCATCCCGACCGAAATGGTGCCGGATCCTCTTAATTACCTTTTCATCGTCCCGTCTATTACGGCGGGACGATTTCATTATTTTTCAATTCAACTTAGCGCTCGTCAGACGCCAAACTAGCCACTTCCGTCCCCGGTCTCCGGTCTTCGGTCCCTCTTAGTCCGCAGTCCACCTTCGACTGACTACTGCGCCGGCACCTAGTCGATCCTGCATTTACTTGACCGTCGTCTCATTTTTACAGATGACACATTGTTTGTTACCTGGGAGGTATTCTACGGCCCTCACATCTCAATGCTCACTACTCACGTCTCCCTATTGTCCAACCCATAAATCTGCTCCATCAACACCCATTTTTGCCCTTCTTTGGCCCAGGGTAGTCTTTGCTGAAACTGGGATACAAAATCTTCCCAATCCTGAACCTGGGGGTTTTTGGCATCCATCGCGGCTTTTCTATCAAAATCAAAAGTCCCGTCCACGTCCATGATCATAAATAGCCGGTTGCCGATCAAGTAGATCTGCATGTCCATAACGCCGGCATCTTTGATACTTTTGGTAATTTCAGGACGGAAGTTGTCCTTTCGGTGATACTTCTTATAGTTCTCAATGGATTCAGGATCATCTTTTAGATCGAGCGCAAGGCAATACCTCATGTATAATTGTTTAAGGATTCGAAATCTGGTCTTTAATTTGCAATTAATCGTAAAAACTTATCATTTACAACAAATCTAGCCGGTCTGACTGCTTTGGACAGATCGATCATTGCCCCAACTCCCGCCCAATTATCAACATGAGCAAAGACAAAGACCAGAAACAATCCAGGCTGCCCTTATACTTATCGGTTTTTGTAGTCGGATCCCTATTGTTGCTTTACTTTTTTGTCCCTGCGGTCAACCAATTTTTGAAAGAGGCTTGGGAGGTGCTGTCGAGCGGGGATGAGAAACAAGTATCCCAATGGGTGGAGCAGTTCAGTTGGTGGGGACCATTGCTGATTGTGATGGCGATGATTGCCCAGATGTTTCTTTTGGTCATACCCACCCCGCTACTCATGGTGGTATCGGTGGTGGCCTATGGGCCTTGGAAGGGTGGCGCGATCATTTTAGTGGCGATTTTCTGTGCCTCTTCTGTGGCCTATAGCATAGGAGCCTATTTTGGAACCCCTATTATCGAGCGCTTGCTGGGGAGAAAGGCAAAAGATAAAGTGCAGGGCTATATTGAAGACTATGGCTTTTGGGCGGTGATTATTACCCGCATGTCCCCCTTTTTATCCAATGATGCTATCAGTTTCGTAAGTGGTATTTTGAGAATGGGCTATTGGCGCTTTATTGGAGCGACGATGATCGGTATCCTTCCGCTTACCGCACTCATTGCCTATCTAGGGGAAGACAACGAACGGCTGATCAACGGCCTGATTTGGGTGAGTGTGGTCAGTCTGGGTGGCTTTGTCATATATATTTGGTGGGATAGGAAAAGGAAATAATCACTGTTTACGTGATGAACGGTAGATGTAAAATGAATATGATCTCTGTTAGGGTCATCTAGACCGAGATGACTTAGGTGTATTTTGATTTTTTTGTTCTGATTTATTAAGATATTTTGTTTTATTTTTAAATACAAATATCTATTTTTATTTGTATTTATATTATTTTAAGGCAATTTTGACTGGTATCCATAAACACATTCTGAATGATCTGGTATGATTGTCAGAAATCCTACCATCAAGTAAAATTTTACACGAAAATATGCAGGGCGGTGAACGGTTGCGTGATAGGATGTGGGGCGTCTCAAAAGTCTTTATCGATCAACTTTAGCCTGCCACAGGGGCGAGGCTTTTTATAAACAATTAAACCCTCAAAGTCTATGTTAAACAGTTACAAGTGCTTGTCTGCATTGACCCTGTTGCTGCTGCTCAGCAGTGTCACAGTCTTTGCTCAAAGAACAGTTACCGGCGTAGTAACGGATCAGGCGAATCAACCTTTACCTGGCGCGGCGGTTCTTGTCAAAGGTACATCCACCGGTTCAGTAACGGATGTGGATGGCAAATACAGTATAGAGGTGATGGATGATCAATCGGTCTTGGTGTACTCCTTTATCGGCTACGTGACTGCTGAGGAAACGGTAGGTTCGAGAAGTGTTATCAATAAAGTGCTGGATGAAGCTATAAGTGCATTGACAGAAGTAGTGGTAACTGGCTATGGCTCTCAATCCAGACGCGAGATTACCGGCGCTGTTACTTCGGTGGATTCCGAGGAGTTGTTGTCCTTGCCCGCGACTACTTTCGCCCAGCAGCTCCAAGGCCGGGCTGCGGGGGTAACCATCGTCAATGACGCCACTCCAGGGGGAGGAGCCACTGTACGGATCAGGGGTTTTGGCACCATCAACAATAACGACCCTTTATATGTCATTGATGGGGTGCCCACGCAGAATCAGGGCAATCTCAATCCCAACGACATTGAATCCATTCAAATACTGAAAGATGCCTCGGCCGCATCTATCTACGGCTCCCGTGCGGCCAACGGCGTCATCATTATCACCACCAAAAGAGGGGCAGTAGGTAGGCCGACGATTTCCTTTGACGTTTTTTATGGAACCCAAAAAGCCGCTACGGCTCCGGATCCGCTCAATGCGGAGGAACTTGGCAGGTACTTGTATCTTTCCAACGCACTCCATGGTAGAACCCCTACCCACGGACAATATACTTTTGGCCCTAATGGCGAAGTCACCATACCTGATTACGTCTTTCCTAGCCGGGGGATGGAAGGTGATCCGGGGGTAGATCCAAGCCTCTACGCCCTGAGGCCTGGAAGTATCTACCCCATTACCCGTGCGGCTGACACGGATTGGTGGAAGGAAACTACGAGAACAGCGCCGATCCAAAGCTATCAGGTGTCTGCCTCTGGTGGTACCGAAAACGGCAGGTATGCCCTCTCCCTCAATTATTTTAACCAAGAAGGCATCGTCAATGATATTGGCTACGACCGGTATTCGGTCCGTGCGAATACGGAGTTCAAGGCGCTTAACGGCAGGCTTACCATCGGGGAAAACCTTTCCGTTACCATCGGAAACAGAAAAGGTGGTTTTGGCAACGGTTCAGCGGGTAACAACGCCGAGCAAAATGCCGTCTTCAGCTCCAGCCTCCAGCATCCCCTGCTGCCGGTATATGACATCATGGGAAATTTTGCGGGAAGTAGGGGAGCCAATCTCGGTAACAACTATAATCCCGTTGCCGTGTTGGCTAGGGCCAAAGACAACAGAAGCCTTAACCTTAGGGCATTTGGCAATGCGTATGCGTCCGTGGATATTACAGACAATATTACGGTAAGAACAAGCTTGGGGATAGACGCCAATGGAAGGAGATCGCGTTACATCGGAAGACCGCAGCCGGAGTATGTAGAGGGTAACTTTGTAAACAGTTCCACCGCTGAAAACCAGTATTCCTACCAATGGGTATGGTCTAATACGGTGAGTTATACCAAAACCTTCCACGAACTCCATGCTTTTGATGCTTATCTGGGTATAGAGTCAATCAAGGAGTTTGGGGAGGTCTTCGGAGCGGCAAGGCAGCGGTTCGCCTTTGAAACCCTTCCCGTAATCAGTTATCTCGACCTCGGCGATCCCAATACGGCTACTAATTTTGGGAGGGTAGTGAATGATTACAGGTTGTATTCCCAATTCGGGAAAATCAACTATGGGTATGATGGCAAATACCTGGTGCAGTTTATTTTAAGGAACGATGGTTCCTCCAGATTTCTTCAGGCATCCCGCAACGCTACCTTTCCTGCCTTCAGCTTAGGATGGCGGCTATCCGATGAACCTGCCATTTCCAACGCAATACCCTTCGTGTCGGACATGAAGTTACGGTACGGCTGGGGGAAGACCGGTAACCAATTGATCGGGGACTACAACGCTTATACAACTTACCGGTCCAACATCTTCAATGCTGGCTATCCTATAGATGGCTCAACTTCCACTCCTGCTTTGGGATTTGATGCGCAGCGCTTCGGCAATCCTAACGCCAGATGGGAAACAACCACTTCCAACAACATTGGTTTGGATATGGAATTTTGGGATGGCACCTTCTTCTTTGAACTGGATGTATGGAATCGCGTGACTTCTGATATGTTGTTCCAGACACCGATCAACTATGGTGCGGGAGACGCAACGGCTCCATTCTTCAATATCGGTCAGATGACGAATAAAGGGATTGACCTGAACCTCGGCATCAACGAAACCAGCCATGGAGGGGATTTGAGGTACAGTGTATCCGCTAACTACTCCATGTACAAAAACAATGTGGATAAATTAGCCGAAAATGAAGATAACGTACTGTTCGGAGCTTCAACCCGTGTGCCTGCCGTGACCGTGACGCAGGTGGGGCATCCCATTTCCTCCTTCTTCGGATACAATAACCTGGGCATATTCCAAACGGAAGAAGAAGTCAATGCGCATCCGCCCTATGGAAGCTACAATGCGGTGGGTAAGTTTAAAGTACAGGATGTCAATGAAGACGGGGTGATTACCGACGCAGACAGGACCATTATTGGCAATCCCCACCCGGATTTCACCTATGGGATTAATGTCAACATTGGATATAAGAACTGGGATCTGACCCTCTTTGGGAACGGGTCGGTAGGTAATGACATCTTTAATTATCTGAACTACTGGACAGATTTCAATACCTTCCAAGGGAACAAGTCTAAGGCGGCATTGTATGATGCCTGGACACCCGATAATCGAAACGGTACTGTGCCTATCATGGATGCCAATGACCAGGTGAGTAGCCGCCCCTCCAGCTACTTTGTTGAAGATGGATCCTATTTCAGGCTAAAGAATGCGCAATTGACCTACCATCTGACGGATAATGCACTCTCCTCTATCGGTTTGTCAAGAGGCTCCATCTATTTGCAGGGTCAAAATTTGTTCACTATCACCAAATTCACCGGTATGAACCCTGAGATACAGACAGGCAGCAACAATACGGTGGGTTTTGATGGCGGCTACATGCCGGTATCCCGAAATCTTATCGTGGGCCTCAACATTACCTTTTGATCCAGTTAAACCAAAAACATAAAAATAATGAAACGAACATATTTTAGATTATCCATTACAGCGGCCATTACTGCAGCAATCACCTTCTCCTGCAAGGAGGAATTTCTAGAAACCGTCCCACAGGGTCAGTTCAGTACGGTGGGTCTGGCCAATGCCCAAGGCGTAGAAGGACTGTTGTTAGGTGCCTACGCCATGATTGATGGCTATGGCTTGGATGGGCAGTCGGGCTGGAACGGGACCATCGACAACTGGGTGTATGGAGGGGTGGTTTCCGACGATGCCTACAAGGGAACCGATGCCGGTGACCAGCCGGAGCAATCTTTTCTGGAGAGCTATGATTTCCAGGCGACCAACCTCCATCTGCGAAATAAGTGGCGGGCTGTCTACAAGGGAGTGGCCCGTACCAACGATGTCTTGAACACGCTTAAGGTGGCAGAAGACATGGGAGATGAGAGACGGGCACAGGTGATCGCCGAAGCGAGGTTCTTAAGAGGTTTCTTTCATTCTGAAGCCAGAAAAATGTGGCGGAACGTGCCTTACATTGATGACGCGACTTTTGTGCTGGATGATTTAGAAAGCACGAAGGTTCCAAATGACAGAGAGATATGGCCGTTGATCGAGGCAGATTTTGAAGCCGCCATGAACGTACTTCCTGATCGGCAGACCGAAGTAGGAAGGCCAAACAAATGGGCGGCAGCAGCCTTCCTCGCTAAAGCGAAGATGTTCCAGGGCTGGGATCAAACTACCGGCGCTGCCAATGTAGCCAAATTGCAGGAGGCAAAAGTCCTACTGGAGGACATCTTGAACAACGGTGGCTTTTCATTAACCCCTACTTTTGAGGAAAATTTCTTGGTAGGCAGGAGGAACAACGAGGAATCTATTTTCGAGATTCAGTTTTCGATTTCAAGCTCTACCACCGCAGCGGCCAACGAAGGCACGACGCTCAATTACCCTTACACTGACCCCTGGGGGTGCTGCGGTTTTTATCAACCCTCGCAAAATCTAGTCAATGCCTTTAAGACCTCGGCAAACGGCCTTCCCCTTTTGGATACCTTTAATGATGCAGATGTAAAAAATGATCAGGGATTGGCTTGGAATGCAGCGTTTACGCCCTATGAAGGTCCTTTGGATCCTAGACTGGACCATACTGTGGGAAGGAGAGGAATCCTGTTTAAGGGTTATAAGATCCACGGCAGTGATTTTATCAGGGACCAAAATTATGCAGGCCCTTATTCTCCTAAAAAACATATCTCCGAACCTGCATTTTTTGGCATCGGCGCCAATCCACGGCTTTCCGCCAACAATTATAGGATCATGCGATTGAGCATGGTCATCTTGTGGCTAGCCGAGTGCGAAGTGGAGTTGGGCAACTTAGAACGGGCGAGGGAATTGGTGAACCTTATCCGGGAAAGAGCGGCTAATCCAGCTGGATTTGTTCCAAAAGCTATTCAGGGAGCAGAAAGAAACGACTACACCATTGTGGAAGGTGAACCTGCGGCTAATTATGTGATTGCGACCTATGATCAACCTTGGACAGATGCTGATGTCGCCAGAAAGGCGGTTCGGATGGAAACGAGGTTGGAGTTTGCAATGGAAGGACACCGCTTCTTTGACCTCCAAAGGTGGGGCATAGCGGCCGAAACCCTGAACAAATACCTGGAGAAGGAAAAGACGAAAAGAACCTATCTCAACGGGGCATCTTTTACCAAAGGCAAACACGAGTACTTCCCCATTCCGTTAGAGGCCATAGAGCGGTCTTTTAAGGACAACCAGCCTACTTTGACACAAGATCCTGCTTTTGAATAAGCTATTACGGAAAATTGACAACAAAAAAGCGGAGGCATCACGTCTCCGCTTTTCGTTAAAGGGACAGCCCGTAAAAACGGGAGGCATTGAGGTAAAACAGTTTATCCTTGTCTTCCTGGGAAAAGCCCTGGTAATAGTCTTGGACAATTTTCAACACTTGTTCATAATTACCAGAAAGGAGGCAGACTGGCCAATCCGAGCCAAACATCAGCCTATCCATACCGAAAGCTTCCGTTACCGCATCCAGGTAAGGGACAAAATCCTGCTGACGCCAGCTCTTCCATGCGGCCTCGGTGACCATGCCCGACACCTTGCAACAGACATTGGGTGATTGCGCCAAGCCTGTAATTTTAGGGAGCCAATTATCCATCTTAGCCTCTTTGATATGAGGTTTGGCGATATGGTCCAGCACGAAATTGATTTTGGGGAAGTCCTGCACGGTCTTGATGGCCGCATCCAGCTGGTGCGGGTAGATCAAAATGTCATAGGTATAGTGAAAGTCTTCTAGGGCTTTTAGCCCCGCCCGAAAATCCTCCCTTAACATAAACTCCGGATCCGGTTCGTCCTGTACCACATGCCTGAAGCCTTTCAGCTTTTTGAAATTCCGGTAATGGCGGAGGCGGGCTTCCACCTGCCTGTCCTGAAGGTCTACCCATCCTACCACGCCTTTAATAAAACCGTGCTTTTCTGCCAGCTGCAACAAAAAGTCGGTTTCTTCTTCCGAACCGTCAGCCTGTACCGCTACGCAGCCCGTCACTGAATTTTTTTTATAAATCTCTAAAAGATCTATCGGAAGGAAATCTCTTTTTAAAACCGCCATCTGGCCGTTGATCCAGGCATGTTTGGCAGGGGAGTAATTCCAAAAATGCTGATGCGCATCAATGATCATGATTGTATTGTTTTAAGGTACTTTATAAACCATTACATTAATATTCATTCCGGCGCCTACGGAGGCAAAAAGAACATGATCGCCTGAGTGGACGGCTTGACCTTCCAGTTCTCCGTTAATCACCATATCATACAGGATAGGAACGGTGGCGACGGAATTGTTGCCAAGCTTGGATATGGTCATGGGCATGATGTCATTGGGTACTTCATCGA
>CAZHZP010000100.1:0-8293 GCA_964537165.1 uncultured Roseivirgaceae bacterium | reverse complement strand
TACTCCTATACCAAATATGACCGCCAGGGCCGGGTCACCGAAACGGGTGAAATGCTTGGCACGCAGCACCTCGATTCATTTTTATTGGCAGGAACACACAAGGGCGACATCTTGGAATGGAATCTTTTCCAAAATGACGTGGGCTTCCCTGAAAATCAAGAAGTGTAACTAACTGGGGACTAATTACTTGAACAAATTCTCAGGCATTTTTAGCGTCTGCATCAAAACATCCTGGAAATGGACATATAGAACATGAAGTAGATAAACCCAGAAATAGGAGTATGAAACCTCCATGCAACGAGCCGGCAGTCCTAATTTGCTACAGGGTCATGTACAGGAACCTTGGGCAGCCGATTTAGCCCAATGGAAAATGGCCTCTTGCCAATCTCTACCCATCTTCTGACAGCAAGTCGCAGTATTATAGGTATAGCAGTTTAAAACTCTCGCTTCAGATCTATGTCATAGGAAAAATAATCTGTGGCATAATAAACCACATTATATTCCACCGGTCTATCGCCCTGATCAAGAACTATACGCTCTCTTTTGAGCACCGGATCACCTTTCTTAATATCCAACGCTTTGGCAATTTCGCTGGATGCCGCCACTGCTTTAAGTTTCTCCTTGGAGATTGCCACAATCACATGGCACTCACGCTCCAGCATTTCATATAGAGGTTGATAGAAATTCTCTTTTCCCGTCAGGCCTATCCTCGGATGAAAATAAGAAATGCTGTAAAGATACTTGGCGTCCTTTGCGCCCCTTACCCGTTCCATACAGCAACATTCCATCTCGGCAGTAAGATTTAATGCTTTCAAAATTCTATCATCCGGCACTTCGAACCCCACCTTTACGGAATACTCTACCACTTCAATCCCCTTATCCTTCATTTCTTTGGTAAAGGAAATCCATTGATCCAGCCGCGTCGAAATATTCTGGTTAACCACCTTGGAGCCTACTCCCCTCTTTCTTTCCACCAACCCTTCCTGTACCAGCTTGTCAATTGCCTGCCTAACGGTGTTTCTCGATATCCCAAATCGCTTGGCCAAGCTTTCCTCTTTGGGCAAAAAGGATTCCCCGGATGCATATTCCTTTATGCGTATAAGTTCTCTTAGGTATTTTTCTACCTGCACATGATAAGGAATAGAACTTTTAAGATCTATTCTGAAATCTTTGACCTGCATGGCTTACTTTCATTGTTTTAAAGCAGAAATTACTCGACACACAGCTGAGATTCCTCCACTGTTATTCTAAAAATGCAATATTACGATAATTTGTGTTGGCAGCAACCCTCCCCGATACATCCCGTAGATTACGTACGAGTCTAATCTTTGCACAACCTGTAATCCTACGCGAATTATCCAGACTTGGGATTAAAGGCACACCGAACCCTAACGGCCCGGCACCATGCAATTAAAAGGCTTGATCAAACCTTCGAATGTATGGGAGAATTGACGGAATACGTCACCACCTCAGGTGAATTCCCAACTATGAAGCATTATCAGCATCAAAGCTTCTGAATATTCTGTGAGAAAATGAAATGACAGCCGCCGAAGCCATCAGCACAACAAACCCTTCATTTACTGTAAAGCTCTTCTGCACCACTCCCATAATCAACGGAATAATTGCCCCGCCAATAATTGCCATGGTCATCAAACCGGAGATTTCATTACTTCTGGCCGGTCTTCTGTTGATAGTCAGGGCAAAGATTAATGGATACAGATTGGCGGATGCCAGCCCAACTAAAACTATAGAGATCAACGTGGCCGGTAAGCTGGTAGAGAAAATCAAACCCAAGAAAAACAGCACCGTGAACAGACTGGACCATTTTAGAAATTTCAGGTGACTCACTCTATTAAGAATTATTGCGCCCACAAACCGGCTTACCATCAACGAAAAAAAATACAGACTGATTCCTAGCGAGGAATCTTCGAGGCTCAGGCTATAGTTGGAGACCAGCAAGCCTTGAATGTTGGTGTTCATACCCACATCTATTCCTACAATCAGGAAGATGGAAAATACCATAAACGCGATCAAAGGATCTCCGAGTAACGCAAAACATTTTCTGAAACTGGTGACATCTGTCTTAAACCTCTCATGGACAGTAGTTTGGGCTAACAAAGCGGCAGTTAAAACAGACATCAGACCGTACGCCAGAAAGACATTCTTCCAATCCCCCGTATAAGCCACCATAAAAGCTACGATCAGCGGTCCCAGTAAGGAGCTGATAGCCTTCACAAACTGCGACATACTTAGCAGACTCGGGTACTTTCCCTCTGAAACCACTTCCCTCAACAGAGGATTGGATGACACCTGAATAAAGGTGTTGCCCATTCCCAACAACACAAATGAGAGCAGAAAAACCGGATAGGAATAGCTGACAAATGGCGTAAACATGCCAATAGCTGTTGCAGCAATTCCTATAAGCAGTACATTCTTCTTACCAATCTTATTCTGTAACAGACTTACAGGAATGGAAAGAACAAAAAACCATATGAACACCATAGAAGGTATCAGCTGTGCCATAGTGGGTGTAAGGTCAAAATCCCTTTGGGCAAATCCCGTAGAAACTCCCACAATATCTACAAAGCCCATCACGATGTAACTCAGAAGTATAGGGGCTACATTTTTGTAATTTATTGTCTCAGTAGCCTGCTGCATGACATTTCCTTGATTAGATCCGACATCTCCCTATAATAATTATCGTCTACCAATAATGCCCCACCGATTAAAGCAGCATGATCCATCAGTCCTGACAGGTACACCTCAGCGATAGGCAGCTCCTTTACCAATTGGAATTTAAAGTAATCAAATGCATTGGAGATATTACCGCCCAATATCAATACCTCTGCACCGAACTTTTTCATAAAAGGAGCCAGAAAACTGCCCAGCTTCTGGCCAAACAACTCAAATACTTTTCTTGCTTGGGGATCATTCTTGGCCGCTTCGAATATTGCCAAGGCATTGGCTGCACGTCGGCCACTGACTGAATGGTAAAGATGCAGTAAACCCCGGGTCGAGAACAACTCATCAGCCATTACACCATCCACCAATTGGTTGTATAAAAACCCACCTTCGGGAACTTGAGGATCTGAAAATACCGGCTTTCGATTAACTATAAATGAAGCCCCTAATCCAGTGCCCAGTGTAATTACCAGACATCGGTCAAAAGACTTCGCTTTGCCAATAGTGGAAACTGCTATTGCAAACGCCGAAGCGTCGTTAATAAATCTCACTTGGGAAGTATGCATTTCCAAACGGGTAGCCAGTTCCTTTTTTATATTCAAGCCGTACAGACTTTCAAATTTATTGACTCCCGTGATTTGGCTAATCCCTTCATAGTAATCAAAAGGTCCTGGAATGGCTATGCCCACTCCGGCTACCTTACGCGCTGTCCATGAGATCGCCTTGCTGATCGCCGAAGCCCAGGTATCCAGTACCTTGTCAGCCTCCCAATCTGGATCAACATGATAGCAACTTCGTGACTCCAAAATCAAGCGCTGTTCCATACCGTCATACAAACACGCCACAATATGGCTTCCGCCTATATCTACACCTACTTGTATCATAGCGAAACTAGATTTGAAACAATTTTTCGGTTTTCCATGTCCGCGATCATTTTGAGGCTGCAGTTTGTTCCAAAGCTTCAATAGCGTCGACCAGTACCCCTGCACTTCCCTTAAATGTACCCGACCCTCTAGGTTCATTGTTGATAGAATACCATTCGTAGAATCCCTTATTCTTTACCACTCTTTCTGTCATGGGCTGAATCTGCTCATACGCTTCTTTTACAAAGCCGTTTTTCACCAGTTCCAACACCATTCTCCCGCCAAACCAGGTCCAGTCGCCACCATTCTGGTAACTATAGACCGGTTTCATGATCTCATTGGCAAAGAACCCTTCGGGATAAGGGGGATAAAGCGTCAATCCGATAGAGGGGGCGCCTGCCTGTTTTACCCTGGAAACCATTTCCTCCAGTGAGGATTTGATTTCTCTCTTGGATAGTAAACCTGCTTCGATCGCTATCGCTGTTCCGCCGAAGTAATAGATTTCGTTTTCGTCAAAATCATCCGGAAAAGGCGAACCTTCCAGATAAATATGCGGGATAAATTTTTGCTCCTTTTTATCCCAAAGATGTTTTCTGGTGTTCTCGGCAATCTTTTGTCGGACAGGTGCCCACTTGGTCTTGGTTGAAGGGATCATTTCCATCAGGTGGTCCAAAGCAATGATCATCATGGCATTGTCATACACATCGATCGCCCGGTGGGTATTTTCATCCAGGTCAACGCCCCAGCCGTGCTCAGGCTGTACATCCCCCCAGTCGGCCGTAGTAGCACCCCAGAGCAATCCGTATGCTTCACTGAATCTTTCCGTCATTAGGAAATTCATTGCCCATTCCATCCGCTCCGCCACTGTTTTATCACCCACTACCTCCTTTAAAATCGAGCGGTCACCCGTTGCTTTTATATATTTATATACAGTTTGGATTAAGGACGTTTCCTGATCTGTCTCCACTGTATTCTTATGTCCGGCATATCTAGGTTCAAGTTCTGAATAACTGAAGTCTGTCTCTCCTTCCCCGATGTTCTCTGCCGGGGTGAAACCATCAATGATATTACCATCTTCGCCCTGCATTTTAAAAAAGACAAGCAGGTTTTCCTTCAATTCTTCCTTGGGATAAACTTTTGCCGCAAGGTTGATGAAGGTGTTGTAATCCCTGATCCAGACCTCACGGTAGCCATCGCCAGCATTAAAACCCTCCGCAATTACCTCAAGAGCCTTCTCTTTGACATATTTGAAATTCTCATCAGTTTTGATCTGTCGTCCCAGCTCCTGGTTCACTTTTGCTTTATCCTGCGCTTTTGCATGGCTAATCAATGCAAACACAGCTATTAACAGGTACTTTTTCATTTATCTTTTTGGATTGGTTATTGTAATTGATTGCGATTGATTCCAGCCACTCGTTTCTCTAACTTTCTTGATGGGAGGCCGTTAATATGGTAGTTTTCCTGTGCCCCAATTTTCATTGGGGTTTGGCCCCATTTCTAAAATTAATTCTCCTCCTTTCAGGAGTTCTTTGGCTTCGAACCAGAATTGATTGAGCGGTTTTCCGTTCAGGGTTGCCGATTGGACATACATATTACGCCGGCTTGCATTCTTGGCGGTAATGGTGAATTTTTCTCCCCTTCCAAATTGACTTCCAAGGTCTATTTCAACCTGCTCAAACAGCGGGCTTGCTATCTCGTAAATAGGCGTTGCTCTGGCGCCTCCATCTACCTGAAATAAACCCAGAGACGCCATGACAAACCATGCACTCATCTGTCCCTGGTCTTCGTCACCCAGGTAAGCGTTCGTCACTTCGTATCCATAGTATCTATCTGCAATAGCCCGGCTCCACTTCTGGGTAAGCCAAGGTTTGCCGGCATAGTTGAACAGAAAGGCAAAATGCATGGACTGCTGGTTTCCCTGCACTACCGGGTAGTCCCAATATTGATCATTAGGGCCATTGAATCTCCAGCGGTAACTTTCCTCAAATCCCCATTCCAAACGTTCCAAAAACCTCTCGCTTCCTATTGCTTCCATTAATCCGGGGACATCCTGAGGCACAAAAAACGTAAGTTGCCAAGCATTTCCTTCTACATAATGATGGTTTGCACCGGAAGTGAACGGATCAAAATCCTCCAGCCAATTGCCTTCCGAATCCTTCATTCTGGCATAACCCGTGGAAGGATCTATTACATTTTTCCACCAGCTTCCCCTGTCACTGAATTGCTTGTACTCTGCATCTTTACCTAATGATTTGGCAAACTGCCCCACTGTCCAATCATCATAGCTGTACTCTAGGGAATTTGAAAAACGCCCCTGATCATGAGGCACATACTGATGTTCTAAATAGGTAAGCAGGTCTCTGTTCCCTGCTAATCCCCCGCCTACTTCTGTAGCTTCGGTGGTCTGCATTTTCACCACCGCTTCAAAGGCTTTTTCTACATCGTAATCCCTTATTCCCATCTGGTAGGCTCCCACGATCAATGGGATTTCATGCTCGGCCACCATCACCGGAATATATTCCATTCCTGCAGGCCCCTTGGCAAGCCATCCGGCGTTGTCATACATGGCAAGTTGAGATCTCACCCACTTGTTGGACCATTCGGGGGTCACTAGATTCCAAAACTGGTTCAGGTTCCAAAAGGTGTTCCAGAAGGCATCACAGCCTAAAGCCAGGTCACTGGGGTCTTCAAACTGCTGGATGTTTTCATCTGCATCTCTCCATTTTCCGTCCACATCAGAAAATGTATTTCTACTCGCCAATGCCCGATACATGTTGGTGTAGAAGCGCTCCTTTTCCCTTGCATCGTTACTGGTGACCTTCACCCTGCCCAGCAGCTCATCCCATACGGTCTGTTGGTTGGCCACGACAGCATCAAAGTCCCAGCCGAATGGAGTGGATATTTCTTCAGTAAGGTTCAGCGCAGCATTCTCTATGCTCACATAAGAAATTCCAGTGCGCATCTGTATGGTCTTGTTTTGGCGGATATCAAATTGCACGAATGCTCCGGCACTGGTCGGGTCTGTAGCAGATAGATCCTTCCCTTTAGTAATCTCTCCGTCCACCCAATGGGCAAAGTCCGCAATAGGCTGATCAAACTCGACTACAAAATGAACCACATACTCCTGCCCCACCCCTTTGGACCAGGCGTTCGGAGTCAACTGATGGCTTTTGCCTTCAATTCGAGTAGGTGATACCTGCGTAATCTCACAGGACTCAATCTGATAGCGGTACTCGGTAGGAATGGACAGATCGATCATAATTCTCCCTGTCTCTCCCTTTCCAAACTCATATTTCTGAAAACCTGCCCTGTCCGTGGCAGTCAAAGAGGCCCAGATATCCGTGTCGGTAAGATGCACTTTATAAAGTCCAATACCGGCGTACTCGGTACTTTTATCTATCGCAGAACGATATCCCGAGTTTACATCACTTTGGTCGCCTACTGTGGTTTGGACAACTTCTCCTGTAGTGGGAAACGTTCCTAATCCCGTCATTGTCCACTCATGTATGTGGCTGAAAGTACCTATGGATTCAAAATTGGGATCATAACCCGCCTGCCACCCCGAGTTCTGGTTATCCGGGCTCAGTTTCACCATGCCAAAGGGCATCCATGGCCCGGGAGCAATCATCCACCGGGAATGCGCCGTACCCAAAAGTGTATTTACATAGCCACTAAGACCCTGCTTAGGCTGGGGAGACCTGGTAATTTCTCCCTTTTCAACTAATTGTCCATTCAGCAAAACTTCATAGTTGCTGGTGGCGGATTGGGTCACTGCCGGCATACCTGCTTCCAGTAGGTATTTTCCCTGTTCCAGTTTTTGATTAAAAATTTCATTTCCGTCAAGCTTAACACTCAAGTCGGGCTCGTCATCGAGGTGAAAAACTTCTACAAGCAAGGGCTGAACCTCAGTTCCTAGATCTTCCAGCTGATAAGCGGCAGCATTTATGGTTCCTACTACTGCGCCCTGTGGTCTGACCAGATCAAGAGAAATAGAGCTGGTCAGAGAAATCTGGTCAAATGCGATCCAGCCTCCATCCAACACAGAAATTGAAATGCGGTTCAGGCCGTTTTTAAGAATTCCTTCTGCCAAAGGAATTTCGATCGACTGTTCGGATTCAGAGGTCCCTTCACCCGTTTCCAACGCCAATCCGGCACCCTTTTTCAGTCTAAACTGGAAGTCTTTTCCATTTACCAGGACTTTTAAATGCGGCGCGTGTAAAGAATCTGTATCTGCAAGATCAATCTTCAGCTTGCCGCCCGCCCCATTAGCTTCGTCCAGCACGAAACCCAAGTTTATAAAATGAGACCGTATTCCAGCTGTGGGGCCAGTTCCTCCCCAGCCGTTTTTCGGCCCCGGAAGTACGTAAGGAAAATCAGTTTTAATATCGTCTCTGCCTATCCAAAAAAACCTGTCTTCAAATCCAAAATCATTGGCAATAAACGCTGAATACTGGTCAGGATACAGGGAAAACCCTTCCCCTGAATTAGTTTTCGTTCCGAGACTAAACAGTTCATCGTCCTGAGCCGACGCAACTGAAAAGGTTGCAGTCAGCAGAAAAGAAGACAGGAAGATTTTTTTTAGCCTATGGCTTCCAAGCATAGGGTTGATTTTATTCTTCATAATAATAATGAGTTGATAAGTGGGGATGAAATCAGCAGGCTGAATCTTTGACAAAAGATATTACTACTTTTGCCCGCTTGGATCCCAGGTTTTTCAAGGTATAATTGCCGGTAGCTGCCGGAACAGC
>CAZHZP010000099.1:0-8346 GCA_964537165.1 uncultured Roseivirgaceae bacterium | reverse complement strand
AAATTCATCCTCTGGGATTTTCTTTGGTCACAGATGCTCAGTACCTGATCCCTGAGACAATGCCCCTGCTGCAGCACCCAAAGGTCACTACTTAGCAGTTCATCAGCTTCAATGGATTGTTGCTCTAATAAAGGGTGGCCTTTTGAAAAATAGGCGTAAAATTTCTCGTAAAAAAGGGGCTTTTCTAATATCCCCTGTTCGTTCAGTGGAGTAGATACAATGCCCAGATCCAGTTCATCGTTCTTCAACCTTTTTACCACTTCTTCGGTGAGGACTTCCTCCACTTGAAGTTGGACTTTGGGGTACTTCTCCAAGAAATTCCCCACGAATAAGTGAAGCAGATAGGGGGCGATCGTGGGGATCACACCGATTTTGATCATTCCGCCAATATTGCCTTTCAATTGGGCAATGGTTTCATAGATGCCTTTGCTTTCCGCCACCACCCGCTTGGCCTGTCCAATCAGCTGCACACCTATTTCCGTGGGAATGACAGGCATCTTGGACCGATCAAAAATCAGCACATCCAGTTCCTTCTCCAGCTTGTTTACCTGTGCACTCAGGGTAGGTTGGGTCACAAAGCAGGCCTCCGCCGCATGGCCGAAATGCCGGTACTTGTCAATCGCCAGGATATATTCTAATTGTTGAATGGTCATTTGAAAGCTAAAAGATCATGGTGTTCTACACTCGGGGTGCTTTTTAAAAAGCATACAAATATAAAAACTTTTTGTCTTTATTTAGAATTGGTTTAAATAATGATTATTTTCGCCTTTCTTAAATTGTACTAAAAAAGTCACCTTGAAATGAAAACATCGTTCTTTCATCTTGTTTGTATTGGTATTTTATCACTTTCCATATTTTCATGTGCCAGCAACGACGAAGAGGTAGTGAACATTTACACCCACCGTCATTATGCGGCAGACCAAGAGCTTTTTGCGAGGTTCACGGAGCTTACGGGGATTAAAGTCAATGTGGTCAATGCCAGTGCCGACGAACTGATCCAAAAGCTAGAGCTTGAAGGAGCGAATTCCCCAGCAGATATTTTGATTACGGTAGATGCCGGCAGGTTGCACCGGGCAGAAGAAAAGGGCTTGTTTCAACCGTTTGAATCTGAAATCATCGAGCGGAACATCCCCGCAAAATTCAGAGATCCGGAAAACTACTGGACGGGACTGACTTACAGGGCTAGGATTATCGCCTATAGCAAAGACCGCGTAAATCCCCAAGATCTTAGCACCTACGAAGATCTTGCTTCAGATAAGTGGAAAGGCAAAATCCTCACCCGGTCTTCGGGAAATATCTACAACCAGTCTCTTCTTGCTTCCATCATTGCTGCTGATGGCCCTGAAGCCGCCGAAGAATGGGCAGCCGCTGTATTGGCCAATATGGCCCGTGATCCCAAAGGAAGCGACCGTGACCAAGTCAAAGCTGTTGCCGCGGGCGAAGGGGATTTGGCCATCGTCAACACCTATTACATCGGACTGATGCTCAATGACGAAAATCCCGAGGAGAACAAAGCCGCAGAACAGATCGCCATTTTCTTCCCCAACCAAGACGATCGCGGAACCCATATCAACATTTCCGGGGTAGGTATCACCAGATATGCCCCCAATAAAGAAAATGCTATTAAACTAATAGAATATCTCTCTGAAGAAGAAGCCCAATCCACCTTGGCCAATCTAAACTATGAGTTCCCCATCAATGATAACGTGGCAAAAGTTCCTTTACATGAGGCGTGGGGCGAATTCAAAACAGATGACATCAACCTCTCCGTTCTCGGTGAAAACAATAAAGAAGCGGTGGAAATATTTGACCGTGTGGGTTGGAAATAAAAAAACAGTAGTAGGTTGAATCTTGGAAAAAATTAATCTTAAGTATTATTGGTGGAATAGATGGACGGGATTTGCATTGGTCATCGTGGTTCTTGTAACCATCCCTATCCTTACCTTGATCACCAATATATTCGGTCCACCGGGGGATGCCTGGGACCACCTCAAAGAAAATTTACTTTATAGTTACTTTATCAATACCCTCGCCTTACTGGCGGGGGTTGCTTTATCTACCTTCCTCTTAGGGGTCAGTACAGCCTGGATCATCTCCAGTTATAATTTCCCCGGCCGTAGGTATTTCGAATGGCTCCTGATCCTCCCTTTGGGATTCCCGGGCTACATCATGGCCTATACTTACACCGGCCTGTTGGATTATGCGGGACCTATACAGTCTGTCTTAAGAAACAGTTTTAACATTACCGTTCAGGGAGGCATCATCGATATCATGAACCTGCCCGGGGCGATATTTATTCTCTCCATCAGTCTTTATCCTTACGTGTACTTGCTTGCGAGGGCTTCTTTTCTACAGCAGTCAAAAACCTTACAGGAAGCGGCCGCGCTGTTAGAGAGCAATAGGCTACGGACTTTTTTTAAAATCGCCCTTCCTATGGCCAGGCCAGCCATTGTAGGGGGGATCGCCCTGGCCTCCATGGAGGTCTTAAATGATTATGGTGTGGTCAAGTATTTCGGGGTAAACACCTTCACCACTGGCATATTCCGGTCTTGGTTTTCCATGGGAGACAGCTCCACGGCGATCTACCTGGCGGCCATTTTAATGGTGATTGTATTTGCCGTCCTTTTTCTGGAAAACCTGCAGCGGGGAGACCGACGGTACGCTTCGCCCAGCGCACTTAACAAACCGATAGAAAGAACCAACCTGCCTAAGCTGGGCCAGTGGATCTTAAGCGGTCTTTGTTTGTTTATCCTATTGCTTAGCTTTTTGGTTCCCTTGGCACAGATCCTATACTGGGTGTCCCTGACCTACCACAAGGTCGTCAACAAAGAATTTTTTATCCTGATTTACAGAAGTTTTTCCCTGGCCATATGTTCCGGTATCGCAATTGTGATCCTATCGGTGATCTTGCTATATGCCCTTCGGCTTAACCCCTCCAAGTGGGTGAAAGGCGTCACCAAACTGGCCATTTTGGGCTACGCCATACCGGGTGCGGTAGTAGCCATAGGCATTATGATTCCGGTGCTTGGCCTGGATAAGTTCATTGCCTACCACTTGTCAGCAGACGGCATCGGGCTCTGGCTCACCGGCTCCCTATCCGTGGTGGTTTTCGCTTATGTAGTTAGATTTATGGCAGTAGGTTATCAGCCTATTGAATCCGGCTTTCAGAAGACGGGTATCCACATCAATGAAGCCAGCCGCCTATTGGGCGCCGGTACCAGCAAAACCCTTTTCAAAGTCGATCTACCCGTGATCAAGTCCAGCCTCTTTACCGGGATCTTATTGGTTTTTGTGGATGTGTTAAAAGAATTACCCCTAACTTTGATCCTGAGACCCTTTAATTACCACACCTTGGCAACCAAGACATTCGATATGGCAACCAATGAGATGGTCGCCGAATCTGCCAATCCTGCCTTGGTTATTATTCTGACCGGGATCGTGCCGATTATCTTCTTGAACAAAATGATAAGAACGCGGCGGGTGTAAAGTGAAAAGACATATCATGGAGATTTTAGAACTTCAACGTATCAATAAAAAATACAGAAACGCAGAAAAATATGCGGTACAGGACGTTTCGTTTAAAGTAAACAAAGGAGAAATCCTGGCTTTGGTGGGAGAGAGCGGTTCGGGAAAGACAACTTTGCTGAGGCTGATCGCAGGGCTTGAACATCCCGACTCGGGCTGTATCTGGCTTTCGGGCGACAAGATCGTAGAAGCGCGGACTTCCGTGCCTGCCCATAAGCGAAAGGTAGGCCTGGTTTTTCAGGATTATGCACTTTTCCCCCACCTGACTGTCCTGGAAAATGTATCTTTTGGCCTGCATCATATGAACGCCAACCTTAACAAGCTGGCCAGGGAGGCTTTAGAAATGGTCGGTCTCCATGACAACCACCACTATTATCCGCACCAGCTCTCCGGCGGACAGCAACAACGGGTAGCTCTGGCCCGGGCCATAGCGCCTAACCCAAAAATACTCCTTCTGGATGAGCCGTTCAGCAACCTGGATACCGTGCTGAAAGACCAGGTTCGGGAGGAAATCCGTCACATCATCAAAAAAGCCGAGATCACCGCGATATTCGTTACCCATGATACCAGGGACGCTTTGTCTACTGCTGACCGGATTGCGATACTGCATAAAGGTTATCTTCAACAAATCGACAGCCCCAAAAACCTTTATGAATATCCGGCGAACCCTTATGTGGCCAACTTTTTTGGGAAGAGAAACGAAATCATCGCCACCCCAACCGGAGAAGGCTTTTATACGCCTTTTGGATTTATCAAAGACAGCCGTTCAGCGGATTATCATAACCCGGTACGGTTGCACTTCAGGCCCCAACACGCCAAAATCATGCGGAGTGAAGAGCAACATTTGAGTGGAAAGCTATACAGTATATCCTATTATGGCGACCATCAAATCATCCAGCTCACAGATGACGAAGGCCGCAGAATCTGTATCCGCACCGGCCCCCACAAGAAGTTTACCGGCAAAGATTGGGTATTTTTTACCCTTCAAAGATTCGGCATCGAAGAGGTTTTTTAATTCGTCCTACGTACATTTATGGCTTCTAAAAGTATCGCAAAGGCAACTTGTCCCAAATAATAGGGCGCACGGCGACCTTATTCGACAGACAAAGTGCTGATTACAAGCCATACAAATAGAAGCCATGCACGAACCAAAAAAAACAAAACCCCATGTTCGAAATCATACCTGCCATCTGGATTTATGAAGGCAAATGCGTTAGGCTGACCCGCGGAGACTTCACTTCGGGGGAAATCATTTCCCGTAACCCCCTTCAACTCGCCAGGTCTTTTGAGGAACATGGAATGTCCCAGGTACATTTAGTGGATCTAGATGGAGCACAGCGAGGCGAACCAAAAAATTACCATATCCTCGAAACCCTTGCAGGCCATACCGAGCTAAAGATTGACTTTACAGGAGGCATCACCACCGATGGGGATGTGAACAAGGCATTCGAGTACGGAGCAAACACGATTACTGCTTCATCTGTGGCCGCAAGAAATCCGGAAAAATTCACGCAGTGGATCATCTCCTATGGCAGGGAAAAAATCAAAATGGCAGCGGATATCAACCCCGCTGACTACAAAATCAAGATCGAAGGCTGGATCAGGAAAACGGAAATCGATTTACTCGATCACATTGATTATTTCTTTGGGAGGGGCTTGAAATATTTGAAATGCTCCGATATATCCCGGGACGGCGTGATGGACGGTCCGAATCTGGACTTATATAAAAAGATCAGAAACGCTTATCCCGATCTCAGCCTGATAGCCAGTGGAGGGGTCCGAACTGTAGATGATTTTAGGCGACTAAAACAGCTCGGGCTGAGCGGGGTTGTCTTCGGGAGTGCCTTTTATGAAAATAAAATAACCATAGAGGACATTGATGCCTTTCTGGGGGAAACCTAAAAAAAGAAAAGGGGCAATATTGCCCCCCTCTGTTTTCTGGGATTATTGGTAATTGGATTAATTATCTTCTCTGAATCTATCTACTACGTATAGGAAAAGGTTGAACGACAGGGTGGACATGCCTTCCTTTCTGCCATCTTTCTCTCCACGTTGTTTATGTAGATGATCTTTAGTTTCTTTCTTTGGAGACAGGCTTGTATTTGCTTTCGTCTCTCTACCTTCTTTTCCTGAATCGGTAAATTCAGTTCCCGCCAAATCACTTACCTCTTCATAATCGGCAGAAGAGTCTCTGTGATGTACGGTTCTTTCCTCCTGGCCAACGGCATTAAAGGCAATAACCGAACAAAATAAAAACCCTAAGACGAAGAATTTATCAAACCGAAACGAAATTTTATTCGTCATCAACCGCAACAGCATCTCTTTTAATATCTTTGTATCCTAGTTTCTAAAATAAGGTTTTCAAATATACAAATTAAAATATATTATCCAAAAATGAATAGAAATATTAGTAAAGAAAGCTCAAGGCCAGAATAGGCTAGCAATGAAAACCTTACCTTTGCGACAATTAGAAAAGCGTTTGTAGGAACCTATAGCAGGTAAGGATCCAACGAAGAAGCGGCGAGGAAACACCATGATTAGAGAACTGACCTTAGAAGAGCTTACAACCATTGTCCCTGGTACATGGGTGCAACACCGGTCGTCGGCAGCCATCAACCATATCATCACGGACTCCAGAAAAATCCTTCCCGGACAGAACAGTCTTTTTATTGCACTCGAGGGAAGTAAATATGATGGCCATGATTTTGTCGCTAGGGCCTATCAGGCTGGTGTGCGGTATTATATCCTTAAAGACGGCCATTATCCCGGGAGTGAACTGCCAGAAGCCAATATTCTCAGCGTACCGGATACCGTGGCGGCGCTGCAGTCACTCGGACGATGGCACCGGTCGCTATTCGCCGGGCCCGTGGTCGGCATAACGGGTAGCAACGGAAAGACCATTGTAAAAGAATGGCTGGGTCAGGTATTGGGCACAGCCCATAACGTAGCCAAAAGTCCTAAAAGCTATAATAGCCAGATCGGCGTGCCCCTTTCTATTTTTGGAATGGATGCTTACCACAAGGTCGCCATTTTAGAAGCGGGCATTTCCCAACCTGGTGAAATGCAAAAACTGGAGCCTATGATAGCGCCTTCGATCGGTATTTTCACCAATTTAGGAACGGCCCACGATGAAGGCTTTAGAGACAGAGAGGAGAAATTATCGGAAAAGCTCAGGCTTTTCCGACAGAGCAAGCTCATCATTTACAGAAAAGACCAGGCAGAAGTCGCCGAAAAACTGGAAGAATCCTTTCCTCAAGAGAGATTGGTCAGCTGGTCTTCTCACCCCGGGGCCCACTATACCCTCTCGGTAAAAAAAGAAACAGGCCAAACGAAAATCGTCCTGATGCAGCCGGATTTAAGCATCTACACGTTTCAAACGGAATTTACAGACGAAGCATCCTTAGAAAACCTCAGACATGTCATTGCCGGAGCGCTTACCCTAGGTATGTCAGTCAAGGAAATCCATGAGGCAATCCGTGGATTGAAGCCGATAGGAATGCGCCTTTCAGTCAAACAGGGTCTCTACAACAGCATCCTGATTGACGACACCTATAATAATGATGTGGCAGGTCTGGAAGTAGCTTTGGAGTTTCTTCAACACCAAAGACCTAAAAAACGTAAAGTGCTGATCTTATCGGATCTGCCACAGGCCGGGAACAACACCAGGGTATACGGAAAGGTAAGCCAGCTCATACGGCACTATGGAATAGATTTTATCTACGGAGTAGGAGAAGATATCCAAAACCTCCGTGAATATTTCCCGGACAATTTCCTACACTTTGAGAATACCCAGAGCTTAATTGAAGCACTTGACCCCGCTGAGCTGGACAATGATCTGGTGCTTATAAAAGGAGCAAGAAAACATGAGTTTGAAGCCGTGGTAAACCACCTGCAGGAACGGATCCACGGAACTACTCTGGAAATCAACCTCAACGCCTTAAGCCACAACTACAATTTCTATAAAAGCAAACTTCGTCCCGACACCAAGATTATGGCCATGGTGAAGGCATTTGCCTATGGCGGCGGTTCTATAGAGATTGCCAATCAACTGCAACAGCTTAAAGCGGCATATTTGGCTGTGGCATACACAGATGAGGGGGTCCACCTTCGGAACAATGGCATCCATCTTCCCATTATGGTGCTCAACCCCGACCCGCATGGCTTCAACAACCTCCTCAAATACCAACTGGAACCGGTGGTTTACAGTTTGGAGTTCTTTGACCAGGTAGGCAAATTCTGCCAATCGCATGCGGCCGATCTGAACATTCACCTGGACCTGGATACCGGCATGCATCGTCTGGGTTTTGAAAAGGAGGACATGGAAGCATTGGGTGGCCTGATATCAAAACATAAAGCCCTCACCATCCGCAGCCTTTATACCCACTTGGCGGGTGCTGATGACGCCGTACACGAAGAATTCACTTTGGCACAGTTGGCATCTTTCGGGGAAATGAGTGAAACCATCAAGTCTTACCTAAACTATCCGGTTTTGTGCCACGCCCTCAATTCAGCGGGTATTTTGCGCTATCCTGACCATCAAATGGACATGGTGCGCCTGGGTATCGGACTGTATGGGATTGAGGTTACGGGTTTGTATAAGAAAGTCTTGAGACCCATTAGTACGTTAAAGACCACCATTTCACAAATCAAGCCCCTTCCCAAAGGCCAAACTATCGGTTATGGAAGGAAAGGAGAGATGCCTCAAGATGGGAAAATTGCCACTATTCCGATTGGCTATGCCGACGGTTATGATCGAAGATTCAGTAACGGCAAAGGCTATGTGTCCATCCATGGTCAAAAGGCCAGAATAATCGGAAATGT
>CAZHZP010000098.1:0-8365 GCA_964537165.1 uncultured Roseivirgaceae bacterium | reverse complement strand
CAGCTATTCTGCCCTCTTATCACGATCTGCGGATTTTCGTCCCCCGGCGCACCTGTACTGGAGGTGGTAATCACTCCCGGGAGGTTACCGGTAAGTGCCGATCCCACGTTCGAGACCCCGCCCGTTCGCTTGAGAACCTCCCCGCTGGTTTGGGCGATTGCGCCTACAATGGTCTCCTTTTTTTGCTCCGCATAGCCCACTACAATTACCTCCTCTAGAGACTGGAGGTCCTCTTCCAGCGTCACATTGATGATTGTTTGGTTAGTTACCAGGATTTCCTTTTCCACAAATCCTATGAAGCTAAAAACAAGGACATCCCCTTCATTCACTTCAATGGTGTATTCCCCATCCAAATTAGTGGTAGTTCCCATTGTGGTGTTCTTAATCCGTACCGTGACACCGGGCAGGGATAAGCCTGTGTGGTCCAGTACCCGTCCTGTGATTTCTACCAGTGCGAGTGGCTTTATCTCGGGAGCAGGTTCGGCTTTTTTATGGCCGGCGGTGATGTGGATGTTATCATCCAACTGGACAAACTTCAAATTGGTCTGGCCCGAGATTTCCAACAGCACCTTAGAGAGAGGGGTGTTGCTTTTTGAAACATTCACCTTGAGTTTGTCCACCGGCACGACGGACCTGTTATAGGTGAATTGAAAACTGGTCTGGTTTTCAAGTTCGTTGATAGCTTTTTTTAGTGTGCTTTCTTTGAAATTGACCGTGACATTTACATCGTCAATGCTCTTTAACTGGGCATTGCTTGTATTTGCCATTAGTACCGCCGTGCAAAACAGCTGAAAGACGAAAGCACACATAAAATATTTGGAAAGCATAATTATTTTCCTAAGTATTGATTTTTCCATACTTTTGTTAAAGATTTTAAGTGTGTAAAGCTTGAAATTTAGCCTCTGTGGGATTTGACGATTGGCACAAAGGCGATAGGCAGAATTGTTTCTTACTTTTCTGCCTATTTCATCTTCAGCAGGTGTTTAGGTAAGGTTTCATCATGGGTTTGGGTTTATAGGTTTGAAATAGTGACTGTTTTATGATCTATTACGTACTTAAATTCTGAGGAAATGCTTATTCCATCCAGTACATGGTTTAGCGATTTATTGTGGTAGCGTCCAGAGTAAGACCAATTGCTTTCAAGGGTAAGTTCTGAGACGATCTTGACACCAAACCATGATTCTAGCTTATTCACTACCTGCTCAAAACTGTTGTCTTTGAAAACCAGATACTGATCTTTCCAGCCCAACACTTCTAGCGGGTCAAAAGAGGTTTTCGTCACCCGGCCTTGGTTGTCTTTGATAAGCATCTCATTCGGGAACAGGGTGATCGTATCGCCCGCAACCCCTTCTACCTGGACTTTCCCTTCAACCAATGCCAGTTCAAAGTTTTCACCGTTTTTTAAGTTGAAAGATGTTCCTAACACCCGGACATCATGGGTTTTGGTCTCTATTATGAATGGTCTAAGCGTATCTCTGCTCACATCAAAAAAAGCTTCTCCCTTCATCCGGACCACCCGCGATACCGAATCAAATTTTTCGGGGTATTCGATGCTGCTTTCTGAATTGAGGTGAACGATGGTGCCGTCTGGAAGCTTGAATTTATACTTCTGCCCGGCTGGGTTGTCGAAGGTCACCCAGGTAATGGCATGCTCTGTTTGCTCTATTTCCTCGTTTACGCTATTAAAAAAATATAGGGTGTAGATCGAAGAAAAAGCCAAGAATAAAATCGCCGCTGATTTATGCCATCCTCGCCACTGGAAGATATTCTTTTTAGGCAGTGCTTGATGGCTTTTTTCTACTATATCCTCAAACAGGTCCATGTAGGCCTGGTCGCTCAGCTCAAATCTTTTCTCATAGTCAACCAAAGAAATGATTTCCCGGGCTTTCTGAATGGTATGCTTCTTTTCAGGATTGCCGGCAATCCACTTCAGCCAAAAATGGTTCGTTTCCTCGCTTGGGTTTTTGACCCACTGGATGAAAAACTCATCCGTCACAAAATCTTCGATATCAAAATCTACGTATTTCATTTTTTCTTTTCTCGGCGACCGCTGTTTCCTTCCCATACTAGCTTCCTTCAACTTCAAACAGCTCCTTTAGCTTGGCCATTGCTTTATAAACCAGTGTCCTGGCTGTTTTTACCTCACGGAACTCCATAATGTCCGCTATTTCTTTATAAGACAGCTCTTCCTGATAAAGCATTAGAATCGCTTGTCTCTGCCTGTTAGGCAGTTTGTTTAAAGCCTTTGTTAATTCCTCCCGCTTTTCGGTTGCAAATTCTTCTGCGATTAACTTGGTCTCGTGACAGGATTCTATGAAAAAATTACCCTGTTCTTCTTCCAGAGGGATGATGTCTTTTGAGTGTTTCTTCTCTTTCTTGATCTCCTTGAAAAGATCCCGGTTAAAAATGGTAAATAAGTATCCTTTTATCCGCTGTACATCCCCAAGTCGGCTCGCGGTTCTCCGCAGGTTGATAAACATCTTCTGCAAACAGTCCCTGACCAACTCATCATTTTGGCAGACCTGCATGCCGTAGTTGTATAGGTCTACCACATATTTCCGGTAGATGTAGTTAAACGCGGTCTCGTCGCCGCTCTTAAATGAAGCCCAAACTTCTTTGTCTGACTTCTCATTGTACACAACCATTACCTGACTATGTTGCATATACAGCATAGCCGAGTTGTTTGGCTCTTCGATGGGGTTACTCTGGGTTTTCTTCATTCTACTCTGGAAGGCGTTTCCGCCCTTCATTTATAAAGAGGGTCTCCGGCATAAGAACAACCTCCTTTTTTTTGAAAATAATTTTAAATAAAAAACGGTCATCAATAAATAAGATATTCAGTAAAACAAAAGCCTGATTTTTCACACACTCATCAGAATAAAATTTTGCATAAAGCAGGCTTAGGAGGGGCATGGCGTGCTGTGGTTTTGAACACTATGAAAGTAGGGGGGAGAGAGCACGGCTGACTCCAAGGGGCTCAGACTATTCGTCCATGAAAAATCACGGGTCATTTTAATCGGGTTTATTTCAATTGGAAAATCATTACAAGTGTCAATATTACAATTGTTTTTGGACTCTCCAAACTTCGGATAGACAAGCGCAAGACAATTTTAGCCGAAGCTTGTTTTTTTTCTTATTTAGAATGCAGCAGCAGCAAAAAAAAGCCGTTATTTTAAAATAAAAAAAAACTAAATCATCGCTGGGTAGAAATGGTTCTTTGATTCGATCAAGGAATTTCCAAGGCGCTGGTCTCGGGGCGGTATCAGTTTTCAGTAGCGGGGTATTCATCTTGCTGGTTGTTGCCTTCTTCCAGATTTGTCCCGTTTCGTAGGTTGAAGCCCCGGATGCCCTGGAGGCCACCGGTGTGGAGGGCTAGGATCTCACTGCCTTCTGGGATATGGCCTTTTTTTATGAGATCGAATAGGCCAAACATCATTTTTCCGGTATAGATGGGGTCAAGGGGTATGCCGGTCTTCTGTTTGAAGGCATGAATAAAATGAATTAATTCGGGTCGGTACTTGCCATAGCCCCCAAAATGGTAATCGCTGATAAGCTGGTAGCCACACATGGGGTCGATGGCAAATCTCTCCAGGAGCAACTGGATTTCTTGATTCATAAAGTCCCCTTTTAATGAAGAAAAACCCAAGACCGTCTGGGAACTGTGGGCCGTGGCCAAAAGCCCCATCATGGTGCCGCCGGTGCCGACGCTGGTGCAGATGAAGTCATAGGAGGTATCTTCTTTCTTGAGTATCCCCTTGGTTCCCTCTATGGCCAAAGCATTGGTGCCGCCTTCCGGGATCAGGTAAAAGTCTCCGTAGGCCTTCTTCAAACGGTGAAGGAGGTCCGGGGAGGATTTTTCCCTATAAGCCCCACGGGAGAGGTAATGTAATTTCATGCCGGCTGCCTGCGCATCCCGAAGTGTCGGGTTTAGCGGCAGACTCTCTTCTCCCCGGATGACGCCAACTGACTTTAATCCCATTGCTTTAGCGGCGGCGGCTGTTGCATGGATATGGTTGGAATAGGCGCCTCCAAAGGTAAGTATCAGTCGATGGTTCCGACTGAGCGCGTATTCCATGTTGTATTTTAACTTGTACCATTTATTTCCCTGGATTTCCGGATGGATTTTGTCCAGTCGCCTGATAGCTAGCCTGATGTTTAGCTGGCGTAACTCAGGCAGGGCAACCGTTTGATCAGGAGTGGGGAAGGAGGTGAACAAGATGCTGTGTTTAATTAATTTATAAATATCCAAATTCTTTTGGATAGGAGCCGTATTTTTGCCGCATGATAGAAGATAATGAAGGGGATTTTTTTGAAGAGGAGGAGATCAACCGCTTTGAACACTATAAACTTTCGGTAGACCAGGGGCAGGCTCCTGTCCGTATCGATCGTTTTCTGACGGACAAGCTGGCCAATGCGACCCGTAACCGGATCCAAAACGCCATAGATGAAGGTCAGGTCATGATTAATGGGCGGCCTACCAAAGCCAACTATAAAATAAAGCCGGGAGACCTGATTACCGTCATGATGGAGGAGCCCAAGAGGGATTTTGAGGTGCTTCCGGAAGCTATTCCTTTGGATATAATATACGAGGACGACAGCCTGCTGATCGTTAACAAACCTGCCGGCATGGTGGTGCATCCTGCCCATGGCAACTGGTCGGGCACCCTGGTCAATGCCCTCACCTATCATTTTAGCACACTTCCAGAACTGCCTGGTAACTCCGGGAGACCCGGTTTGGTTCACCGGATAGATAAGGATACCAGTGGGCTTTTGGTGATCGCAAAATCGGAAAAGACGATGACCCATCTTGCCAAGCAGTTTTTCGAACATAGCATCACGCGAACCTATATCGCTTTGGTATGGGGTGAGCCCACGGAAGATCGGGGAACCATTAATGCGCCTATCGGACGAAGCGCCAAAAACCGAAAAACTATGGAAGTATATCCTGAGGGGAGCCAGGGTAAAAATGCCATCACCCATTGGAAAGTGCTCCGTCGTCTCCGCTATGTTTCCTTACTTCAGTGTAACCTCGAAACCGGGCGTACCCATCAAATCCGGGCGCATATGAAATATCTTGGACATCCTTTGTTCAACGATGCCATGTACGGCGGCGATATTGTTAGAAAAGGCACACAGTTTGCGAAGTATAAAACATTCATAAAGAACTGTTTTGAATTGTTGCCCCGTCAGGCGCTCCATGCCAAATCCTTGGGATTTGTTCATCCAGCTAGCCGGGAATTTATGGAATTTGAATGTGATTTGCCTGCCGATATGGCCGAGTTGCTGAAAAAGTGGGAGAATTACGTCACCCAAATCGATTAAATTCACAAAGAATGTTAAAAAGTAAAAAAAAATAAAAAATGTAGAACAAAATGGAAATGTATTTCGTTACATTATAGTATCAGCTAGAGATTGCTGGTTGCATTACGTTTTTGTTATCAAATGTTAATTGTTGTTAACATTTACGTAAAAAGATATTTTATTCGTTGTGGATTTGATAATCTGATGCCGGGGTTTTATCTTTGCATCAACAAACAAGACAGCAGGTCTTTTATACTGTAGGATGTCTAAGTGGTAGACAGGCTTCTTTAAAGAAGTAAAGCTGGCGGCAACTAAAACATGGAGCTCGTGTATGTTGCCCAACGTTTTTGTGGAGGTTCGATTCCTTCTCCTACAGCTGGTTATTTTGGGTTTATTGTTAATTGACTAAAACTATAGGGTGTTGCCCTATAGTTTTTTTGTTTACAGCAGTTCCTTTAATAATTAATTTCTTTTGGACGAGTTTTTGAGCTTAAATAGCTATTTTGCTTCTATATGGGGAAGAAAAAGATAAATATAAAAAAGCTCAAACCCGCGCAGCGTAAGACCGTCAGGGTTTTGGGTATATTTTTCCTCACCTTATTATTTTTACATATCGCCCTTTATTTCGGGTCTGATCTGTTGTTGCGAAATTATTTACAGCGGGAGGTAGCGGCACTTTCCGACGGCAAATATGCCATAGATTTTGACCGATTCAACCTTTCAATATTAGAGCGTGGGTTTTATGTGCAGGGTTTTACCTTAATTCCTCAGGAAGATGTACTGGATGAGCACTCCCAAACGCCCTTGTACAAGATCACCATACCTGAGATTAGTGTCAAAAGTCTCGGCTATAACTTTGCAAGCAAAGTCGTAAGCATAGGGACGGTTAAGTTTTACAAGCCCGGTATCCAATCGAAGCAGGACGAAAAGCTCCCGGATAAGGGACAAGTCAGTCCTTTGGAGGTACTGGAGGAGGAAGTCAGGAAATCCGTCGGGGAGGGGTTGCAAAACATTATCATCGACCATCTTTATATAGAAGATGCGGACCTGCTGTTGGAGAACTTTATCAGTCAGAGGTCGATCTCGGCAGACAACACCAATCTATACGTCAGGCATATCGAGCTTTTGACGAAGAATGAAAATGCCCCGCCATTTAATGCCGAGGGATTTGCCCTTGATCTGCAAAATTTTGAAATTGTCCTGGCTGATAGTGTTCATACGGTCAAATCTACATCTGTCAGTATATCATCTCTGGATCAGTACATCAGGGCAGAAAAAGTGAGCATCAACCCAGACCTGGCCAGGCCGGCAGGTCATTATTACGAAATACATCTGGATAACCTGGAACTGGTGGAGGCGGATATCGATCGCATGTTTTACACGTCAGATGTTGAGATCGGAAAGCTGAAACTGGAGCGTCCAAACTTCACGCACTATTCCGAAAAAACAGAGACTTCTGGAACCGCCCCGCTACAACAGGGGCTTTATCCTCTGATTGAAAATATTCTGGCTTCCATTAGTATCGATGATCTGGCCGTTGCCGACGGGAACTACCTACACAGCAGCTTAAGCGAGCCTGATAAGAACCGGATCGAGGCGGAAGGTATCAATTTCAGGATGGACCAAGTTTACATCGGACCTGACTCTTTGAAAACCCGCGATCAGTTCTTCTATGCGCAGGATGCAGAACTGGATATCTCCAAGGTCAGGGTAGCGCTGGCCGATGGGATCCACTGGATATCCGGTGAAAAGGTTTTTCTCTCTTCTTTTGAAGACAAGATTACTATGGAAAAAGTGGACGTAAAGCCAGTTTATGAAGGGGAACAGCCCGACCGGACTCTTTTTGAAATAGAAATGCCCCAGGTGGCGCTGGGAAACGCTAACCTAAAGAAGATATACAACGAAAGTATTCTGGATATCAACGAGGTGTTGATTTCTTCCCCCTCGGTATGGCTTAGGGATTTGGCGCCTGATCCGGACATGTCCGGAAAATCCACCATTCAGAACCTGACCCAAAATTATCTCCGTGCCATTTATATCCAAAGACTGGAAGTTTCCGATGGCAGTCTTGTTCTGGACAATGATTTGAGATTGAGGCAGGACAGCTTGTCTTTTGGAAAGATCAGCTTTGTGCTGGAGGACTTCCGGTTAGATGGACAAATGGAAGCTGAAGAGACTTCAACGATGTTTCTGGCAGAGGATCTCCGTTTGGAAATCGAGGACTATGCCTTGAAACTATCAGACAACCTTCATCTTTTTACCGCAAGCCGGGTACTTCTTGATACCAAAGAGAAATTCGTGGGCATTAGCGGCTTTCGCCTACGACCTCAGGGAGGTGATAATATTAAAAATACGCTTAGCCGATACAGTCAAACCACCGTTTTCGACATTGAAGTCCCGGATTTTTATATTCATGGGGTAGATATCGGGGAAGCCTTCTTTCATGGAAGGCTGTCGGTGGATGAGGTAAAGGTCCCTTCGCCTACGATCAAGCTTCAAATCTACAGCAATCCCGAAGCAGCCAACGAGGATAATAAATTGGACAGGCTTGATGTGGTTAATTTGCTTACCAATTATTTTTCAGTGGTGAAGGTGGATGCGGTGAATGTGGAAGAAGGAACCCTGGAGCTGGAGAATTTTGGTAGGGAAAAGATCCAGACCTTTGCGGAGAATGATGTGAACATCGGGATCAAAAATTTCTATGTTGACCGATTCGTGGACCCCCTGGACTCGAGAGTGCTCTTTGCCGAAGAGTTGGACATCCATCTGAACAACTATGTGTTCAACATTGCCGAAGGTAAATACAGGATTGTTGCGGACGGGATAAGTTTTAACTCTGCGCGGGAAGAAATCAGCACCACCAATGTGCGCCTGAGGCCCAGCAGGACCTTAGACGCGAAGGCTGTTATCCAAGCCGACATTCCCAACATGACCGTGAAAGGCGTGGACCTGGAAGCCTTTCTGTTTGAAAATACTTTGGCATTGACCAAACTGAAGTTGTCCGGCGCGGATGTGCAGCTATATCTTAACCGTGAAAAAACCGAGGAGGTTGTTCTCCCAAGGG
>CAZHZP010000097.1:0-8376 GCA_964537165.1 uncultured Roseivirgaceae bacterium | reverse complement strand
TTCTCCTACAGCTGGTTATTTTGGGTTTATTGTTAATTGATTAAAGCTCTGGAATCTTGTTCCAGAGCTTTATTTTTTTGTCGTTGCTATACTTTGGAGCCCTTTTTATTACAGCCAAGAAACACCCTGAAAAACCTTTACGAAAGGCGGTAAAATCGATGTTCAAAACACCAGGACAAAAAGGCGCGAACCAGCCACTTAAAATACATTGTTCTTGTCTTTTTTCTGTAGGCCAAAACCAATGTCGTAAAATTATTTTTTAATCACTTTGAAAACATCTCTCCTCCCGTCTAGCGTCTCTACAAGAATCACATAATTTCCCGGCTTCAGACCTACCAGGTCCACTTCATATCGGTTGTCATGCAATTTCTCCAGCCCTACCCCCCTGTTCAACAAGTAATCATTGCTTATCAACGAAACTGCAATCACCTCGGATGCAGAGAAGAACCTGATCTTGTCCACAGTGGGATTGGGAAACGGAAGATAACTCCGCACAAAATAAGGGTTGTCCACCCGCATCACCTCAGAATACTCATAAGCTTCGTCCAGATCCACCTGCTTGATGCGGTAATAAATCTTACTGGCCATCACCCTTTTGTCGGTAAATTTATACGTGTGCATCTCGGTGGAATTCCCCTGCGCCTGTACCGAGCTGTCGAACAGCTCCCAATCCAGCCCGTTATACGAACGCTCCAGTTCAAAATGGCTCGTGTTCTTTTCCTGGATGGTTTCCCAGGTCAAGCAGTTGTCCGGACCGCAGGCGTCAGCTTTAACTTCGCCCCATTCAAGGGGTAGGGCCAGGGATTCAAATTCGTAATCGAATTCGATAAAGTTGCCTATTCTACCCTCATAATACTCCAAGACAAGATTCATCGTTGCTGCCTGCTCTACTTCCAGTGTGAAGGTGGAGAAGGTGTTTTTAGTACCATTGCTCCACTGATTGATCACCCAACTGGCTCCCCCGTTCAAGCTCAACCTAAACCCATCATCACCCCTTACCTTAAAGGTATAGTCGCCAGGCTCCAAGCTCATCGCCATTTTATACCTGACCATGAAGTCGTCGGTAAGAAAAGTACAACCGTAATCAGGTGTAAAATAAACGGGTGAGGAGGGGATGTTATTGTAATTAAAATTCTGCGCAAAAACTTCGTTCTCCAATGTTCTTCCCATGTAAAGGTCGTCATTGATGGTATCTTTCCCCCTATAGATGTGGCCGATCCACCTATTGTCGCCATACTCTTCTTGATCGAGATTCTCAATATAATTTACAGTTACCCTTAACCGTTGATCAGTGGGCACCCTACTAACCACATCATCGGCCGTATTTATCGCTACCCTTCTATAATAATGGACCTCCTGGTCCTCCCCATTTTTATGAAACTGAGATTCGTCAAAGGTCAATCCAGTAGCCCCTTCTATGTCTGTCCAATGGTGAGGGGCAGCATCATCCACCAAAGAGTGCTGCCATTGATAGGATACTGTCCCGGTTAAAAAAGAAGCGGGTCCCCTCGACGTAAAACCTAATGGATCGGGGGCTATGCCACAAAGATCCTGGCTTCCTTCTATTTCACCGGGACCTAAATATTTGACCATTTCGAAGCTGATTCTATTCGACCCTTCCCTTTCGTAATAGGACAAATCCAGATAGACCTCCTGGCCTTCGAGAAGCTCGATGTAATAGTTGAATCGGTTCTCAGGATAATTATACGTTTTAGGGCCGCCCCAATTGTTATGTGGAATGGTGTCCCACAGTTTTTCCCCTCCTTCTCTAATCGTTAGGCCCAACCGGGATCCGTCATCACTACCTATCGTAAATCTATAAATGCCTGACTCTCCCGAGGGTATAGTGACCCTAGATCTAAATATGACCCCGAAGTTTTGAAGCTGGGTATCACATCCCGGAATGCTGTTGTCTTTCCAGTTCTTGTCTGTTCGAAAAAACGTGGAATCGGTGGCGTAGTTGCCCGTATCGCCGAAATTAATGTCAAAATCCAAAGATCCTGTTGGCAGGAAATCGGGGCCGTGAGGCAAATACCCTCTATACTTCCTGGCAGCCCCGCTACCGGCACTGAATTCTCTAGAATAATCCTCATTCGGGTTGTACGCCGGACTCAATTGAAATACGTAAGCTTTCCATTCGCCAACGCCTTGGGAATAAGTGCTGGGAACCGTAGATTCGGTGCAGTCTAGTTGCGCATAACTGAAAAGAGGCGAGAGCATCGTTGCCACAAAAAGAAGAAATCTACCCATGCTTTGACCGTTTTAAACGCTTTCAAGAAAAATTAAATGCATTTTTGACATAACAACATACAAATAACCGCATTTAAAATGATATTATAAAGAGAAATCCAAGAATTGTGACGAGAGGTAAAGATCTAGTGTCGCTGTAGGCGACTTAATGTCAGGTATTTATTAAGTACAATAAAAAATTAACATTTGATATCGTTTAGTCAGCGGAATCCGACAAACTTTTCCAAAGTTTAGCGTCGGTTTACCGTTTTGGAGGAGGTCTTCAGACCAACTTTGGAAAAGTTATTTACTGCGTGCCACGTTAACTCAGCGGCATTGAATTAACCTTTATGTTTTGATTTACCCTGTTTCTCCTTCAGGAGAAATGGCAAAAGGGATGTGTGATGATTTAACAGAATCTATGTAAAAGGCTACAAAGGCTGACCCAGCCTTCTCTTCCAATACCCAGACTTGTAAAAAGAAAAAGCTACCGCCCCGGTTATGAGATTGGAAATAGGAAAGGCCCACCATATCCCTTCATAGCCTAAAGAAGTCTGGTGAGACAAAACATAGGCCAGGGGAAATCTCAATACCCACAAACCCAAGATTGAAATCATCATTGAAGCCTTGGTAAAACCCGTCCCGTTAAACAACCCGTTGAGGACCTGCTGCACCCCCATAAAACCGAAACTCAAAGACATAATCCGGATAAAATACCCGCCGTCCCGGATCACCTGGGGCTCATCCGGCACAAAAAAAGCTGTCAGATGCTCCGCAAAAAGAAAAAACAAAAGCCCGATCACCGTCAAACCGGAAAAAGAAACTTTATAACTTAGGTTGCCGATCTTTTCCGCCCTATTGATTTTGCCTGCACCAATATTCTGGCCCACCAAAGCCGTAGTAGCAATGGCCAAACCCAGGGCCGGAACGATCACCAGGCTCAAAATACGCGACCCGATGCCATAGGCAGCTACCACCTCGCTCCCAAAACCGGTCACCAACACCACCATCATGGTCATGCCCGCGGCACGGGTAGACTGCTCAAAACTGGAAGGCAAACCCAGCCTAAACAGCCGCTTGACAAAGCCAGCATCGAAATACATATCCGAAAACCGTAACCTTATCCCCTGCCGGCCGCGCCAAAGAATATACAGACCGGCCACAGCGGACATGCCCTGCGTCAACACACTGGCTATGGCAGCGCCAGCTACCCCATAGCCGGGAATAGGCCCCCAGCCATAAATAAATAATGGATCCAGTACCAGGTTGAGGAACACCGTACCCAATATGATATACATAGGAAGCATAACGTTGCCGATCCCCCTCATCAGGGACTGAAAGACAAAAAACATAAACAGAAAAACAAAACCGTAGGAGGAGATCCTAAAATAAGTAACCGAATCCGCTAGAATCTCGGGCCCCGCACCCACCATGCGCATCATGGGATCCGCCGCAAAATTTCCCACCAGAGCCAATAAAGCCGAAACAAAGAAGATCACAAATACGGTCTGGGATGAACTGAAATCGATCTGCCGTTGATTGTTGGCTCCCTTGTATTGCGACACGATGATGGTTCCCGCGAGCGTGAGCCCACCTCCTAAAGACAAAACCAAAAACAGGATGGGGAAGCTTAAACTCACGGAAGCCACCGCATTCGCACCCAGCCTTCCCAGCCAGAAGGTATCGATCAGTTGATAAGCCGACTGCAGGATGTTCGAAAAAATAATAGGGATGGCTATCGATACCAACGAACCCAGGATTCTGCCCTCCGTAAACTTCTTGGACGTATTGTTCATGAAAAATGTTTGACACTTAGATAAACTACAGAAAGGGGAAATAGTTCTTTGCCATGAGAAGCAACAAAACTCCCAATAGCATTCCTCCACTAAAGAGGGTCAACTTCCCATCTCTAAGAATACAACGGGAACGGTCAAAAACTGAACCAATACAACGGGATATCCAAACCCTCCCTATGCGGATCTTTGTGGATACATGCAGCAAAGGAAGCGCTGATTGGATCGTGTGACCTTAAGGTGTGGAAACCAGTCAACTCCATTCAAAACCCTGGCCATCGCTTAAAGATGAATGGAGGAGCATTTAAAGAAGAAGGTCTTTCGGGCTTAATAAAAGAGAACAGGTCCCTTGGCCAATAGGGGGATACACCCACATTATTGTTGGGGATGCAAAGAAAAACATTTACCATAAAAGCTGATTATTCCAAAACCTTTCAAGAGGGAATATACTGCTGAGCCCTACATCCGTCAGCGGGAAAAATTAAAGATATAGATCACCACATTTCTCATCATCATTTAGAAAAGGAATAAAAATGGATCCCTTTACTTCAGAATCGATTGTTTTTGCGTAATTTCAATGATTAAAGCGTGACCAACCTAGAAAACAAAAAACACTTTACCCTTAAATCACAGAAAAAAATGAAAAAAACAACCTACCAATCTACCTTCGTATTGGCGACTGCCGTTCTTTTTTGGCAGTGCGGGCCGCAGCAGAACACCGGCGAAACCACCAATGAAAACTTGGCTGAAACAGACGTAGAGGAGACTGTAGCCATGGCAGAGCTGCTCTGGGAAACCTCTGCCGATCTTACTACCTGCGAATCGGTTTTTTATGATCAGGAGAGCGGCAACATTTACGTAGCGAATATCGAAGGTGATGCTTCAGAAAAGGACGGCAAAGGCTCCATTTCCATTATCACCAAAGATGGTGAAATCACAGAAAGAGACTGGGTCACCGGCCTGAATGCCCCCAAAGGAATGGGTATCTCAGACGGAAAACTCTTTGTTACCGATATCGATGAAGTAGTAGAAATTGATATTGCTTCGGCAAAAGTCACACGAAAGCACCCGGTAAAAGGCGCCCAGTTTCTCAATGACCTCGACACGCACGATGGGGTCGTTTATTTTACCGATATGCGTGCCGGCACAATCCATACCCTGGAAGGAGGGAACATATCGACTTTTGCTGAGGGACAAGGCAGCATCAATGGTATCAGGATAGCTGATAATGGAACATTGTATGGCCTGGACGGATCGGGCTTGAAAAAATATGATGCCGATGGTAATTTTGAGATCATCAATGATGTGGTCACCGGCGGTGATGGCCTGGTGATCATTGATGACAACACCTTCATCGCCAGCCGATGGCAGGGGGAAGTTTATCTGATTCAGGACGGGGCGGAGACGCTGATCATCGACACCCAGGCAGAGGAATCCAACACGGCGGATATCGACTTTATTCCCGAGGAGAACATCATTTTAGTACCTACTTTTCTTAAGAACAAAGTAACGGCCTACCAGCTTTCTTACTGATTGACCCTCATGACAAACAGAAGCAGCCCGTGTCACCCATGCGGGCTGCCTTTTTTACTGATTAGATTTTACTGAACCCCAACGCCATGGCGAACAACAACAAAACCATAGAAGAAGTAGAAAAGCTGCTCAAGGACATCGCCGAAAAAATCGATGAACTGATTGAGAAAGGCAAGAAGATGTCCGGAGAAGCAGGAGACGAGATCGACAGGAAAATCGAGGAACTAAAGGAGAAGAAATGGGATCTTGAACAGGATTTTGAGGAAATGAAAAGAAAGCTGGAGGAGAAAAGAAAAAATATGGAGCCCAAGTTAAAGAAGTCCGGAGAGCATCTCAAAGCCGCATTTTTCCAGCTAAACGAAGCCGTCAAAGCACTTTTCGACAAATAAGCGATGGACGGCCTGTATCGTCTTTCATTTTCTTTCCATCGTTTTTTGCTTAATTTTACGTATGAATTACCTATCCGTAGAAAGCCTTTCCAAGTCATTTGGGGAGAAGAGACTTTTCGATAACATTTCTTTTGGGATCGACCAAGGCCAAAAAATTGCCCTGGTGGGCATCAATGGGGCCGGCAAATCCACCTTGATGAAGATCATCATGGGGCTGGAGGTTCCGGATGAAGGCCAGGTGGCCATCAACCAGGGCATCAAAGTAGCTTATGTACACCAGAACCCGGTATTTGAACCCGGGCTTTCCGTTTTCCAAACCATATTCTCGGGATCCTCCAATGAGGTGTTTGAGGTAATCCAACGCTACCAGAAAGTCATGCGGGAGGTGGAAGCCGGCCATGGCGACAATGACGAATTCCACAGCCTGATGGAAAAGATGGATGCCCTGCAGGCTTGGGATTATGAGTACCAGGTAGAAGAAGTCACCGGAAAACTGGGACTTCCCGACACGGATCTTTTGGTCGGCACCTTATCCGGCGGGCAGCGCAAAAGGGTCGCACTCGCTAAAGCCATTTTGGAGAAGCCTGATTTGCTCCTACTGGATGAGCCTACCAACCACCTGGACTTGGAGACCATAGAATGGCTGGAAGATTATCTTTCCAAAGCCAACCTTTCCCTGTTTATGGTGACGCACGACAGGTACTTTCTGGAAAAAGTCACCAATGAAATCCTGGAACTGGACGAAGGAAAGATCTTTAGGTATCAGGGGAACTACAGTTATTTTCTGGAGAAAAAAGAAGAGCGGCGACTCAACGAAGCCACAGAGGCGGAGAAAGCCAAAAGCCTCTACAAAAAGGAACTGGACTGGGTGAGGAGACAACCGAAAGCCCGGGGGACTAAAGCCAAATACAGGCTGGATGCCTTTGAAGCCACCAAAGAGAAAGCCTTTGCTAAAAAAGAAGAGCGGGAAATCGAACTAACCGTCACCTCTCAGCGACTGGGCAATTCCATTATCGAAATTGACAAAATTAACAAATCATTTGACGATAAAGCCATCTTAAAGGATTTCAGTTATACCTTTAAAAAAGGTGACAAAATCGGGATTGTCGGGCCCAATGGGGCAGGGAAGACGACCTTTCTCAACATGATCACGGGACAGTTGCCCCCCGATAGCGGAAAAATCAAGATCGGCCAGACGACCGCGTTTGGCTATTACAGACAGGAAGAATTGTCTTTTGATGATGAAAAACGGCTGATTGATATCGTCAAAGAGATAGCCGAAGTGGTGACGGTGGCCGGAGGCGGCACCATTACCGTGAGCCAATTCTTGAATAAATTCGGATTTCCACCCAAGCAACAGCACACCCCTATCGGAAATTTAAGCGGCGGGGAGCGCAGAAGGCTTCAGTTATTGATGGTTTTGATCAAAAACCCGAATTTCCTGATCCTTGATGAACCTACCAATGATCTGGACATCATGACACTCAATACGCTGGAGGAGTTTTTGGACAATTTCCCCGGTTGCTTGATCATTGTGTCCCACGACCGTTACTTTATGGACCGTTTGGTGGATCACCTATTTGTGTTTCAAGGAGAAGGTGTCATCAAGGATTTCCCTGGCAACTACTCGGAATTCAGGGAGTGGGAAAAAGACCAGAAAGCCGGACAAAAGGATAAAGCCTCGGCTAATGTCTCCAAGGCCAGGGAGGAGCCGGTAAAAGAGGCTTCTAATAAGGCAAGCTTTAAGGATAAAAAAGAATTTGAGTCACTCCAAGTGGAAATGGCAGCCTTTGAAAAAGAAAAACAACAATTGGTGGCCTATATCAGCCAAGGCTCAGATGATCACGAGACTTTGCTATCCTGGTCTACAAGGGTACAGCAAATCGATGAGCAGTTGGAAACATTGGAAATGCGCTGGCTGGAACTAAGTGAACTGGAAGGAATCGAGTAATGGTGCATAAGCGTGTATTGATCATCGGTGCCGGGCAATGTGGCCTGGCAACGGGCAGATATCTTCAAAAAAAAGGAATAGACTTCCTTATCCTGGAAAAAAACAAACATATCGGGGACAACTGGAGGAAAAGATACGAGTCATTGAGTCTTTTCACCCCGGCCAGCCTGAGTGCCCTTCCGGAGCTACCCATGGGAATAGCCCCAAAGTCGAGGCCAAACAAAAACCAAATGGCGGATTATTTTAACCGCTATGCGGAGCATTTCGAGCTGCCTGTATCTGTCAATGAAGAAGTTATCGGAATCAGCAAAGAAAACGGGGTTTTTCATGTTAGAACATCCAGAAATGCATACACCGCTGAACAGGTTGTCTATGCTGCCGGCTTCTGCGAAAAGCCTTATGTGCCCGAATGGGCGACTGGACTGACTATTCCTTATATCCATAGCAGTGAGTACAAAACCCCTGTTTCTGTTAAAGGAAA
>CAZHZP010000096.1:0-8471 GCA_964537165.1 uncultured Roseivirgaceae bacterium | reverse complement strand
ACAATCTTAAAAATATTGATCTCCTTATTCCCCGAAACCAGCTTGTAGTGATCACTGGCTTGAGCGGAAGTGGCAAGAGCTCCTTGGCTTTTGATACGATTTATGCGGAAGGCCAGAGACGGTATATGGAGAGCTTTTCGGCCTACGCCCGTTCTTTCCTTGGAGGAATGCAGCGGCCGGATGTCGACAAGATCAACGGCCTTTCGCCTGTCATTTCCATAGAGCAGAAAACGACCTCCAAAAACCCCAGGTCTACAGTGGGTACGGTAACCGAGATTTATGACTTTATGCGGCTGTTATTTGCCCGGGCGGGGGAGGCTTATTCCTACCTTTCTGGCGAAAGAATGGTGAGGCAGACCGAAGACCAGATTATTGAGCAGCTCTTTGAGAATTTCGCCGGCCAGAAGCTGTCGGTATTGGCTCCTGTGGTCAAAGGGCGGAAGGGGCATTACCGCGAGCTATTCGAGCAGATCCGGAAGATGGGCTTCTCCAAAGTTCGGATAGATGGGGAAGTACTGGACGTGGTGCCTAAAATGCAGGTAGACCGTTACAAAATCCACGATATCGAAATCGTGGTTGACCGGATTGTAGCGGAAGAAGAAGACAGGTATAGGATCACCCAATCTTTAAAAACCGCATTGCAACACGGCAAAGGCATCATTATGCTCAGTGATGAAAAGGGACATCTCCATCACTTTTCAAAATACCTGATGGATCCCACCACGGGGCTTTCCTATGATGAGCCTGCGCCCAATTCCTTCTCTTTTAACAGCCCCTATGGTGCCTGCTCCACTTGTAATGGTTTAGGGGTAATTGAGGAGATCACCCAGGAGAGCATCATTCCAAACGCTAACCTCAGCATTAGTCGTGGCGGCATAGCCCCTCTGGGGGAATATCGCGACATTTGGATCTTCAAGAAGATAGAAGCCATTCTCAGGCATTACAAAGTCAGTCTTTCCACGCCGATCAAGAACATTGACAAAGCCGTGTTGGACGTCCTGCTATATGGCGACAAAATGGAAGTGGAGGTGGACTCTGTCAAATATCCCGGGAAAAAATGGAACACCACCTTCGAAGGGATTGTGAATTTTCTCCGAAAGCAACAGGAAGAGGGGTCTGAAAAAATCCAAAGCTGGGTAAGCGATTACACCACTTCGAGGGTTTGTTCGGAATGTGAGGGATACCGATTAAAAAAAGAAGCCTTGCATTTCAAAATAGCAGGTAAACACATTGGCGAGCTGGCCCAGTTGGACATCACCCGGTTGGGGGTGTGGTTCAATGAGGTGGAAGCCAAGATGACGGAAAAACAAAGGATCATTGGATCGGAGGTCATCAAGGAGATCCGGAAACGTATCGGCTTTCTTTTGGATATAGGCCTGGATTATTTGTCGCTTAACCGGCCTTTGAAAACGCTTTCGGGTGGTGAAGCACAGCGGATTAGATTGGCCACCCAGATAGGTACCCAGCTGGTGGGTGTGTTATACATCTTGGATGAACCGAGTATCGGTTTGCACCAAAGAGACAACGTGAAGCTGATCAAAGCGCTGCAAGATCTGAGGGATCTCGGCAACTCTGTCATCGTGGTGGAGCATGATAAAGACATGATGCTGGAAGCGGATTTCATTGTGGATATGGGGCCGGGAGCCGAAAGACATGGTGGCCAGGTCGTTGCCAGCGGACCGCCTTCGGAGTTTTTAAGACAAAACAGCCTGACCGCCAAATACCTTAACGGAGAATTGGCCATAGCCGTACCCAAAAAGAGAAATAAGGGCAATGGCCATACGCTTAAGTTGACCCACGCCAAAGGGAATAATCTCAAGGACGTAACGTTGGAGATACCTCTGGGTTGCATGGTGTGTGTGACGGGTGTATCAGGCAGCGGAAAGAGTTCGCTGATCCACGATACGTTATATCCTCTGCTGAACAGGTATTTTTACAATTCCAAACGGGAGCCCTTGGTTTTTGGGAAAATTGAAGGGCTGGGCCACCTGGATAAAGTCATCGAAGTCGACCAATCGCCTATTGGAAGAACTCCAAGATCCAATCCCGCGACGTATACCGGTGTGTTTACGGATATCCGGGCGCTCTTCACGGAGCTTCCCGAATCCAAAATCAGGGGCTACAAACCCGGCCGGTTTTCCTTTAATGTGAAAGGCGGCAGATGCGAGGATTGTGAAGGTGCAGGTATGAAACTGGTAGAAATGGACTTTTTACCCGATGTGTATATCCCCTGCGAAACCTGTAAAGGGAAGCGCTACAATAGGGAAACACTGGAGGTGAGATTTAAAGGGAAATCGATCTCAGACGTCTTGGATATGACAGTAGAGCAGGCCGTGGAATATTTCGAAAACCAGCCCAAGATCCTGCGAAAAATTCAAACCCTCAATGATGTGGGGCTCGGCTATATTACGTTGGGGCAACATGCCACCACTCTCTCGGGAGGAGAAGCACAGCGGGTCAAACTGGCGACAGAATTATCCAAAAAGGATACCGGTAAAACTTTCTATATCTTGGATGAGCCTACTACCGGCCTGCATTTTAAAGATATAGAACATTTGCTGGAGGTGATTAACCGGCTGGTGGAGAAGGGCAATTCGGTGTTGATCATAGAGCATAACCTCGATGTAATCAAAGTAGCGGATTATATCGTGGATATGGGGCCTGAAGGCGGGGAAAAGGGAGGAGAGATTATCGTGCAGGGCGTTCCCGAAAAAGTGGCCAGACACCCTGACAGTCATACCGGCCGGTTTCTGAAAATGGAATTGGCTTTAAATGGATAGCTTCGACGTTTAGTAATGGATAAGGCACGGTTATATTGGGTGTTACAGATCGTGGGATGGTCGGCTTTTGCCCTGACTAACCTGTTTTTTGTGTCCCTGGCCAGGGGAATCACCTCTATCCAGGTAGGTGCCCATTTAGGCTTGGCGGCCTTTTACCTGTTGTCCACCCACGGGTTCAGGTACGTTATCAAAGGCCAGGGATGGTTGACTTTTCCTTTAAGCAAACTGGTGGCGCATGTGCTGGCGGGTATTGTCATCCTGAGCTTTCTCAATACCATCGCCCAGATATTGATCAATTGGGTTTTCAATACCCTGAACCTACAGGAAGATTTACAGCCTTTGGTCATCCTGATCAACCTGTTTACCAGCTTTCTTTATTATGCTTTATGGTCCATGATGTATTTTCTCTATTACTTTTTGGACAACTACAATACCTCCCTCCGGTACCAGGCTACGATTAATGAGATCAAACTGAACCATTTGAGGAATCAGCTGAATCCGCATTTTATCTTCAACGCCCTCAACAGCGTAAGGGCCTTAGTGGATGAGGATCCTAAAAAGGCCAAGTCCGCCATCACGCAGCTATCCAACATCCTGCGCTACTCTTTGGTAATTGACAAGCACAGGACCATCGACTTTGCGGATGAGATCAACACGGTTTTCAACTACCTGAACCTGGAGACGATCAGGTTTGAAGAGCGGCTGAATGTGGTCTACGACATAGAGGAGGAGGCTTACGAATACAAGATCCCGCCCATGATGTTGCAAACCATTGTGGAAAACGCCATTAAGCATGGTATCTCCAACCTGATGAGAGGCGGAACCATTGAGATCCGTTGTACTGTTGGATTGACAGATGACCTTTATATCCGGGTCAAAAACAGCGGGCAGCTGAACCCCCAAGACAAAGATGACAAAGAGGGAGGGCATGGTATCCCAAATACCATACAACGGTTGAAGCTGATTTATGGCAATAAGGCCTCCTTCAAAATATTTAACTATGACAGTGAATTTGTGATTACGGAAATTAAAATCCCGAAACAAACCGCTACCTTAGAGTATGAAACCAATTAACCCTCCAAGTAATGCGCGCATTAATAGTAGATGACGAAAGACTAGCAAGAAAAGAATTAATCAACCTATTGTCCCAGCATGAGAATGTGGAGATCGTAGGGGAAGCCATTAATGTGGAAGATGCTAAAGAAAAGATCAGCAACTTAAATCCCAATGTGGTTTTTTTGGATATACAGATGCCGGAGAAGACCGGATTTGATCTGCTTGAGGAATTGGACCATGTGCCCAATGTGATCTTTACCACGGCTTATGATGAATATGCGCTTAAAGCTTTTCAGGTAAACGCTTTGGACTATCTCCTCAAGCCCATAGAACCGGAAAGGCTGACTGAGGCGCTCAACAGACTGCAGCATAAGCTGACCGATGACCCGAAAGAAGAGAACGATGTTTCCTCCTTTTCCAACAAGAAACTAACCCTGGATGATCAGGTGTTTGTTAAAGATGGTGACCGATGCTGGTTTGTGAAATTGGGCAATGTCAAGCTCTTCGAATCTGACGGCAATTACATCAAGGTATATTTTGACAATTTCAAGCCTATGATCCATAAGTCGTTAAATGCTCTGGACGAACGCCTGGACGAAAAATCCTTCTTCCGGGCAAGCCGGAAGCATATCATCAATCTGAGCTGGGTAGAAGGAATTGAACCTTGGTTCAATGGGGGGCTGGTGGTGACGCTCAAAGGAGGGGAACGGATCGAAGTCAGCAGGCGGCAGGCGGCCCGCTTCAAGGACATGATGAGTCTTTAGTCTATCTATCCCGCCATACATTTTTATTTAGAAAACGAGGCTGTCCGGAAATCCGGACAGCCTCGTCTTCAACAGCCTCGTCTGATCGGTTTTATAAGGTGATTTTTGTTGTATAGATCGGTATTTTAGTTTTTCCCGCCACTCTTGGATATAATTTTTTAGGAACAGGTATTGATTTTCAAGGAATATGTTTGTAACTAGAGTCAAATGTTTTCCCCGATGGTATTATTTGTAAAATAAATGGGTTTTAACCTGTTTGATAACCGCTACAAGGGAAAGCCATGAAGAAGATTTTGTTCTAAAGCCAGACAGTTTTTATTTTAATTCAATAAGATATGAAAGAAGAAAGAATACTAATTGTAGAAGACGATGTCAGTATTTCTGAGAACATAGAGGAGATTTTAGAACTTTTGGGTTATGTTAATATCGATATCGCCAACTCTGCCAACCAAGCTGTCAAAGAGATCAAAAAGCACCGTCCCGACATGGTGTTTATGGATATTAAGCTGAAAGGTGACAAAGACGGGATTGAGCTTGGTGAGATTATCAAGCAAATGGTCGACGCGCCTATCGTGTATGTGACGTCTTACAGTGATCCGGAGATCATAGAACGGGCAAAAAGAACCCATCCTGCTGGTTTTATTGTGAAGCCCTTCAATACCAATGATATCCATGCGATGGTGGAGATCGTGCTTTACAACCAAAGAACAAGGCCGGTCGCTGCTGATGCCGTTGGGGGGCCCATTGCGGAAAGTCCCTATGTGGTGACTGATGCCGTATATATCAAAGCAGATAATGCTTTCGAAAGGGTGGATTATACCGATATCTACTATGTGGAGGCGAACGGCAATATGGTAACCATCTACACCAGACATAGAAATTTTACCATCAGAAAATCCATGAAAGACATGGAGGAAAAGCTTCCTTCGCATTTGTTTTTACGCGTCCAAAAGTCCTATATTGTGCAGTTGGCGCAGATCGAAAATTTTAACACCAAAGAAATTATGCTCAAGACAGGCCAGACGGTCCAAGTGGGGCGGCAATATTATAACAGCTTCCTCGCTAAATTGAATACCATTACGGAAAGCTAGAGGAAATGAGCGTAGAGGCCGAAGCAGGAAGGACAGCTGATCAGCCACCACTTTTTCTTCTGTATTTTGTACGTCTCATCATACTCTGCCACAAGAAATTTCAATAGCAATAAACCCAACCCACCCCTGCCAGAGGCAGGGGTTTTGTTTTTGAGCCTGTTATTTGCTGACCGTCTTGTGTTCGCTTTTGATATTGCAAGCTGCGTCCATGCGGCGGTGAAGCACGGTTAACCTAAACATTCTAATGATGAACAAATGGCATACACTGACCAAGGAAGAGGTTTTAAGTCAACTTGACACAGATGTCTCCGGATTGGCCAGTGACAGGATACCAGGCTTGCAACAACAGCATGGCCTAAACAGCATCGAGGCTGCCAAACCAAAGAGCAAATGGGCCATTTTTGTCGCCCAGTTCAAAGACGTGATGATCCTTATCCTCGTCGTGGCGGCTGTCATCTCCTTCAGTGTCGGTGAGCGTATTGATGCATATGTTATCCTGGCTATCATTTTTGGAAATGCTTTGATAGGGTTTTATCAGGAAAACAATGCGGAGGAATCGGTGCGGATGCTGCAGCAAATGACGGCCCAGCATGCCATGGTTCTTAGGGACGGCAAACCATCCAAAATAGAGACCCAGGAACTGGTGCCGGGCGACGTCATTTTGCTAGAAGCAGGGGATATCGTGCCCGCGGATGCTAGACTGCTCGACGTGAGTTCGCTGCGAACCGAAGAAGCTGCATTGACCGGGGAGAGCCATTCGGTAGAAAAGAATGTAGCGCCACTGGAGGAAGTAAATCTGTTGCCGGGCGACCAGTACAATATGGTGTTCAAAAGCACCATTATAAGCAATGGGTCTGCAAAAGCCGTAGTGTCTTCCACCGGGATGAATACGGAAATAGGTAAGATCGCCAACTTGTTGGAAGTAGAAGACCAAAAGACGCCGCTTCAGAAGCGGCTGGCCGTGTTCAGCAGACAACTGGCAGTGATCGTTATTCTAATCTGCTTGGCGGTATTTGGATTTGGGCTTTGGCGGGGAGAGCCGCCCTTTATCATGTTTTTGACTGCCCTCTCCTTGGCTGTAGCGGCATTGCCTGAGGCACTTCCCGCAGTCATAACCATCTCCCTGGCCCAAGGTGCCAAGAGAATGGTCAGGCAAAAAGCGCTGGTCAGGGTATTGCCTGCCGTTGAGACATTGGGCTCGGTGACCTATATCTGCTCTGATAAAACCGGTACACTCACCCAAAATATCATGACCGTAGAGAAAGTCAAGACGGTGGAGGGGAAGGAAGATCTGTTGTATGCTACGATGATGTTGACCAATGAAGTGCGGTTTTCTGATGAAGGAGTGTTGGGCGATTCGACCGAAACGGCCCTGGTAAATTACGCATTGGGTCAGGGACTGTCCCGTGAGGAAATGGAAAAAGAGCTGCCCATGGATGGTAAGCTGCCTTTCGATTCCGTCCGGATGAGGATGAGCACCCTCCACCAATACGGGGATCATTGGGTCCTGTTGACCAAAGGCGCCCCGGTAAAAGTAACAGAGGTATTGTCTGCGGATTATGAGCAACAGAAAGAAGAGTGGCTGGAGATCAACCGGGAATGGGCGGCTGATGGCCTGAGAGTGCTGTTTTTCTCTTACAGGGTCTTTGAAGAAAAACCCGTCAATATCACGGAAGAACTAGAAAGTGGGATGGGATTATTGGGTATCGCCGCAATGATAGACCCGCCCAGAGAGGAAGTAATAGATGCCATCCGGGAATGTAAAACCGCAGGGATCAAATCCGTGATGATTACCGGGGACCAGCCTTTGACCGCCTATGCCATTGCGGAGAGGCTTCAGTTGATAGATGAAGATGCCAAAGGCACCATGACAGGAGCGGAGCTGGAAAAGCTCTCTGAAGAAGACTACCGGAAGACTATCCGGGATATTTCGGTTTATGCCCGTGTTTCTCCTTCCCAAAAAATGAAGATCGTCAAAACCCTGCAGAACAACGGCCAATATGTGGCCATGACCGGGGACGGGGTCAATGATGCGCCTTCGCTCAAACAGGCGGACATCGGTGTGGCTATGGGCATCACGGGTACGGATGTATCCAAAGAAGCGGCTGATCTGATTTTATTGGATGATAACTTTGCAACGATTGTCAAGGCGGTTCGGGAAGGCAGGAGGATCTATGAAAACATCAAAAAGTTTATCCTCTATATTCTGTCTTGTAATATCGCAGAGATCCTCACCATTGTAGCGGCGCCGGTACTCGGTTTGGCCATTCCTTTACTGCCTATCCATATCCTTTGGATCAACTTAGTCACGGACGGGCTTCCCGGGATTGCCCTGGCCTCAGAGCCTGCGGAGGAGGGGGTGATGCAGCGTCCGCCGAGATCTCCCAATGAAAATCTATTTGCTGGCGGACTTATTCCTAAGATTATGGGTGCGGGTATCATCATGGCTGTAGCTGCTGTCGCCGTCCACACTTGGGCCACTAATCAGGCGTACGGGGTGGAGGTACAGCAGACCATGGTGTTTACCACCTTGTGTTTTGTCCAACTGGGCAATGCCATGTCCGTCAGGTTTAGCTTTCACTCTATTCTTTCCGCAAAAATCTTCACCAACTGGAAACTTTGGGGAGCGATTGCTTTGACAGTGGCATTACAGTTTATGTTGGTTTATATTCCTGGCCTCCATCCGATCTTCAATACCACGGCTTTGGATGCCCAGTCGATGGGGGTGGTCGCCATAGCGGTTGCATGTTCGGTACTAGCGATTGAGCTGTTGAAATTTG
>CAZHZP010000095.1:0-8517 GCA_964537165.1 uncultured Roseivirgaceae bacterium | reverse complement strand
TTTTCAGTATGGCGATGTTTGGCCATCAGCTTTATTCTACCATTGTCCAGACGTTGGTCGCAGATATGTTCCCTTCGAGGGTTGTCGGGTCTGTGTCCGGGTTGATGGGAGCTGGAGCTACCTATGGAGCTATGCTTTTTAGTCTGGCCGTAGGTTTTATCATCGAAGAATATGGTTACAGCCCGGCTTTTATTATCTCCGGTATGTTGCACCCCATCAGCTTTTTATTGGTCTTTATGGTGATCAAAAAAATTGAGTTCGTAAAACTAGAACCCTCAGTAGGTAAATAATAATCGAAACAGATGAAACTTTCTATCGCTATTGCCGATACCCATGCTTTGCCAAGCGCCTTTGTAGTGTTCCGGGGGTTTAAGGAATGTATTCCCAAAGCCGCTAAGCTTGGGTTCCACGGTGTTGAGCTTGCTTTGAAAAGGGCCGATGAAATTGACGTCAGCCAACTCCAGCGTCTTCTAGATAACAACCAGTTGGAAGTCTCTTGTATTTCAACAGGCCAGGTATTTGCCGACGGGGGCTTGATGATGACCCACGAAAGTCCGGAGCGGAGAGAGCAGGTGAAGACCATCTTTAAAGAATTGATAGACCTGGCGGCGATGTTTGGGAAAACTGTCAATATTGGCCGTGTTCGGGGACAGATCGGGCCACGGTCGAGAAGTTATGTGGAAGATTTGTTTGTAGGAGTTGCCCGGGAGCTCTGCGACTATGCGCGTCCCAAAGATGTCACCTTGATCTTAGAGCCTGTCAACCGCTATGAAATTGATTTTATCAACACCGTAGAAGAGGGTGTGCAGCTAATGAAAAAGATTAACCGGTCCAACATGATGTTGATGCCCGATGTTTTCCACATGAATATTGAGGACACCGCCATAGGGCCCGAACTTGCCAAAAACATTGAATATATCCGATATATCCATTTTGCGGATTCCAACCGGTTAGCTCCAGGCCAAGGCCATATGGACTTTCAGGAAATATTTGACTATCTGCTCCAAGTAGGATATGACGGCTGGATCTCCGCCGAAATTCTGCCTAAGCCCAATTCGGATACCGCAGCCAAGCAAGCTGCTGAATTTTTGTTGCCATTGATCAAAAAGTACAACGAGCTACGGGCACATTATTCTTAGCCGGTGGCTCCTACAGTGTCCTTTATTTTTGAAAGTTTTTGCCGGTTTGTAAATTTTCAAGCGGGTGATAACCGATTTGTTCATGAGCAAGCAGGTTTTTCTGCTAAATTTTCAAATATGTCCAATAAACTATCTGGAAGAGGAGTCTGTGGATAACGGGGTTTAAATATTGCCGATTTATTTAATATGGTTTTATTTTTTATCTTGAGGGATCATTTATGCAGGACTTGGCTGCCGTCGGGATAAAGTTTCCTTTTACCCGGATGATATGATTGACGTTGACGAAACCCCAAATGAAACCGCTTCTAAAAATAATAGATAACCAACCAAACATGGCATTCCGGATTATGGATGTCGAGGAGCCTTACTTTTTTCCTTCTTGGCATTTCCACCCAGAATGCGAGATCATGTTGGTGTTAGAGGGGGAGGGAATTCGGTTTGTGGGTGACCATATGGAGCGGTTTCGGTCGGGAGATCTGGTGTTTTATGGGCCACACATCCCCCATTTATACAGAAGTGATCCCGAATATTACGAAAGGGATTCGGGGAAGATTTCCAGGGCTGTTGTTATTTATTTTAAAGAAGATTTTCTTGGACAAAGTTTCTTGGAGTTAACTGAGACTTTGCCCTTAAAGAAATTATTGGCCAATTCAAAAAGGGGAATAAAATTCAAAGGGCAGGCCAAGGAAGAATTAAGTAGGCTGATTCAGGCGTTTAATCCCTTAAAGGGTGGGATCGAGCGGATAATCGACATGCTCAATATTTTACAGGCCATGACCTATACCAGAGAGTATGACCTTTTGTCAAGCAGTTCCTTTTCAAAGAACATAGAAGAGGCCGATTGCGACAGAATTAATAAAGTGTATCAGTTTATACTCGACAATTATGCGGATAGCCCTTCTTTGGAGCAAATTTCAGAGATAGCCAACATGAGTACGACATCTTTCTGTAGGTATTTCAAGTCCCATACCAACAAGACATACACCCAGTTCTTAAACGAGATCAAAATCGGCAACGCCTGTAAAATGCTTCTGGACAACAATCAAAGTATATCGCAGGTGTGTTTTGAGATCGGATTCAACAATTTCACCCACTTTAATAATCAGTTTAAAAGGATCATCGGATTGACGCCCAGGGAGTACAAATACAAGCATATCCAATTGAAACGATGACTGCTTATTCATTTATCAGAAAATATATTTAAACTATTTTAACTTGCCGGCATCTAAATTTTTGTCTGGTTTTTGAGTAATTACGCAACGGGGTAGCGGGTTAAAATAATGAACCTGCCGAATATATTCACACACAGAACCTTTTTTCAATTCCCCCTATTTTTATACCGTGATCCAGTGATTTGCTAAAATAGTTTAAGTAATGGATAATGGACTTTAACCTATTCCGCAGGAACCTCAATACATTTGATAAGTTAACTAAAACGACCCTAACAGGCGAATGTCAAATGGATAAAAAGCAAATCATCATCGGGAATGACCATGGCGGGTATCAGTTGAAGACCGCGCTTTCAACTCATTTAAGAGAAAGGGGTTATATCGTTGAAGACATAGGCTCGCATTCGGAAGAAATTGTCAGATATCCTTATTATGCTTCCAAAGTTGCCAATGCTGTATCAACTAAAGTGGCTTTCCGCGGGATCCTTATTTGTTCCACCGGAATCGGAATGAGTATCGTTGCCAATAAATACAAGGGGATCAGGGCGGCTTTATGCTATAGTTCTTATCAAGGCAAGATGACCTCGTCCCATAATAATTCAAACATTCTTTGCTTGGGGGGCCGATGTATAGGGGCTCTTGAGGCCATTGACATTGTGGACAATTGGCTGGACACCCCCTACGAGGGAGGGCGACACGACATCTCTTTGGGTTTAATCGAGGAAGCCGAAAAAATAAATTTCGCAGATGAACAGTGGGGGCCTGAACTACCGGAATAATTGTGGCAACAAGCCCTAAATAAAAGCCGCAGGTATCTTTTCTACTATAAAGTAAAATCAATCTATAACCCAAAAATAATAGTTATGTTCACAATAATACGACAACAAATAGGCAGGAATTGGCATTTTCTTGCTGTCATCCTGCTTGTCCAGGTTTTGCCGATAAACGAATTGGCTGCCTCATTAGGCCCTGTCGGAGAAAGGATACTGCCCAGCTCCGTTCAGGGAACCGTGACAGACCAGGAAACAGGAGAACCTTTGCCCGGAGTGAATATTCTGGTAAAAGGCGAGGGGATAGGTACCGTAACAGACATGGATGGGAGGTATACTGTAGAAGTTCCTGATGGAAGCAGCATATTGATATTCTCGTTTATTGGATATGCCAGCCAAGAGATAGCCGTAAACGGTCGCTCGATCATTGATGTACAGATTTCGCCGGATTTTCAATCCATGCAAGAGGTATTGGTCGTGGGGTATGGAACCCAAGAGAAGAGCCAGATAACCGGGGCGATCTCTTCGGTTTCTTCAGCCGATATCCGATCTGTCCCGGTCATTTCTGCAGATCAGGCGCTTCAGGGAAGGGCGGCAGGTGTGGACGTAATCGCCGCCAGTCACTCGCCGGGTTCGGGAGCCACGGTTAGGATCAGGGGGATCAATTCCATTAATGCCAATAATGATCCATTGTTTGTTTTAGATGGTATACCTATCTCCGGTGGCCTCAATGACATCAATCCTAATATCATAGAGTCCATGGAAGTACTTAAGGATGCCTCAGCGACTGCTATTTATGGCGCCAGGGGGTCAAACGGCGTTGTTTTAATTACCACAAAGAGAGGAAGTGAGGGGAAGACCCGTGTCAACTATGATAGTTACATCGGATTTTCGCAAATATTGAACAAGGTGGAGGTCTTGGATGCTGAAGGATGGGTCAGGTATAAGGAAGCTTCCAGGGGTACCGACGACCTAAATGTGCTTTTGGACCCCATCGAGCTACGCAATTATGAAGCAGGCAAGGAGGTAGACTGGCAGGATCTTATCCTGCAGAAAGGTCTTCAGCAAAGCCATTCCATAGGGGTTTCGGGAGGAAGCCAAAAAACAAGTTTTTCTGTGAGCGCCAACTATCTTGAACAGAAGGGGATCGTGTTGAACTCAGGTTTTAAAAGAGGCTCCATACAGATAAATCTGGATCATCAGGTCAATGATCGGGTTCGGATAGGAACGTCGACTTTACTTTCCACTTCCAAAAGAAACGTGGTCAACGGGTATAGGCTGATCGGTCAAGCGATGCAGATCAGTCCTTTGGGGGATCTTTACAATGATGATGAGTCTTTGAGACTGTACCCCACTTCGGAGGCCTTGCTGGGAAATCCTCTACTCGATGGTGAAAATGAAGTTAACCAACAGTTTAGAACCAGGGTGTTTAGTAGCATATATGGTGAGTACGAATTTATAAAAGGTCTCAAATACCGGTTAAATTTCGGGCCGGACCTGTCATTTGGGAATACCGGCCATTTTATCGGCAGTAACACGACCACACTTCAGGGCGGTACCAACCGGGCTTCCAATTCAAGGTTTGACACCAAGGCGTATACCCTCGAGAATCTTTTGGTTTTTGACCGGACATTTAATGACATCCATAATTTAGAGATAACCCTGCTACAAAGCATCCAAGAACAGTTCTCAGAAAACAACTACATCGAAGCGATGGGGATGCCATCGGAAAGGATGTTGTGGCATGATTTATCGGCAGGTCAGATCAGGTCTTTTGATACCGGCCAAGAGCAGTGGTCCATTCTTTCCTATATGGCGAGGGTGAACTATTCGCTCAGTGATAAATACTTACTTACCCTGACTGCCAGAAGAGACGGATCCTCACGATTTGGCGAAGACAGGAAGTTTGGATTTTTCCCTTCTGTAGCACTCGGGTGGCGGATTATTGAGGAAGGTTTTATGCAGGGTCTCCCAGCAGTTACGGACTTGAAGTTGAGGGCCAGTTACGGGTCTATAGGCAACACAGCCATCAATCCCTACCAATCCCAAGGCGGGTTAAGACGGCATTCTTATATATTCGGTTCCGAACCTGGGCTGGGCTTTGAGCCGAATACACTGCCCAACCCCGACCTCAGGTGGGAGGAGTCCACTACCGCCAACGTAGGCATAGACTTCGGTTTTTTAAACAATCGCCTGACAGGCTCGATGGAATATTACCAAATCAACACAACGGATCTTCTTTTAAACCAAAGGCTCCCTGCACTTACCGGGTATAGCAGCATCCTGACCAATATCGGTGCCACGAGAAACACGGGGTTTGAGATCAGCTTATCTTCCGTCAATCTTGACCTTCCCAATGGGTTCAAATGGAGCACGGATATCAATGCGTCCATCAACAAAAACGAGATTGTCGAGCTGTACGGTGAAGGGGACGATGTAGGGAACAAGTGGTTCATTGGAGAACCCATCAACGTGTACTACGACATGGCCTTTGATGGGATTTGGCAGGAACATGAAGCCGACCTGGCGGCGACCTATGGCAGAAAACCCGGCCAGATTAAGGTCAAGGACATTAACAATGATCAGCAGGTTACCGCTGAAGACCGGGAAATATTAGGGTCTTCCATTCCCAAATGGAGCGGAGGGATAACCAATAAATTCAGTTACAAGGGCATTGACCTTTCTATATTTATCAATACCCGTCAAGGTTTTATGATCAACAGTGAACTTCATGCCATCGACAATCTCGCTGGACGGTACAACATACCGACATTCGTAAATTATTATACCCCGGAAAATCCAAGTAATAATTATCCACAGCCGGTAAACCAGGGCCAGCAAAACATCAATTTGAATGTGCTGAGGTATCGTGATGGATCCTTTGTCCGGGTAAGAAACATCAATTTAGGCTATAATATACCTGATAAAGTACTTTCAGGAGCCGGAATCACTTCCATCAGGGTGTATGTCAATGCTCAAAACCCTTTTACCTTCACAAAATTTGAAGGATGGGATCCCGAAGCCGGAGGAAGTCTTAGCAGTTACCCCAGTACCAAGATGTTCTTGTTCGGTGTAAACGCCAGTTTCTAAATCCATAAATTATCAACCACATGAAAACGAAAATATATTTATTCATCCTGACATTGTTTACGTGCATGGCATGTAGCGAAGGATTTCTTGAAGAAAATCCCCGGTCTGTCCTTAACCCTGTGGGCTTTTATTCTGAGGAAGCTGGTTTAAGAGCGGGGCTTAACGCCGCCTATGCGAATTTAAGGCCTATTTATGGGGAACTGGAAGAGCCGTTTCGGCTGACCATTATGGGGACTGATCTTTTCACCCATGGAAAGGCGGCAAGATGGCTTTCATTTGAATATTATGATGCCGATCTCAACCCGTTTTCTAGCGAAGTCAGTTTTTTATGGGCTGCTTGTTATAAAATTATTAACCTTACCAATAACATTATTGCCTCAGCTCCTGATGTGGAAATGAACCCGACAAACAAAGAACGCATAGTTGGCGAGGCAAGATTTATTAGGGCGCTTTCTTATTATTGGTTGGTCCAGCAATTCGGCGACGTACCATTGAGGCTGGAACCTACTATAGGGATGACCATGGAGGCCACCAGGGCGCCTGAAAGTGAAGTGTATCAGGCCATGATCGAGGATCTTACGTATGCAGTTGATCACCTTGAGCAAAATTATCCGGAATGGGGCAGGGTAAGAAAAGGTGCGGCCCAACACCTGCTTAGCAAGGTTTATCTTATTCTTGAGGATTGGCAAAAAGCGGCTGCTCTTGCCGTAGCCGTTATCAATGATCCTACTTACCAGTTGGTAGATGATTTTTCACGCATTTTTCACTACGAAAACCAGATGAATTCTGAAATTATCTTTTCAGTACAATATGAAAATGATTTCATTAATTCTGGATCACTTGGAAATAAAACGCATTTGTTTTTTACCAATTCGTATTCGGATATTCCTGGGATGCAACGGGAATTTCAATGGGGCAGGCCATGGACGCGATTTGCACCTACAGATTACCTGATGGGCCTGTACGATGACCAGAAAGATGAAAGAACGGATATTTGGCGGACATTTGAAGACTTCTACTATAATGATGAAACTACCTTGCCGGAAGGGAAAAACCTAGGGGATCCCATTGACCCTATTTGGAAGGACGCCATTGAATTTCATCCTGCGTTGATCAAATATTGGGATCCCACCCGTATTAATGTGAATGATGAAAGAGGCAACAAGGATTTTATTGTGTTTCGGCTGGGAGAGTCATACCTTATTGCAGCAGAGGCTTTGATGATGGATGGCAAAACAGATGAGGCACTGACCTACTTTAATGCGTTACGGCAGCGAGCTGCCCGTCCAGGGATCGATTTTACTATTTCAGCAGATGAACTTGACTTGGACATGATCCTAGACGAAAGAGGCCGGGAGTTAGCGGGTGAAATGCACCGTTGGTTCGACCTCAAGCGCACCGGCAGCGCCTTGGAACGCATAAAAGCATACTCGGCAAATGGACAGAATATCCAGCCCCATCATCTGCTAAGACCGTTACCGCAAAATGAAATCGATCTATTGACAGTTCCGATGGAGCAAAATCCGAATTATTAACTTACTTTAAACCACCATGCAGGCACTGAAGCCCCGGCTTCAGTGCTTTTTTACTGAACTAAATAACCGTTAAAAATGAATTTTAGATCAATTCCTTTTGTATTCTTTATGCTTCTCGGTATATATGTTTTGCCGTTGAACGCCCAGGTGAAAATAATCTTTGACACCGACATGGAGTCCGATGTGGATGATGTGGGAGCTTTGGCCATGTTACATGCTTTGGCTGATAACGGAGAGGTGGACATTCTGGCGACTGCCGTGTGTAGCTTAAACCCCTGGGCGGTTCCCACGGTGGATGCCCTCAATACCTATTTCAACAGGCCGGATCTTCCCATCGGTGCGGTGAAAAATTTGGGCGTATATAGAAACAGTAAATATGCGAAAATCATTTCTGAGGAGTTCCCCCAAGATGCAGGTCTGGGAGAAGATGCGGAAGATGCGCTTACCTTATACCGGAGGATTCTGGCAGAACAACCGGATAGTAGCGTCACGATCGTCACCGTAGGCTATTTGACCAATCTTTCCTACTTACTGCAAAGTGGCCCGGACAAGCATAGTCCATTGACTGGAGCAGAACTGGTGAAGAAGAAAGTAAAACATCTGGTCTGCATGGGCGGAAGATATCCCTATCACCAGAATTATGAAAAATGGGGGAATTTTAAGCCGGATGCTGAGGCGGTCAGATACGTGGCCAGCCATTGGCCGACCAAGATCATCTTCACCGGCGGCGGGGCCTTTGCTGATTTGATGAAAACCGGTAAAACGCCTTTCAATTATGAGTTGACTTCCAATCCTGTTTCCAGAGCTTATGATA
>CAZHZP010000094.1:0-8598 GCA_964537165.1 uncultured Roseivirgaceae bacterium | reverse complement strand
AAGACTGTTGGCAATCCTGGTTTTGACGCTGGGACTGACATTAATCGCCTTATCTTAAAGAATCCGCAGAGAAATGATACATCTGTTCAAACCAACAGTGTCCCGAGAAGATGCTCTGGCGCCAGACAGGGGAGCTGGACTTTTCGTCAAGGGTGATCATAGCCTCCACTCAACATAAACTGGTAGGGTAAGTGCGAATTAAAAAAAATCCCCGACACCTGAGCCGGGGGATTTTCCTGTTATTGATAACCTTGGTTCTGCGTAAATTCATCCTTATTTATCACGGCATCCAACTGCCTTTGCGGAATGGGCCTAAGCACATGGTGGGCTCGAATATTCGGAGCAGCTTCGGGGTTGTAAGCAGTGACATAGTCCACCAACTTACCTGTTCTTTTCAAATCAAACCAGCGTAACTGCTCTCCAGCAAGTTCTCTGGCCCTTTCTTCCAAAATAAAATCAACCGAAACATCAGCGGGGCTGATCGCCATGGCTGCTTCCATTCCGGGCACCGCCGCCCTGCTTCTGACGACATTGATATGGTCTGCTGCTGCCTGAGCGTCCCCATTCTGCAGGGCTGCCTCAGCGGCGATCAGATACATTTCGGCCAGACGGATGACAAAGGCATCCCTCGAACTCTGTTGCTCCGCCACAGAGGGGCGGGTCGGGTCCAAGAATTTGTTCAGACTGACATACTGCCTGTTGTTATTGTACGTGCCGTCCGGATGATACATGCTTTCCATATCATACACCAGATAAGGCTTAGCCAGCTCCTCCGCGGGAGAGAGTACTTGCTTGGTGGCCCAGATCGCCGTATCCCCTTCTTCTAGGGTAAACTCAACTGTTTGCCCATCGACGGTTTTGCTATAGGTCCCCGGCCGATTGGTGTACCAAACCGTCTCAAAAGACCCATGGAACCTCGTGTCGATCGTTTCATCAAATAACTCCAACAAATGCTTCGAGGGCATGTACCGTGCGAAAGGTCGGCCGTTGACAATATCCCGGGTCATTCCCACGGTGCCATTCCTATCATAGGTGCTAAGGAAGTGTAAGTGACCATTGTGTGCTCCCCGGGAATGTCCGTTGGGAAAGGTAATGCTATTGGAAGCATCATTTAGGTTAAGATCCCGCGAGTAGTTGACATAGAAAATCACCTCGCTGTTTTCCACATTAGCCATATCCCAGAGAGCATCATAGTTTTCCATCAGCTGAAAATCATAATCATTGATAACTTTTTCGGCAAGATTTTGGGCCTCACTATATTCTCCTCTTGTCAGATGTACCCTGGCCAAAAAGGCCTCCGCTCCCGCTTTGCTTACCCGGCCTTTTTGACTGGCGGGATAGGGCAGGTTAGCCACGGCAAAATTTAGATCTTCCTTAATCAATGCATAAAACTCTTCCACCGAACTGCGATTAGCCGTAGCTTGGGCGGTTTTGGTCCTTTCCGTGATCATATGCACTCCGCCCCAGGTCTCTACAATATGCCAGTAATAAAAAGCCCTCAAAAAACGGATCTCCGCCTCTCTCTGTTGCTGTAAATCAGCGGACAGCCCCGACTCGGCGACAAACTCCAAGCCCGCGTTGCACAGGTTGACAGCCTCGTACATTCTTGCCCACAAACCTTCCACAGAGGCCTGGTTAGACTGGAGGTTTTCGTAGTGAACCAAAGCCACATTGGCCCCACCGTCCACTCCGTTGATCCAGAGGTCAGTCCCCATTTCGGACAGGTTGTAGCCGTCTTCTTTTCCATACCACCAGCGTGTATAAGAATAGGCCGCATTGACCAGCGACTCAAAACCTGCGGGAGTAGTGTACACCCCTTCTGCGGTAATCCCACTGGGATTATATTCATCCAATTCATTTTGGCAGGATACCAAGCCCATGGCCAGGCCTGCTATTAGTAATATATAATTCTTAAATGTCTTCATCTTTGGTTAAGGTCTTTAATTAAAACTCCAGGTTGATACCCCCCACGATAAGCCTCGGGATCGGATTGCTCATTGCCCCTCCCCGCTCGGGATCGTAATTGTCCACGTTGCTCAGGACAAGCATGTTTTTCCCCGTCACATACACCCTCAGCCTGCCTATGCCCAGCCTGTCCAAAACAGCTTCTGGTAGGCTATAGCCTAAAGTAACTCCCCTCAGCTTTATAAATGAGGCATCTTCATATAACAGCGAAGAATAGTATATGGTACTGCCCTGTGTCCTGCCCGCATTAGGCCTTGGATAAGAGTTGGAAGGATTCTCCGGCGTCCAGTAGTCATGCTGATGGCTGTTTTCATTTCCGGAAGGATCGTAGACGTCATAAAACTCATAGTTCATCATCTGTCCCCAACGGGCAAAAACCTGGAAGTTGAAATCAAAATTGCCGACGGAGAGGTCACTGTTAAAGCTGCCGCTCCATTTAGGCCGGGGCGTTCCCAAGATGATCCGGTCATTGTTCGCATCAATCTGGCTATCCCCGTTTTGATCCACCACCTTGATCTCTCCCGGCTCCTGATCGTACACCAAGGCGGCATCGGCTTCATTGCTTTGCCAGATTCCCGCTTTTTGAAAATCATAAAAAGCCCGGGTAGGATGACCGATAAACCAGCCATTGGCAATATCATCCGTACCGGTAGCCAATTCCAGTATCTCCTCTTTGTTGGTAAACCAAGTAAGTCCCACGTTCCATAAAACGTTGTCTCGTTCGATGGCCACGGCATCCAGCCCTAATTCCACACCGCGGTTTCTGGTCTTTCCGATATTTTCCATGATGGATGCAACCCCAGAGCTCGGCGGAAGGAAGCGGTTCAGCAAAAGATCGTCCGTCTTGGTATCATACACATCGATGGTTCCTACCAAGCGGTTTTGGATCAAGCCGAAATCCAAGCCCAGATTATAGGTTTTGGAGATTTCCCATCCCAGGTTAATATTGCCAATCCTGCTACCAAAAGTGTAACCGATATGCCCTTCTTCGTCAAAAGAAAAAGGCACCCTTGTCAGCAAAGACTCTGTAGAATAAGGGTCGACGGCTGAATTGCCCGCCACCCCGTAGCTTGCCCTTAGCTTCAGGTCCGTGAAGAGACTGGAGGATTGCATAAAAGGCTCCTCGATGATCCGCCATGCACCAGACACGGAAGGGAAAAACGCCCATTTGTTTCCCTCACTTAACTGCGAAGCTCCATCCGCACGGGCAGTGAACATCAACAGGTATTTATCCGCATAGCCGTACTGCAACCGCCCTGTATAGGACATCAGACTGCTGCCTCTATAGCTACTCTGGATAGCCAGTTGATCATTTGCGTTGCCCAAGGAGTAGAAAAGCTGGTAATCCAGAAGCTGGTTCCTGCCCTGGGCGGACTGGTTCTCGTTATCATTCCTTAACAGGGTATGGATCCCCGTCAACGTAAATGAATGCTGGTCAAACTGCCGGGTGTAGTTCAGAATATTCTCCCAGTTGAACCCCACGCTATTGTTGGTCTGGTAGACCGCTTCAGATACAGCTCCCGCTCTATCCACAGTTTCAGATCCGCGGTAGATCCCCGTCCGTCCGTTTGTCAGCGTCATTCCCAAGTTTGACCGGAAGTTCAGTCCATCGATGATTTTGTAGTTAAAATAGGCAGAGGTGAAAACCCTGGTAGTCCGGTTGTTGTTTTTGTAATGCCCCGGTTCTTCGTCGATGAGCGGGTTGACATCCTTCCAATTGTTGGGCTGAAACTCTACATTTCCATCTTCATCGTAAGGGTCCAACAAGGGATTGATCTTGTTGGCAATATTCATTGGATCCCTTCTGAAATTCTGGTTATAGTAGGTAACCTGATTTTGTGTCCCTATATTGATCCTGTCATTCAATGCATGGTCTATATTGGCCCGGATACTATAGCGGTTCAACTCGTCCATGCGCTGATTTCCTTTTTCGTTAAAGTAGTTTAGGGAAACATAGAATTTAGACTTCTCGCTGGCCGAGGAAACCCCTACCTGATAATCCTGCTGCAAACCTTCTGTAAGAAAGAGGTCTGGCCAGACAGCCCCCCCATTATTCCGTACGCTTTCCAGTTCCCAGTCATTGAAGATATTAGGGTCATCTTCCGGCCCGTTCCAGTCGCCAGTTGCGCGGCGTGCTTCCCTGCGTAGGTTGGCATATTGCTGTGGGGTCTGGACCCTGGGATATTTCACCACTTCCGACACCCCAACATAGGTATTTACATTGACGCGGGTCTGACCCACTCGCCCCTGCTTGGTAGTAACGATAATCACACCGTTGGCGCCTCTGGATCCGTAAATGGCGGTAGACGCTGCATCTTTCAGCACCTCCATAGATTGGATGTCATTGGGGTTAAGGTCTTGGATACTGCTGTACTGGATACCGTCTACAATAAATAAAGGTGAATTGCTGGCAGTGAGCGAGCGGTTCCCTCTCACCGTTATGTTAATCCCTGCACCGGCCTGTCCGCTTGATCTTGTGATGTCCACACCGGGCAGTCTCCCCTGAAGAGATTCCATGACGTTGGTCGTCGGAATTTTAGCCAAATCTTCAACATCTACGGATACAATAGAACCGGTCACGTTGCTCTTCTTCACCTCGCCATAACCGATCACGATGACCTCCTCGAGATCACTCATGTCAGTCACCAAGGTGACATTGACCAACGATCGGTTGCCGATAGGAACTTCCTGCGTCTCAAAACCCACAAAAGATACGACCAAGATTCCTTCCCTATCCGATACGGATAAAGAGTAATTGCCGTCTATATCTGTTATAGTCCCCGAAGTGGTCCCCTTCAGCATCACGGTAGCTCCGGGTACAGGAAGCTGTTCATCGGCTGAGATCACCTTTCCGGTGATCGAAATACTTTGTGCAGACGCCAGAGGCGCTAGCATAACAAAACACATAAACAAAAAACATGCGCCGGCCGCGCTGGGGTTTAGCCGGTTGAATAAAGGGAACCTTCGCCAGATTCCACGCACTAGTAGCGGTTGTTTCATCTTTATTTTGGGTAAAATTGGAAAATACTGAACAATCGATTGCATATTATATATTAATATGTAATTATAAAAGCGCTGAGGAAAAAAAACTGAGTTTGAGGCATAAAATAAATGTCTAACAGTCGATAAACGTGATAAAGTGAGTTTTCATTTGGCCGTAAACGGCAAAAATTAAGTCACCGGCAGCATCATATATAACGCCTGTAGGTGCAAACGATTACATCCTTTTGGAAAGGATTGTCAAGGTGTGCTTTAAGCAACGGAGAAATGTGTTGTGTATTTGTCTATTTCCTTTTAGACCGCATCGCCTTCAACTTCTTGACAGAGATATCATCAATAAGCAGCTGGTATGCCTCGGATTCCCTGCCATACAAAGCGGCCTTCCCAGCATGGTCAAAATGGATTCCCCATCCGTAATTCTTAGACAGGGGAGAAGCCCGAAGACAGGCCTGCCCTTTAGAGAAAAAGGCCTTCCTCTTCTCCTCCCATTCGGCTTGCGGTATTTCTCTCTTGGTCGCAAAGACAAAAAATAAAATCTCATCCGAATCGAAGCGGTAAGGGTGAGACTTCAATTGGTCATATTGTAGCCTAGCTATTGACGGACTTCCTGATTTAGTTGGCGGAGGGGTGCCTGACATAGCCGGGCAGTCATCGGCTACCTCAATAAAAGTGTTATAATAGTTCGTAGTGTAGGTTTTCATCTATTTATGATTTTGGAGGCAATACTTTGCTGATCAATTCTCCAAAGCCCACCCGGATGCCCTCTCTTTCACCATAAGCTTTAAGAATAACGGTATCTCCATCGTGGACAAATTCCCCGGAGCGTCCGCCCTCCGGGGAAGGAGGTGCCGCCTTTGCATATTCCTCCAACGAACTGTCATGCTCTTCTTCGTGATGAACCACTGCGCCAGCTGCGATAACATCACCTATTTCTACGTTGGATCCATTGATGGTCTGCTGGGCCAGCAACTGGGAAGCTGCCCAACCTGCATGTTTGAAATTGCCCCGGCTGACCAGGTGTTCCGTTCCGTTTTCCGGCTTTACATAGGCCTCCAACCGGATGTCAAACCCATTGTTTTCCCGTTCATCCCGGAGGTAAGGCATCAGGTCCGGATGCTGTACCGGCAATGGATGACGAAAATGCTCCAAAGCATCCAGGGTCACCACCCAGGGGCTGATACTTGAAGCAAAACTCTTACTGGCATGGGGCAATCGGATCCCCCCGTGGGACTGAACATCCCTCGCGGTCCAATCATTAAACAGCAGCACCCCGAAGAGGTAATCCTCCGCATCTGCCACCCCAATACTGTCGCCTGGACGGGTGGGCCTTCCCACCACGAAAGCAAGCTCCAGTTCAAAATCCAATGCCCTTGTAGGGCCGAACTCGTGTGAAAAATTATCCAATGTCCTGATGTGGTTTTTGGGACGGTGTACGGAGACACCTGAAAGCATGATGGTGGACACCTTCCTTTGCGTGAATTCAGGAAATAGCCTTTGGCTACCCGCATCTGTTGTATCCCATACAACTTCTTCAAAAGCCGTACAGTCCCCGATGCTTATTGGCAACATCATTTCAGCCTCTTTTAGTCCCACCATGATTTTGCCTCTAGACTGGTGGTCTTTAAGATCAGGATTGTCTTCACCCAACAATTGCTGTACCTTATCTCTTACCTTTCTCGTAGTCGCCTTTCCAAGCGCAATGAGGGGATTGAGACGGTCCTGCAGGAAAATGCCTTCCTCCAGTTTGATATCCTGAAAAAACCCCTCTTCCTGTAAAGCTGACAAATCCACTATCTTGTCCCCTATGGCAATCCCCACGCGGGGAGAAAGACGTTTGTTTCTGAAGATTCCAAAAGGAAGGTTATAAATGGTAAAATCGGAATGCTTTGGTACTTGAACCCAACTTTTAAGGAGTTCTTCTTGTTGGTTTTCCATTATCAAAAATCGGTTTAGGCAAATTTAAAGTTAATAAGTAGAACACAAAAGCCCAACCCCACTTTAAAAATTCGTAGGGAAAGCCTGTATTTGTAAGTGCTTCATAGATATTTCTATTAATTTTGCCCCCTAAGTTTTTACTATCCGAAGTATTATGTCATTATCCACAAAATATAATCCCATCGAAGCAGAAGCCAAATGGTACAAGTTCTGGATGGAACACAAGCTATTCAGTTCTTCCGTTGACCCTTCCAAAGAGCCCTATACCATTGTGATCCCTCCTCCTAATGTCACGGGGGTACTGCACATGGGCCACATGCTGAACAACACCATTCAGGATGTATTGGTGAGGAAGGCCAGGATGGAAGGAAAAAATGCCTGCTGGGTACCAGGAACGGACCATGCATCCATTGCTACCGAGGCCAAAGTGGTAAGCATGCTTAAAGACAAGGGAATTGAAAAAAAGTCGCTGAGCAGAGAGGAATTTCTCTCCCATGCCTGGGAATGGAAAGAGAAGTACGGCGGTATCATCCTGGAGCAACTGAAAAAGCTCGGTGCCTCCTGCGACTGGGACCGCACAAGGTTTACCATGGATGCCGACATGAGCCAGGCTGTGACCAGTGTATTTGTGGATTTACACCAAAAAGGCAAGATCTACCGCGGCATCCGCATGGTTAATTGGGATCCGCAGGGGAAGACTGCTCTTTCCGATGATGAGGTGATCTTTAAAGAGGTTCAATCCAAGCTTTATTATATTCAGTACCAAATAGAGGGCACAGATGAGTTTCTGACCATCGCTACTACCCGACCGGAAACCATCATGGCTGACACGGCCATCTGTATCAATCCCAACGACCCGCGATTCGCCCATCTAAAGGGCAAAAAAGCGGTCATACCACTGGTCAACCGTGCGATTCCCATCATTGAAGATGAATATGTGGACATGGAATTTGGAACGGGCTGCCTGAAGGTAACGCCTGCCCATGACATCAATGATTATGAAATCGGCTTGCGGCACCGGCTTCCTGTAATTGACATTATCGCGGATGACGGGACATTAAATGACCAAGCAGAGATATTGATCGGTGAAGACCGGTTTGTGGCCCGGAAGAAGATCGCTAAAATGCTGAAGGAAACCGGCCAGTTGCTCAAAGAGGAGGATTACCGATCCAACGTCGGCCACTCCGAAAGGACAGATGCCGTCATCGAGCCCAAGCTTTCTTTGCAGTGGTTTTTGAAAATGGAAGATATTACCCAACCCGCACTCAAGTCGGTGATGGACGATGTTATCCAGCTTTATCCGCCCAAATTCAAAAACATGTACCGCAGCTGGATGGAAAATGTGAGGGACTGGTGTATCTCCAGGCAGCTTTGGTGGGGGCATCAGATCCCTGCTTATTACCTTCCCAACGGAGAGTATATAGTCGCTAACAGCAAAGAGGAGGCACTGTCGCAAGCCAACGAAAAGTGGGGGCCTAACTTCTTTCAGCTGTCTGATCTGACCCAGGATGAAGACGTACTGGACACTTGGTTTTCATCTTGGCTGTGGCCCATCTCCGTCTTCGACCCTGAATTTTTCCTTACCGGTAAGAGAAATGAGGACCTGCGCTACTATTATCCAACCAACGACCTGGTAACCGCTCCCGAAATCCTCTTCTTTTGGGTGGCAAGGATGATAATCGCGGGCTATGAATATAT
>CAZHZP010000093.1:0-8732 GCA_964537165.1 uncultured Roseivirgaceae bacterium | reverse complement strand
ACCGGATAAATCGGGCCCATGTTTCTGGCGAAGTAGAAGGGGTTGACATATCCGGTAGAGCTGCCATCTCTGGCCATCTGCGACTTAATCGTCGTTCCGGATACATTAAGGCCTGTTTTAAGCCAATCTGTAGCTTGGGTATTGATGTTTACCCTGGCGTTAAACCGCTCATAATTGGAGCGAACCAAAAAGCCTTTTTCATTGAGGTAACCCAGAGACACAAAATAATCAGACTTTTCATTACCGCCGCTATAGCTCAACCCGTAGTCGCTTCTTTGTCCCTGTCTTTCCAGAGGCTCGAACCAATCGGTATCGGTGTACAGCATCCTGGCATTCGGGTTGATCCTACCGTCTGTGCCGACGATTTCGTTGTCAGCTACATTGAATGGATTGTAACCCAAAACGCCTTTCACATTGTCGGTAGCATATTGGTTGGCAACAGAAGGCTCTTCGGTAGCCAGCCGTGGGTTCCTCAGAGATTCCCACACCACCGGGTAATATTCGCGGGCATTTACCCTGTCATATTCCGGAAGCGCCCTAGAAGACACCCCGTGTAACGCCCTGAAGCTGAATCGGGAAGCCTTTGCCGTACCGCTCTTTGTGGTGATCATCACCACACCGTTTGCCGCCCTGGACCCATACAACGCAGCAGAGGCCGCATCCTTTAGGATCGTGATATCCGCAATATCATCCGTATTAATATTGGCGATGGATCCGTCATAAGGCACGCCGTCCACCACATATAAAGGCGTGTTGGAGGAGTTAACAGAACCAATCCCCCGGATACGGATACCTGCCGAGGAGCCCGGCTGTCCACTGGCAGATGTAACCTGCACGCCCGCTGAAGTCCCTTCAAAGGCAGCCGTCACGTTGGTCAACGGCCTTCTCTCAAGGTTCTCCGATTTTAGGGTTATAGCAGAGCCGGTGAAATTACCCTTTTCGGCTGTACCATAGGCCACGATCACTACCTCCTCCAGGGAGGCGACGTCTTGTTCTAAGACTACATTGATCGTGTTTTGATTTCCAATAGAAATCTCCTGGGAAAGGTAGCCTACAAAACTAAAAACCAACGCATCGCTGCCGGATGGGATCTGCAAAGAATACCCGCCGTCTAAGTCAGTTATAGTTCCAGTAGTACTGCCCTTTACCAGCACGTTCACTCCTGGGATACCGTTCGGCTCCTCCGCAGAAGTCACCTTACCTGTTACGGTACGGTTTTGCGCCGTCACAGAAAAAACCGTGATCATAGCAAGCGCTAAACCTAGTAAAGTTTTCTTCATAAAATAATCATTTTGGTTTAATTACAATTCTGGCACAATAATCATTAAATAATTTGAAATTGCAATAAACGCCTGTTTTTGAGGACTTTTTAGCGTGATAAAATATTTGGTTTTTTGGAAGAATCCTTCCATCATATCATCGGGAGATTTTTACTGGAACGGCTAATTAGAATATAGAAAAATCAAAAATAGCCTATAAATTATGCTTTTAACACAACAATTGCGCCGATTATAATCTTCTACAACATCATCTCTAATGGATTTAAAACAAATTATTATATCGAAAATAATCGAACATCAAAACCGATAAATCTTCTTCATAAGAAAAATAAAATTTAATCCATCCGCCTCTTGACTGACAAATAGTCAAAATAACCAAAAAAGGTGTTTTTAAAGTTTTTTAACATTTAACAGAATTTTAAAAAAATCTTATTTTTTTGCCAAAAGACCCAAAACACCACGTTAAATAGCGGGATATCTGAGGATATAGCAAACGAATAAGGTTTATCCGCCATTTTATACACAAAATTAACGTTAGAATTTCTTCACTTTAACCAAACTCCATATCACCCAAACCCTTAAAAAAGCCACCGGAGAAAAATTTAATTTTTACCCTGAAGAACCACCCGATTGCATTTCCGTCCAGTCACTGAAACCTACCTTGGGATTCTTTCACTTCACTAACCACCGAAGCTATCAAGCAAAAAAGAGGCTGCCTTCATCAGGCAGCCTCTTCAAAACAGCCGAACAACCGATCCGAATCAATTCACATCCCACCAAAGTTTGGTAGAGGACTGGTCGCCCCCGATGGCCGCAGCAGCTGCGTCACGGTTAGAGCGGTTCAACGTCTGCTCATTAATCGGATAAATCAACCGGGTCGGGACGGTCAGTGCGCCGGTCCCTTCAACTACCGGCGGAAGCAAGGTGGGTGCATCCAGCCGTCTCCATTCCAGCCAGGCATCAAATCCCCGGTTGTAAAGGGCGATCCATTTCTGCAACCCGATTTTCTCCCTCCAGTCACCCGAAGCGGTAGAGTAACTCACGGTTTGCTGCGCTAGATAGGCATCAGCACCTCCCACACCCCAATAATCAAATGATGCCCGGATGGCATTGCTATAGTGCGCGTCGGCAGTACCTTCAACACTATATCCCCTCTCTACGGCCTCTGCCAGTAAAAATTCCACTTCGGAATAATCAAGCAGCAAAGCCTCAAAGGTCGGAGCCATAATATCATCGTGGAGCGTTGAGAAGTCTGCATAGGAATTGGGGAACCCGTATCTCCCTCCTATGAATTCACCACCTACCTCGGTGAAGTATTGCCCTCTTCGGGGATCCTCAAGACTATTCATGGCATCCACCAACGTATTGGCAGCTACATAGTCCTGCCTGGACGTGAATATCGGATTGATATTGGCCGAAATGGGGTTATTATTTGGCGGGGCACTTAGATAAGGGAAGGCCGCATTGTCCTCATTGCTGCTAAAAACATGAGGAGCAGCCTCTTCTACCAAGGCTTGCGCCTGGCTTTGGTCGACATCCGCAATTACCATCGCCAATTTCAGTTTCAGGGAGTTACCAAACTTGACCCACTTTTCCATATCACTGGCGTACAACACATCCCCTTCCTCGAACCCTCCTTCAGCCGGTTCGATAAGATCCAAATTGGAATCTAAACGCCCGAGGATATCATTGTAGATGGTTTGTGCATCGTCATAAGCGGGGAGGGAATTCTCCGGGTCCAAAGCCTCGGTATAAGGCACATCCCCAAATGTATTCACCAGAACCGACCAAGCATAGACCTCCATTATCCCTACCTGTGCCAGTTGGTTGTCCTTCTCAGCAGGCTCTAAGAACTCGTCTTGTTGGATCAGACTTTTGGCCTCTTGGAGATCCATCAGAACGTCCCTGTACAAAGTCTGGAACATGTTCTGAGGAATGAGACGTGAAGTCATGTTGTACCTCGGCTCATCCATATACTGGGTCGGTGTCCAATGTTGCACATAAAACCTATAGTTGTTTGTATTGACATTGGGCGTGGTCAGCACATCGGTGAGGTTCTTAACGGCTCCCGTAAATAAAGTGGAAGGAGGCACGCTTGAAGGCAGCTTTTGATCGACGTTATAGTCATCCAGGCTATCTACGCATGATGCCATGAGCATCATCGAAACTATATATATAAGCGATTTTTTCATCTTCTGATTTTTAGAAATTTAACCTGACATTAAACCCATAGTTCTTGACGGCGGGATAAGCCCCGCTTTGGTATCCTCTCCCCGCATTACCGGAACTCAAGCCTTCTTCTGGATCAGAATACTTCATGTTTTTATGGATGATCCAAAGGTTGCGGCCGATAAGTTGCAGATCGACGCTCCTGATGATGCCGAGATTTCCTATGACCGATTGTGGCAGAGAATAGGTTAAGGCGAGTTCCCTCAATTTTACATAACTGCCGTCAAAGACATACATTGCCCGCGGGGCCTCTCCATAGTTATTGGCGGCATAGCCAAACGGGGTCTGGCCGTCGCCGTTGAGGTTTTCGGCATAGATGTCATTGGGGCTTCCGTCTTCTTTCACCCCCGGCAACAATACCCCGCCGCCATCCTCCACTGGAAGCCTTGATGGATTTCCCTTATCATTTAAACCAGCCGTTTCAGGGTACAAGCCGGTTGCTTCACCATACCATTGATCCAGAGAGAAAATATCTCCGCCTTTGCGGATATCAATCAAAAAGCCTACAGTCAGCCCTTTGTAGGAGAAAGTATTGTTGACTCCACCCATCCAGTCTGGATTCGGATCACCAATAATCTCGTCCGCTCTTTCGGAAGTCATGTAATAGCCGTCCGCATTCACCACCTTTTTGCTTTTGTCATTTTGATAATAAACAAAGTCGGTACCCCTTATCACACCATAAGGGTGGTCTACAGCAGCATTGATCGAGATATTCCCTTGGTAGGACTGAATGGGCAGGTTCTCCACTCTGCTTTCCCCCTCACCATACAGACTGATCACTTTATTCCTGTTACGGGAAAAATTAAGGTTCATAGTCCAGGTAAAATTCTCGGTTTGGACAGGCGTAACAAACGCTGACACCTCTATCCCTTTATTTTGAACTTCCCCGGCGTTGACATACCTACGTGTATATCCACTGGCTGAGGAGGTGGTCACAGGCAAGATCTGATTGATGGTATTGGATTGATACCAAGTCACATCAAAACCAAAGAGGCTGTTGAAGAAATCCGCTTCAATGCCCGCTTCGAAACTTTTCTGTCTTTCCGGCAACAGCGCACTGTTATTTTTGGTATGTGTGAGGGAACGAATAGGAATGGATCCAAAGCCCGTTTCCACATCATAAACATCATACAAGCTCAGGGCGGGAGCGTCGTTGCCCACTTCTGCATAATTGGCCCTGATTTTACCATGCGTTAACCAAGAAGACTCCCAATCTTCCGTAAACACATAATTGGCAGCTACTGCAGGATAAAAATAAGTGTTGTCGTTTTCAGGCAATGTCGTCGATTTATCCTGACGTGCGGATAGCTCAAGAAAGAGCTTTTCCCTGTATCCAAAGTTGGCATTGGCAAAGATGCCATCCACCCCAACACGTTCAAAAACTTCTGTCGGAGGTTCAATAGGACTGCGGGTGTTGGAAAGCGAATATATTTCAGGCACTACCAAGCCACCATTCGTACTTGCCCTAATGGAACTCAGCCTGCTCCGGCGCAAGTTTGATCCCAACAGGCCTGTGAAACTGATGTTTTCAGAGATGTCTTTGTCGAAGTTTAACATCAGGTCAAAGTTGGTCTCATTGAAACTCCTGTCATACCGGGCATATTCGCTCACTTCAGCGCTTCCTATTGCAATACGCTCCTCTTGCATGTCGGTAGTTGTATTGAAAGTAGCCCTACCCATGATACTCAACCAATCATTGACCTCATAACTGGCCATCGCAAAACCATAGAAGTTATCCCTGCTATCGTTGGAGTAGTTTTGGTACCTCGTCCAGTAAAGGTTGTCCGAATAAATAGGCCCGGTATTGGCAGCATTCCAGTTCCAGGTGATATTTTGTTCGTTTCTCCAATAAGCCGCTTCTTGGGCCTCGATATCCACGTTCGTCTGCCACCACTGTCTGAATTGCTGGTTGGGGTTCCGCCCGTTGTAACCGGTACCATACCTTCCCATACCTACGGTGCGGGTATAATTGGCCGACGCGGTCACGGTCAATTTCTCAGAAGCATTGTAGGAAGCATTGAAGTTGAACTGGTCCTTATCGATCCAGCTGTTCGGCAAATTTCCCTTGGTATCGTTACGGGTGTAACCTAGATTGAAAGTGGTCTCGTCCCCACCCCCGCTGATGCTGATACTCTGATTGGAATTCAAGCCGGTTTCATAAAACGTGCTGGGGTCGTTTTTAGCCGCGACCCAGGGCGTCATTCTTCCGAAAGTCGGCGAAAACGGGTCAATCGCGTCCCATTGATACACCATCAGGTTGGGATCGAAGGCCGGCCCGTAAGAAGCATCATCCTGAAAACGAACCACTGGACCTTCCCCGCCTCCTAAATCGTTAGCCGACCGAAAAGCATCAAAATAACCTGCGCCATATTCCTTCTGATAACGCACAAAAGTGCTTTTATCAATTTGGCTCCACGTTACACCAGAATTAACGGCGATATTCATGCTGTTCCTTTGACCTTTCTTGGTGGTGATCATGATCACGCCGTTGGCTGCACGCGAGCCGTAGAGGGCTGTAGCAGCCGCCCCTTTCAGTACGTTGACAGACTCAATATTGTCGGGATTCAAATCAGCAGCCGCATTACCAAAATCCGTACCTACGCCCCCACCTTGCTGTCCCGTAGTGTTGGTGTTGGCATTGCTAACCGGCACCCCGTCGATAACGAACAGGGCCTGGTTATTGCCCGTGATAGACGAATAACCCCGAATGATCACGTTGGTGGATCCGCCCATGGTGTTGTTGCTTCTGATATCCAGACCGGCCACCTTACCTGAAAGGGCGTCCACAAAATTAGGCGTCCTTGTCCGGGTGATCTGGTCACCCTGAACCTCCTGGGCGGAATAGGCCAGTTCATTCCGGTTTCTTTCTACACCCAAGGCTGTAATGACAACCTCTGACAGCTCCCGTACGTCCGCTGCGAGCACCACATTGACCTCACTGCGGTTACCAATAGTAACAGTTTGGGTCGTAAATCCCACGAAACTGAAGACTAAGACATTAGATCCTTGCGGAACTTCTACCGAATAGGTACCGTCTATATCTGTAATAGTACCCGTTGCGGTTCCTTGGATCTGCACATTTACCCCTGGTATTCCTTCTGGCTCGTCAGCCGAAGACACCTTTCCGGTTATGGTCCGGCTTTGCGCCATTACAGAAAAAACTGTAACCACTGTCAAGGCCAAACCAAGTAAAACTCTCTTCATAAGATGATCTTTTAGGTTTTTTAACAAAGATAAATCCAATAGTGAATCAATTATTTTATATATCCAGAACAAAAACGGTTCCTAAGTGGTTGGAGAACCATACTATATTTTATAATATCCTGATCTCTTAACGGCCCGTTACCTCCTCAATTGATCCGAGACCCCCATACCTTTGACTGCCAATTCCCACCGGCTGTTTAAATAAAGGACTGTTTCCGATCACAAGCATCACCCTACCCCTAGCCATAGAAGCTGATCACAACCATTCCCGGATTTTATGAATATTTGGGAGATAGGATTTGGGCAAAAAATTATTTAAAACATTAAAAAAAACGGATTTCAAAACATCTCCTCTTGCCAAAGGACATCATTAGGAGTTCTTGTCTGGGCCTCAAGCGCACCAAAAATCGGGGAGTCCATGCGGGAAAGGTGCCCATGCAGGAAGGATGGCCTCTGTCAATCGATCTCGTCTAACCGGGCCAGGGGGAAACCTAAAAGAGGAAACTGCTTCAAGACCGTCCATTTGCCCTCATTTCTTTTTAACAAGGCTATTTGTCTCACTTCGATACGACCGGAAAAGCCTTGACCTTTGACAAACTCCAGGTACTCGGAGAACCTCTTCTTTTTTATATCTTTATAAGCCACGGTCATATGGGGGCGATAGGCATAGTCGCTTAATTCCTGCACCAGGTTCAGCTCGGCCTTGCACATCTCGCTGAGCATCTTTTGCATTTCCAGCAGTTCCTTTTTCTCTTCTACTTTAATATAGATGACCCGGTCAGAAAAAACCCCTATTTTACGTGCCTTTAAGCGGAAGCTGGGCATTTCTTTAAAAAAGCGTTCCAGCGTATGCATCAAACGGTTTTCTTTGGCTTCGTTCCAGAGGAAGGGCATTTTTAAGGTGATGTGTGCAGGAGACCGCAACGCATACTTCAGGTTAAATTTCTCCTTTAGTTGCATCTTGATCGCAGTAACGCTATCCTGGACATCACCCGTAGGCACGATGGCTATAAAATATTTCTGAAGAATCTTCATGCAGCAATTTTTAGGAATCCCCCGAAAGGACAGGTTTCGTATACACAGAGAGCTGCAAATTGAGAATAAGTACTGGACTTCCAAAAAACCTCCAATCCCATACAAATGACAAACGTAGCCACTCGCTCGAAAACACCTGGATTCTGCTTCTATACCCCTGGCAAACCGGGAAGCAAGAAAGTAAACTTGGGGTAAAGTTACTGTGCTTTTGTTAGCCTATCCTCTTATTTGGCCATTTCGTGTAATTTTCAGGATTTAATTTCTCAACAAAGAATCAAACCATTAAATTGGAAGCTAATTCTGAATCCCCGCACATGAGAAAGTTTAAAAAGATTTTAGTTGGGCTGGATCTTAGTCCATTGGATGAAGTACTCATTAAAAAAACAGCTAAACTGGCCCGTTTCTTCGAAGCTGAACAGGTTTATTTTATACATGTGGCCAAGGATCTCGCTCTGCCCGAAGAGGTAAGCAAAAACTACCCGGATCTACTGGCACCGGTGGATGAAGTAATTGAGAAAAGTATTGCTGACCAAATTCGGGCTGCAGACTTCCCTTCCCATGTGGCCTATGAAGTCGATGCCAAAGAAGGGGGAACAATGGACAAAATCCTACGATGGTCAAAAGTCAAAGATGTGGATCTGATCATTATGGGAAGGAAACACGACCTAGAAGGAAGTGGCACGCTGGCAAAACGAATTGCGCTCCGGTCCTCCTGTTCTGTTTTGTTTCTACCTGAGTACATGAAATCGGAAACCTTCAAAAAACTGTTTGTCCCCATTGACTTCTCTTCCTATTCCGCATTGTCACTGGATTATGCCCAGGCGATCAGTGAAGCAACTGAGGACGTCAAATGCTACCACCTGTATGAGGTTCCCCAAGGCTATTCCAAAACAGGCAAGTCCTATGAGGAGTTTGCTGAAATCATGCGAAGTAATACCGAAAAGAACTATCAGCAATTCATCGAAAGAAACAATCTCCCCCACT